>JAAXGZ010000091.1 GCA_012271135.1 Caldilineales bacterium | reverse complement strand
CACTACCAGCGCATTCTCAACTACATCAAACCCAACTACGTCAGCATCTTCCACGATGGACGCATCGTCATGACCGGCGGTCCGGAAGTCGCATTGGAGCTGGAAGAGAAGGGATACAACTGGGTCGAGGAACAGTTCGGCCCAACGGAGCTGATGGCCTGACCGGGCCGCAAGCAAAGGAGAAACACGACATGGCCACAATCGCCGACCAGCAGCACCTTTCGGGAGTCAAGGAAGACTACGAATTCGGTTTCCACGACGACGTGGAAGGCGTCTTCAAGACCGAAAAGGGGCTCTCCCACGACACCGTCGACCAGATCGCCGACATCAAGGAAGAACCGGCGTGGATGCGCACCTTCCGGCACGAGGCCCTGGACATCTTCCTGGCCAAGAGCATGCCGGAGTGGGGTGCCGATCTGTCCGGCATCGACTTCGACGACATCTACTATTACCTGCGCCCAACGGAGAACCAGGGACGCAGTTGGGACGATGTGCCCGAGGACATCAAGACAACCTTCGATCGGCTGGGCATTCCCGAGGCCGAGCGCAAGTTCCTGGCCGGGGTTGGTGCCCAGTACGACTCCGAGGTCATCTACCACAGCCTCCAGGAAGAGTGGGAGAAGCACGGGGTTATCTTCAAGGACATGGACAGCGGCCTGCGCGAGCACGAGGACATCGTGCGCGAGTACTTCGCGACCGTGATTCCGGCCGCCGACAACAAGTTCGCGGCCCTCAACAGCGCGGTCTGGAGCGGAGGCAGCTTCGTCTACGTGCCCAAGGGCGTGCACCTGGATATCCCGCTGCAGGCCTACTTCCGGATCAACGCCGAGAACATGGGCCAGTTCGAGCGCACCCTGATCATTGTCGAGGAGGGGGCCAACGTCCACTACGTGGAGGGCTGCACGGCTCCCGTCTACTCCTCCAATTCGCTCCACAGTGCCGTGGTGGAGATCTTCGTCAAGGAGAATGCCCGCTGCCGCTACACGACGATCCAGAACTGGAGCACGGACGTGTACAACCTGGTCACCAAGCGGGCTGTGGCGGAGGCCGGCGGCACGATGGAGTGGATCGACGGCAATCTGGGCAGCAAGGTGACAATGAAGTACCCGGCCGTCTACATGATGGGCCCCAAGGCTCACGGCGAGATCCTGTCCATTGCCTTCGCTGGTAAGGGACAGCACCAGGACGCCGGGGCCAAGGTGGTGCATGCGGCGCCCGACACCAGCTCGAAGATTGTTTCCAAGTCCATCTCCAAGAACGGGGGGCGCGCCAGCTACCGCGGCCTGCTGAAGGTTGCGCCGGGTGCGGTGCACAGCAGCAGCAGTGTGGTGTGCGACGCCCTGCTCCTGGACGAGGAAAGCCGCTCGGACACCTACCCCTACATCGAGATTGAAGAGGATGACGTCAAAGTCGGCCACGAGGCGTCGGTCAGCCGCATCGGGGAGGAGCAGCTGTTCTACCTGATGAGCCGGGGCATTGACGAGGATGAGGCGGCGGCCATGATTGTCGGCGGCTTCATCGAGCCACTGGTCAAGGAACTGCCCATGGAGTACGCCGTGGAAATGAACCGGCTGATCCAGCTGCAGATGGAAGGCAGCATTGGCTGACCAGGCGCAGGTGAGTACCGTGTTGAACCACACGCAAGTACCGGCCGGGGTTTCCGCGCCGGCGGTAAACGGCACCGATCCGTCCCGGGATGCGCTGCTGGCCCGTTCCGAGGCCCGCGGCGAAGGTGCCTGGATGCGCCGGTTTCGGGAACAGGCCTGGACCGCGGCCAAGGCCATGCCTTGGCCTTCGCTGACGGACGAGGCCTGGCGGCGCACGCGCCTGACCGGTCTCGATCCGGACAACTTCAGCTACAGCCCGACCCACGAGGGGCGTGTGGGCGAAGAGGCGCTGTTGCCCTTGCTCCAGGCCGAACTCAACGAGATGGAGAGTGCTGCAACGCTCATCTTCGAGAACGGCCTGATGCACTACCGCGTCGGGGTGGCGGCCCTGGAGGAGCAGGGGGTCATCTTCAAGCCGCTGGACCTAGCCGTGCGGGAGCACGAGGATTTCCTGCGGGAATACTTCATGACCCGCGTGGTACCGGTGGAAACCGACGTGTTCACGGCCCTGCACGGAGCCCTTTGGGACTCCGGCACGCTCATCCACGTGCCGCGCAACACCCGGGTCGAACTGCCCCTGCAAATCATCAATTGGCAGGGAGAGGGCCAGGCCGGCCACCACCACACGCTGGTGGTGGCGGAGGAAGGCGCCGAAATAACGGTGGTGGATGATCTGCTTGGAGCGAGCCGCGGGTTTCAGAACTCCGTGGTGGAAATCGTGCAGGCACCCGGATCAAGGGTGCGCTACATGAACCTCCAGGACCTGGATACGTCGGCGTGGAACTTGATGCACGGCCGGGCCCACCTGGAACGGGATGCGGACCTGCGCTGGATTCAAGTCAGTTGGGGCAGCATGTTGACCAAGGCCTTCCTGGACCTGGTCCTGCGGGGTCCCGGCGGCCACGCCGACCTGCTGGGCATTTATTTCCCGACCGGCCGGCAGCACATTGACCATCAGACACTACAGCTGCATGAGGCGCCGCACTGCTTCAGTGATCTGCTGTTCAACGGTGCGCTCAAGGATCGGGCACGCAGTGTCTACATGGGGAACATCCGCGTTGCTCCCGAGGCGCAGCAGACGGATGCCTTCCAGCGCAACGGCAATCTGCTGCTCGACTCCCGCACCCGGGCCGACAGCATTCCGGGGCTGGAAATCGAGGCGAACGACGTACGTTGCACGCACGCGGCCACGGCCGCCCAGGTTGAGGACGAGTACGTCTTTTACCTGATGGCGCGCGGCCTCTCGCGTCCGCAGGCGGAGCGGCTGATTGTGCAGGGGTTCTTCCAGGCCGTGCTCGAACGCGTGCCGGTGGAATCCATGGTGCACAAGCTGGAACATGTGATTGAACGCAAGATTGGCGGTTGAGCGATGGCCATGCCCCGAAACCTGAACGGTCGTGCGGCGGCTGCCGCCGACGGAACCTTGGACTGGGCGGCCGTGCGCTCCCAGTTCCCGATCATGGAGCGCAAGGTCCAGGGCGGCGTACAGCTCGTCTATCTGGACAACGCGGCATCCAGCCAAAAGCCTGCGGTAGTCCTGGAGGCCATGGCCCACTACTACCGCACGAGCCACGCCAACGTCCACCGCGGCGTACATACGCTGAGCGAGGAAGCCACGACACTCTACGAGGATGCGCGCCAGAATGCAGGTCGCCTGATCAACGCGTCCAGCAGCCGAGAGTGTGTCTATGTCCGTAATACCACGGAAGGCATCAATCTGGTGGCCGGGTCCTGGGGCCGTGCCAACCTGGGACCGGGTGACACGGTGGTCACCACCGTCATGGAGCACCACAGCAACATCGTTCCTTGGCAGATCCTGCAGGCGGAACGGGGCTTCACGCTCCGGTACGTGCCCGTGACTCCGGAAGGTCACCTGGACCGGGAAGTGTTTGGTTCCCTGATGGCCGAGGATCCGAAGCTGGTTTGCTTTACCCATGTGAGCAATGTGCTGGGCACCGTCAACCCGGTGGCGGAACTGACGGCAGAGGCCCATGCCGCGGGCGCTCTGGTGTTGGTGGACGGTGCGCAAGGGGTACCGCACCTGCCGGTGGACGTGCAAGCGCTCGGGGTCGACTTCTACGTCTACAGCGGACACAAAATGTGCGGTCCGACCGGCATCGGCCTCTTGTGGGCACGGCGCGAGCTGCTGCAGGCAATGCCCCCCTGGATGGGCGGCGGCGAGATGATTCGGGAGGTCACGTTGGAGGGCAGTCGTTGGAACGAACTTCCCTACAAGTTCGAGGCGGGAACGCCGGCCATTGCCGAGGCCGTGGGCCTGGGGGCCGCAGCCGAGTACCTGATGGACCTGGGCATGGACAACGTGGCCAGCCATAGCGCCTATCTGACCAACTATGCCTACAACCAGCTGGTCGAAATCGAGGGCGTGCGCATTCTGGGACCGGGACCGGAGGAGCGGATGGGCCTGGTGTCCTTCCACGTGGACGAAGTCCATCCGCACGACCTCGCGGCCATCCTTGATTTGGATGGCGTGGCGATCCGAGCCGGCCACCACTGTGCTCAGCCACTGCATCAGTCCCTGGATCTGATTGCGAGTGCGCGGGCCAGCTTCTACCTTTACAACACCGAGTCCGAGATCGATCGCCTGGCCGCTGGCATCGAACGGGCCCGTCGGATTTTCTGACCGGAGCGTTCCACACCATGGATCAACTGTACCGTGAGGCGATTATCGATCACTACAGGCATCCGCGCCATTACGGCTGCCTGGAAGCTCCGGACTACAAGGCGCATGACCTGAATCCCTTTTGCGGCGACGAACTGACGATCGAACTCAAGGTCGACGACGAGGGGATCATTAGGGGTGTGGCCTTCGATGGCAAGGGCTGTGCCATCAGCCTGGCCTCGGCTTCCATGCTGATGGAGGAAATCCTCCACGAAAGCCTCGATGAGGTGAAGACCTGGACGCGCGAGGACATCCTGGACATGCTGGGCATCGAAATCGGCCCTGTGCGCATGAAGTGCGCGATGCTGTCGCTGAAGGTGCTCAAGAAGGGCATCTACGGCCTGGACCAACTGGAAGAAGAGGAACTCGACTGATGGGCGCAGCCGCCGACATGAACGGCTTTGTGAAAGTGGCCACGCTGGCCGAGGTTCCAGAGGGCTATCCCCACTTGGTCGAGGTGGGGCTGAGCCGTATCGCCCTGTTCAACCTGGGCGGGGAGATTCATGCCCTGGAGGACATGTGCACGCACGACGGCGGCCCGTTGGTGGAGGGCGACCTCATCGACGGCCAGGAAGTGCAGTGTCCGCGGCATGGGGCCCGATTTGACATCAGGACCGGGGCGGCGCTGTGCATGCCGGCCTTTCAGCCGGCCGTCCGGTACGAGACGCGGGTGGACGGAACTGACATCTGGGTGGCCGTGCTCGACTGAACGGGAGCGGTTCGGCCCAACCAAGACACTGCAAGGAGCAACGCCATGCCCGACAAGGACGCGGTCCTGAACGTGCTGCAGGAAAAGGTCATGGACCCGGAATTGATGATGAACATCGTCGATCTGGGCCTGATCTACGATGTGGAAATGGCCAGCGAAACGGTGGCTGACGTCACGATGACTCTGACCAGCCCGGGATGCCCGGCCGGTCCGCAGATCATCAAGTCGGTGCAGGACGAGGCGCAGAAGGCCTTCCCGGAACTGGAAACGGTGAACGTGCATCTGGTGTGGACGCCATTCTGGTCGCCCGACATGATGTCCGACGAGGCCAAGGACGAACTGGGCATCTACTGACGGCACACCTGGCTCCGAGCCGGGTACGTGTTGGCCCGGCAGACAAAACAGGGTGGGGCGATCCGAAGAGACGCGGTGCGGCCATGGCCGTGCCCGATGAAGGTGTTGACCCGCGGGCCGTGGATGGCCTGTGGCTTGGAGTGCTGACGGTACACGGTGCGTAGGGAACACACCAGGGCCTGAGGCAGGGAAACGGAGCTTTTTTACCCGGAGTTGCCAATGCCGGGTGCAGACCAACATTAACGAAACCGAAGCAGCGCCCGTCTGTATTCGGGGTACATTCGCCTGTCAGACCGTGTACTACGATGCGGCAATGGAATGTTGCACAAGGCAGGGGGTAGCCATGACCGTGAATGATGTCGTGGACGACGGTGCCATCAATATCCTGTCCCAGCCCATTCTGGTTCCATTGGATGGGTCCGACGTGGCAAAGGGCATCCTTCCCTATGTTTTGCAAATTGCCGGGAAGGCCAACATTCCCCTCGTGTTGCTTACCGCTGTTGATCCCGATGCCATCGACTGTCCCGCCTCGGTCATGTCCACCGTGTCTACGTCGGCTGGGGAACCCATGGCCATATGCCGGGCCCGGATTGAGGAAAGTTCCCGGGTGCATGCCCAAGACACCTTGCACGGGGTTGCCGCCTGTCTGAAGGATGATGGGATAGAGGCAAGGGCCACTGTTACCATCGGCGATCCTGCCGAGGAGATTTTGCGCGTTTCCGAGGAAGAAGGGTGCGGCCTGATCGCGATGTCAACCCATGGCCGAAACCCGATCGGCCGCAGTATCCTGGGCAGCATCACCGACAGGGTGATTCGTGCCTCCAACGTTCCGGTGCTGACCGTGACACCGGCGAGGGCGAAGAAGAACCGGGAGGAAGGTGCACCCCTAACCACCATCGTTGTGCCCCTCGACGGATCCGAGCTCGCACAACGCGCACTGCCCTATGTTGAGTGGTTGGCGCGTATTCTTTCAATGGAGGTTCTGCTTGCCAGGGTGGTAAGAACGGAGCACCCCACCTACACCGACACCGATTTGGGTTTCAAGGTGCCCGCATTCAGAGAAGAAGTGAACTGGGAAGCCACCGAATATCTGGAACAGGTTGCGCAACATCTCAGAGACAAGGGATTGACAGTCCGGAGCCAGGTGCTGGTAGGGTCGGCAGTTCGGGCTCTCCTGAACTTGACACACGCGACACCCCAAACCCTGATCGCGATGACCACCCACGGACGTACCGGGCTCTCAAGATGGATGATGGGCAGTGTGGCGTCGGCCCTGGTGAGACGTTCCGGAGCCCCGGTGGTGGTCCTCCCTGCCGGACTGCCCGCGCGCCCGCGGCTTTCGGTTGCCGCCCCCGGAGTGGCAAGGGCGCTGGTGTCCGCACGCCGGTCCCCGGGCTTCGGACGCGGGCGGTCCGTGGTGTCCCGCTCCCGCGGCTAGACGCATCTCTCCGCCGGTTGCTTTCTGCGTCAGCGCGGCGCGCCGGCGGGTTCGTCGCCTGACGGACCCCGCACCCTGGCCTTCCTCAGGGGCCGGCCACCGGGAACTTGGGAGGCAACGCGCCTCAGATTTCCTGGTTGCGCGAGGGCATCAGTACGTGAAGTGCATTACGGTTGCCCAATCGCACTCCATAGCTCGTCGCGGCGGTGTCTGACCGTTTCCTGAACCTGCACCAGAAGGCCGGCTTGGGCCGTATCGCTGCTGGCTTGCGCAATCAAGATATGGGCCTCCAGCCACCAGTACAGCTTCTCGTATTCGCCAAGTACCGGATTGTGAACCTCCTGGCCAACTTGCCAGCCCCGCAAGGTCTTCAGCAGCGGCTGGAACATTCTTCCCGCATTGAGTTCGCGTGCCAGAGTGGCATTGGGCAGGTGGGCCGCCAGCCAATTGTGGACGTCCGGTCCCTCCCACGGGCCGATGTCAATGGACCTCGCCACCAGTTCCGGTGGTTGGAAGTTCCACAGACGCTGGATTTCCGCCTGGTACAGGTCGGGATAGGCCGGAACATTCGCGCCTGATGTACCGCGCAGACGAATCTCGTCGCGGATGACCAGGTTGTTCATTGTGTTGTGCAGGAACCCAAAGAAGGCCTGGATTGGAACCTGCACCGGCTCTTCAAGGAACCTGCCCTGCGGTGCCGGCCCGTTGCGCGCCGGCACCTGCGGCAACCCGGACCAGGCCGTGATGCCGGACACAATGTTGAAGGCGAACAGTAGGGGCTCGTCCTCGTTTGCGGCCAACACGGCGATGACGGATGCATCCGGTCCGAAGCCGAGGATCTCCGCCGTGAGGCCCTGATCCAGCGGCAGGGGTGCGTGTCCACAACCGCTGAATCGTAGGCGACGCCACAGGGTCCGGGTCCGGATCTGGCGTTGAGGATGCAAATAGAGGCTGTGCATCAGGCAGTAGAGTGTGCCTTCCGCCGCGGCGGAAGGCAGTGCCCCCAAGAGATCGAGCGCTTCCTCCGCGACGATATCCACCGGGTTCAGGGCCATGGCGGCCAGAACCGCGCAGGCGTCAGTCTCCGACAGGTACCGCAGCACTTGGTGAACACGGGCGCGCTGCTCCGGCTCAATCTCGGCAAACTGCCGGGCGTACTCCACCAGGACGGCCGGGAATTGGGTCCGGGCCGACAGCGCTTCCCTGAGACTTGCCAGAATCACCTCGTTTTGGTCGCCGACATCCTCCAGATATGACGTTTCCACTTCGGTTTCGAGGTAGGTTTCCAGAAGCGTGGCGGCGGAGAGGCGCGCCTGGGATGATCGTCGACTGTTGAGGATCACGGCGTTGAGGACCTCGATTGCCCGTTGGCGATCAAGACGCCTCACGATCCGCCCGAGTGTGTTGCGCGTCTTGAAGTCCGCGTCGTCCAGGAAATCCACAACTCCCTCCAGAATGGTTTCCGGATGCAAACGGCCGATCAGATCGTCGAGGCGCCGCTTGAATTCCCGATCCGACGCGACCGCGGTCATCCGCACAATGGCGGATCGGACATCGTCCGGTGGGGACTGGCTGTTCATGAATGTGGGGTCTTGTCGGGAACTCGGGTGGAACAGCGTGCTCGAATCCCATGGGTTTGCGGGACCGTGAGGGCCGGACATCCGGGTTCCGATGCATGTGGGAGCCACCGGTCCAGTCCTGCATTATCCATCTTGGAGCCGGCCGAGCTGTGATCGGCAGTACCTGAAGCATCCCATCTGCGGTGGAGGATCCTGAGCGGTGCACGTGCATGGTTCGGAAGAGAGGACAATTTCCTTGTTGCGCCGCAGCGCGCTTTCGGATTGCCGAGTTTGTGCGGCGGTTTTGCAACAATCCTTCCCGCCAACATCCAATCAATCGGATAGTTCCATGAAAGATGTGTATCAGGTTTGTCTGCTTGGCTGCGGTCACCGGGGCAGGGCCCAGGCGAGGGCCTACAAGGCCCATCCGCGCATGAATCTGCGCGCCTTATGCGACATCGATCGGGAGCGGCTGAACCAGTTGGGAGCGGAGTTGGGGGTGTCCTCGCTGTACGCCGACCTGGAAGATATGATTGTGAAGGAACGCCCGGACATCGTTCTGATTCCGACTGCCACCCAGTTTCATTTCCCCTTGGCCAAGCGGGTCCTGGAACACGGATGCCACATCGATGTGGAAAAGCCGGTTAGTGAACATCTCGATCAGGCCGACGAGCTGTTGAGTCTGGCGCGCAGCCGCCAACTGCGGATAGCGGTGCATCACCAATGGCGGACCGCGCCGGCTGCGGCCGCGATTGCCAAGGCACTGCAGGAAGGCCGCATCGGCAAGTTGCGCTACATGTATGCCAGCGGCAAGGGATACTACGGAGGCTACGGCCTGCCCAACATCGGCACCCACCTCCTGAACATGCTCTTCGAGTTGTCCGGCCACGTCCGAACGGTCGCGGCCAGCGTCCTGACCGACGGGCGCGACATTGGCCCGGAAGATGTGTTGCATTCCCCGGCCGGCATGGGCATCGTGGCCGGCGAAAACGTGACGGCCCTGCTGGAGTTCGAGAACGGGGTCTGCGCGACATTGTTGCAGCACCGCTTCGAGACGATGGATCTCAATGCCCACGTGGTCGAAGTGTACGGCTCCGAAGGACGCCTTCTGTGGCGACCGCACGGTGCCTTTTGGCTGCCTTCTCCGGCAATCCCTCCCGGTCCGAACCTCAGCAACCCGCCCGACGAAAACGCCCACTGGGAACCGCTGGAACCTCTTGTCCCCGACACTTGGGATCCGGGCATGGACTGTCAGGTGGATGAATACACCTTTGTGGACCACTACGCACGGGCCCTGGACGAGGATCGGGACCATCCCAGCAGCGGCCAGGAAGGCCGCCATGTCCTGGAGGTGATCAACGCTATTTTCCTGTCCGCGGTGGAGCGACGGCTGGTTTCAATTGCGGACTTGCCGCGCAGTCATCCCCTGGTTGAGTTCAGGAAGGCCGCGGGCCTGTCGCCTGAACCGGAACCGGCACCCTTCAATCCCTGGGAGTGGCTGGCAGCCGAGGATCGGCGTCTGGGGCGCTGAAGGCTGTGCCGCGACTATCGGTTGCGGAACGGGTGGATTCCGGCCCCAGGACCGTCCCCCGGCAGTAGAAGCAATTCGCATGGGTTTGTTGCGGGACCAACGTCGGAACCTTGAACCCGACCGGCGACATCGGCCAAACTCGGACTAATTCAAGGCAAATTGGCCCATTCTGTTTTACAATCCCGATCCCAGCGTGGAGGCGTGGTGTAGCGGTTAGCATATCGGCCTGTCAAGCCGAAGGTCGCGGGTTCAAATCCCGTCGTCTCCGTTAGGTGCAGAGAGGGGGCCGAAGTCGGTCTCCTCTCTGCTTTTGTATGGATTAGCCGGATCCTTTTGGATCGGATTGGTCCGGGACGTTCCGAGCCAGTTCATCGAGCCAGACAGTGGCTGGTGCATCGCTGGGTGCACGCCAATCGCCGCGGGGCGACAGGGAGCCACCCGAACCCACCTTGGGACTGTTGGGCACGGCCGTACGCTTGAACTGCGATATCTGAAAGAACCGGAACAGGAACACGTTTAGCCAGTGCTTGATCTCCGCCAGCGAGTACTCGTTGCGCGCATCCTCGGCCAGAAACTCCGGCCAGGCACCCTGGCCGCGGTCACCCCAGGCCTGCAGGGCGAGCCAAGCCACCTTGGATGGGGCATGGCCGAAGCGAGAGATGTAATAGAGGTGGAAGTCCTGCAGTTCGTAGGGGCCGATCGTCTCCTCGGTCTTCTGAGCCGGTTGGCTGTCGCCATCGCCGCCCGGCACGAGTTCCGGAGAGATCTCGGTGTCCAGGATGCGTTGCAGCACGGCACCGGTTGCTTCATCGAACTGCCCCGAGTGGATGTTCCAGCGGATCAGGTGCTGGATCAGGGTCTTGGGCACGGAGCCGTTGACGTTGTAGTGGCTCATCTGGTCGCCCACGCCGTAAGTGGCCCAACCCAGTGCCATTTCGCTCAGGTCACCGGTACCGACCACCAAGGCATCATTGTGGTTGGCCAGCCTGAACAGGTGGGACGTCCGTTCTCCCGCCTGCACGTTTTCGAAGGTGACGTCGTACTCCGCTTCCTCTTCGGCAAACGGGTGTCCCAAATCCCGAAACATCTGCATCGAGCTGGGAACGATGTCGATCTCCCTGGCCGAAACCCCAAGGGCGTTCATCAGGGCATGGGCGTTGGACCGGGTGCCGGCGGTCGTGGCGAACCCCGGCATGGTATAGGCCAGGATGTCCCTGCGCGGCAGGTCCAGGGTGTCCATGGTCTTGGCCGAGACAATCAGGGCCTGGGTCGAGTCCAGACCGCCGGACACGCCGATGACGAGTTTGCGGATCCCGGTCGCCTCAAGCCGCTGTGCCAGCCCCGACACCTGGATGTTGTATACCTCCGCCGCGCGTTCGTGGCGTTCGGTTTGGCCGCTGGGCACGTACGGGAACCGTTCGATCGCCCGCAACAGGCCACGGGCATGGTCGGGCGGGTCCCAACGGAAGGTCACCGTTTCCATGCGCGCCACAGCGTCGCGGTGGATGCGGGCGCTGTCTCCGAAGCTGGTCAGCCGCATGCGGTCCTGGACGAGTTGCCGGCAATCCAGATCCACCAGGGTGGTGTGGCTGTCGTGCCGAAACCGTTCCGATTCCGCCAGCAGCCGGCCATTTTCGTAGGCGATGGCATGCCCGTCCCAAGCCATGTCCGTGGTTGACTCGCCCCAGCCGGCGGCGGCATACAGGTAGGCGGCAATGCAGCGGCCGGAATGGGCCGCGCACAACTGGTGGCGCCAGACGCCCTTGCCGGTTGTGATGTTGCTGGCGGACAGATTGGCCAGGATCGTGGCCCCGGCCAAGGCCGCATGGGCACTGGGTGGGATGGGTGTCCAGACATCCTCGCAAATCTCGACGTGGAACGTGATGTCGGGCACACCGTCGGCGGCAAAGAGCAGATGGTTGCCGAAGGGCACGATTTGGCCCAGAAAGTCGGCCTCGGTCCGGTTGGTGTGACTGGCCGAAGTGAAGTGCCGTTTTTCGTAGAACTCCCGGTAGTTGGGCAGGTAGGTCTTGGGCACCACACCCAGGATGGCCCCCGACTGGAATACGACCGCACAGTTGAAGAGGTGTCCGCCGAAGCGAAGCGGAGCGCCAACGATGCCGACCGTGGAAAGATCGCGGGAGGTGGCCAGGAGTTCGGTCAGGCCCTCGAGAACGCCCTGTAGGAGCGCATCCTGGTGCAGGAGGTCGTCGATGCTGTAGCCGCTGAGGCCAAGTTCAGGAAACAGGGCCAAGGCCGCGCCGCGGGCGTGGCAGTCCCGAAGGGCCTTAAGGGTTTCCCTGGCATTGGCGGCTGGGTCCGCGAGACATACGCGGGGCGTGCAAAGGCCGACCCGTACGAAACCGTGCCGATACGGTGAATGGAAATCCAAAACGGGTTGGGGTTGGTCTGGGGGATGGGGGATTCCGCCCAGGCCGGGCGGGCGGCAGGCAGATTAGCACAGGGCCGGACAAGGTCGGAAGGGAGCCGTTCAGGGGAAGGGTTTCAGCTTTGTTGGGTTTGGCCCGTACCCATGACGCATCAGGCCCGGTTTCAGGTTGCCGGGTACGTCACCGATTCCCATGCACTGACGATCGTGCAAGCATCGGTTTGCCAATGAACTGCTTTCGTGTCGGTGCCCGGCTTGGCTGTCTACTGATCAGACTGTGCGGCCGGGGTTGCCCAGTTGGCTGCGAACGGCCTGGCGCAGCGCTGGCGGGTTCGTGCCGTATCGAATCCTGAGATCCACGACCGTGTTCACGTCCAGACGGGAAACAAGCACTTCGTCGCCAAGCAGCGTGCGGAGTTCCTCCTCGAAATCCGCACCGGTTACCGGCAGCAGCATGTCGACCATCAGGTCGACCTTGGTTTGACGCGAGCCTTCCTGCCGCCCTTCCCGTCGTCCTTCCCGTCGTCCTTCCTCCTTGACCGCGTAGTAGCCGCGCTGGTACTCCCGTGCTGCCATTGCCAACTCCTCGGGGGTTGTGACCGTCTCCAAGTCCAAGTGTAGTGCATTCAGGATTGCCCGGTCGTGAACGCTCTGTGCCGCCCAGCCCATCATCGTTGTCTTCATAAAGTCCACCAGGGCGCGTACCGCATGCGGGTCCGGCAGGGACGCGACACCCTCCAGAAAGCCCCCTGCCAGCAGCTCGGTGGGTGTCCGCGTGCCCTCGGCCTGCACCATCAGCTCCAGCGCCCGCGGCAGGCCCCAGGCGCGGAAGTCATCGTGCAGGATGTCCATGTAGAGGAATGGGAACGGCGACTCCGGGCCGCCCGCGCGCCAGCCCGTGAGTACGTCCAGGCCCGGCGGGACCCAGGCCTGCGCCCCCGTGTAGACCAGGAGCAGGCAGGGCAGGGGCGGCGGCCGCCGGGAACTGAAGTGCTCGGCGCGGTCCAGCGCGACCACCGTGCCGCTGGCGTAGGCCACCAGGCGCATCATAATCAGATAGTCCGACCGGGACTGCACCTCGCAAGCCAGCAGCATGCTCTCGCCCTGCCGGGTGCGGAAGCGCCAGCAGCGATCCTGGATCTGCTCCAGCAGATTGCCCCAGGCCGACAGGTCGCGGACCGTGGGCAGGTCGCGCACGGAGGCCAGATCGGGAGCTCCCAGTCCCAGCCGCCGGCAGGCAAGGACGATCCAGGACTTGGCAATGCTGTCACAGTCAAACAATATCTTGTATTTACGATCGGATAGGGCCATGGATGGACCATATAGGAAATTGAATGTATATATTATAGTTCATTTGTGTTTCTGGGCATCATATGTACCATGATGTGGAGATGTTCAAGCCCCACACCGTGTCTGTGGTGCATTGCGTTCGGTTCCAATTTCCCGTTGCGGCTTGCGGCCTTCAGGTTTGACTGTCCCATAACGCCCCCGAGACGATCCCGGGCAACGTCAAAAAGCCCCCGAAATCCCTTCACCGTGTTAACATCCCGCGGCCTGCGTACACCGCTATTCGGGAATATCCACCCGAGGCAGGCCCTTGGTGGGACTGTCGAGGATGGAGGTTGTTCCAGTCCGGTCGCCCTTCGGGACGGTCAACCGCGTGCGTGCGCCTGCTGTTGCCCAATTCCCAATGTGAGTGGAGGATCCCTTCATGCGCAAACGACTGGTCGTTTCCGTATTGCTCCTGCTGTCGCTGGTGCTGTCCGCCTGTGCGCCCGCGGTACCGACTGCCGACGACGCTGCCGCCGAGGCCGAAAAGGCCGTAATTTCGTTCTGGTACAACCCGCCGTCGGGTGGTGAAGGCGCCACTTGCTACCAAACCACCGTCATTGATCCCTTCAATGAGATGAGCGACACGATCTTCGTGGACGCCGTGGCCCAGCCCGAAGCCTGGAACGCCACCCGCACGGCCCTCGCGGCCGGTGAAGGCCCGGACATCGTCCGCACCCCCGGTCCGTCCTTCGTGTTCGAGCTGGCGCAGGCCGGTCAGCTGCTGCCCCTGGACGACTACGTCGCTTCGGAGGGTTGGGACGACCTGTTTGTCGACTGGGCCCTAAGCCTGGGCGAGGTTGAAGGCACCATCTACTCGCTGGCCGACGAACTCGAAACCCTGGTCCTGTATTACAACAAGACCCTGTTCGAGCAGAAGGGCTGGAACCCGCCCTCCACCGTGGCCGAGCTGTACGAGCTGGCGGCGGTCATTGCGGCGGACGATATCGTTCCGTTTGCACACACCAATGCCGAATGGCGCCCGGCCAACGAGTGGCATGTGGGCGAGTACTTCAACCACGTGGCCGGCCCGGACCGCGTCTACGAGGCCCTAACCGGCCAGATTCCGTGGACGCACGAGGACTTCGTGACCTCCGTTGAACTGCTGGACGAAGCGCAGCAGAACGGTTGGTTTACCGGCGGCCTTGAGCTCTACTACACCTTGACGTTCGACGATGTGCGCGGCATGCTTGGCCGCGGCGAGGCGGCCATGAACATCGAGGGTACCTGGGTGGCTGCCGACCTCGACACGCTGTATTTCACCGAGGAAAATGGCGGCATGGAGTGGGACTGGGTCCCGACTCCGTCCCAGACCGGGGATCCGATCTACACGATTGGCATGGGCAACACCTCGTCCATCAACCGCAACTCCGAGCATCCGGAAGCGGTGGCCGAGTTCCTGTCCTATAGCTTCTCGCCCGAGAGCCAGGCTGCGCTGCTCCGCAACTGTGGCAAGGCTCCCGCCCCCGTGCGCCTGACCGACGATGCCATGGAAGGTGTGGATCCGCGCATTGCGGCCATCTTCATCGACCTGGCGGCGGCTTCCGACAGCGGCGGCTACGGCTACACCACGTGGACCTTCTGGCCGCCCAAGAGCGATGCCTACATCTACGAGGAAATCGAACGGGTCTGGTCCGGCGACATCACGGCCGAGGAGTACCTCCAGGGCCTGGACGAGCTGTTCCAGGAGGAGTTCTCGGCCGGCGCCATCCCGCCGATCCCCGAACGCCAGTAGTCAATGCGGCACGGGGCGCGGCCAAGCGTCTTGAATCTTTCCGCACCGGACAGCCGAAACTGTCCGGTGCGGCGCTGAACTCCGTCATCGCAGCGGGTCCGGTTCCATGGCATTGAATCCTGAAATGGCTTCGGCGGCACCCGTGCCGCCGAGGACCTATGTGCGTTCTGCCGCGGCCACCCGGGCGCGTTTCCTGCGCCAAAAGGTGGTTCCGTGGCTGTTCATCGCACCAATTCTGCTGGTCCACTTCATCGTGGTGATCGTCCCCTCGGTTCAGTCCTTCTACTACTCCATGACGGACTGGTCCGGCATCGGTGCCGCCGAGTGGGTTGGCTTCGAAAATTTCCAGCAGATGATCTTCGACGACTCCTCGTACCGCAGCGCCCTCTTCAACAATGTGAAGTGGCTGCTTGTCTTCCTGACCGTTCCGTTCGCGATGGCGCTGGTTGCGGCTCAGCTGCTGGCGCCGGTGAGGAAGGGAGCCATGTGGTTTCGGACCCTGCTCTTCATTCCCTATGTGCTGCCGAGCGTCATCAACGCCAACATCTGGCGCAATCTCATGAGTCCGCGCCTGGGCCTCGGTGCCCAGGTGGCCCAGTGGGGAGAGAACACACTGGGTACCGACCAGTTGGCCGTCTTCGGCACGGCCTTTCTGGGCAAGACCGAAACCGCCCTCATGTCGATCGCCTTCGTGGACAACTGGCACTTCTGGGGCTTCCTGATGGTGCTGTTCCTGACCGCGATGCAGGGCATATCCCAGGACCTGTACGACGCGGCCAAGATTGACGGGGCCAACCGCCTCAACGAATTCATCCACGTGACCATTCCGGGCATCCTGCCGACGTTGGCCTTCATGATGATGCTGGTGGCGATTTGGTCGTTCCTGGTTTTCGACTACGTCTGGATCCTGACCCAGGGCGGTCCGGCCAATTCCTCCGAGGTGCTGGGCTCCTATCTGTACAAGCAGGTGTTCAACCGGTTCGAGGCCGGTTACGCCTCGGCCATCGGTCTGTCCATGAGTATGTTCGCCGGGATCATCATCGGGATCTTTGCGTTGTTGCGCCGCCGCGGCTGGGAGATTTAAGTCATGTTCGGATCCCGACGCGCCGACAGTTTGGTGCCCAACTACGTGATTCTGCTCCTGTTGGTGGTCTTCACAATTGGACCGCTGGTGGTCCTGGTCTCGAATGCCTTCAAGAGTCCGCAGGAACTGATCGCCAATCCTCTGGGATTGCCGATGCGGCCCACGCTGGCCAACTTTCCCGAGGCTTGGCGGGTGGGCGAGTTTGCGACCACCATTGGCAACAGTGTTTTCCTGGTGGTCACGACCGTGTTCGTGGAACTGGTGTTGACTGGCTTGGCGGCCTACAGCCTGGCCCGCCTCAACCCTCCTGGCCAAAACGGCTTCATGGGCTACATGCTGGTAGGTTCGACGCTGCCGATTTGGCTGTTTCTTGTGCCGCTGTTCTATATGTGGTCCAAGATGGGGTTGACCAACACCCTCTACGGCCTGGCCATCCTCTACGTAGCGTTCAATGCGCCGTTTGCCACCTTTTTGCTGAGGGCCTTCATGGTCCAGATTCCGCGCGACTTCGAGGATGCCGCGCGGGTCGACGGGGCCAACGAAGTGTCCGTCTTTACGCGCGTGATCCTGCCGTTGACCTGGCCCGGTTTCCTGACGGTGGGTCTGGTGGTGGGCCTGGGCGTGTGGAACGAGTTCCAGACGGCCCTGATCTTCACCTCCAATCCCAAACTGTTTCCGGTTGCCCTGAGCTACTACAAGTTCACCAGCCGCTTCGGACGCGACTGGTCGCTGACCAGCGCCGCCGCCTTCATGATGATTGCGCCGGTGCTGATCCTGTTCCTTGCCATGCAACGCCGGTTCATTGCCGGCCTAAGCCAAGGCGGGATCAAGGGGTAGGCACCCCGGGTCCGCGGTTCCGCCCGAATGTTCGGTGCCAGGCGCAAACGGATCCCTCCAATGTCGCTGTTGGGTCGGCTCCATTGCCCATTGCAGGCACCGCTCCGTTCTTCGGACGCGGTGTTGATGCCCGTGCCCCTGCGAGGCGGCCAGGAATGTCGGGTGCATGTCGTGTCCAGACAGTGACATGGCACAGTGCCTGGTTGCCGTTCTCCCGACCATCGGCTTCTTTCATTTTCGGAACTTCCATGCCTGACCAAACCTCGCCCAACCTTGTTGAACGAATTGCCGGCTCCCTGTACGGAGGCGCGATCGGGGATGCCCTGGGCGCCCCGCCGGAAGGCAAGGATCCGGAGGAGATCAAGGAGCGCTACGGCGAAATCCTGGATTTTGTGGAGCCCTGGGACGGTCCGTCGGACATCGGCAAGGGGGACGGCCGGCACACCGACGACACGCACATGATCCGGCTGCTGTCCGAGATCTATATCGAGCAGGACAAGCGGCTGGACGTCTACGATTTCGCCCGCATTATGCCGGGCCGCATCGCGGACGAGCCCCGCTTCATTGCGGAGTACGGCCGGGAGGCCACGCTTCTGGAACGGCTGTTTTTCCCGGAGAAGTGGGTGTACATTCGCAATGCCCTGGCCAACGCCGAACCGCGCAGCGCGGGTGCCGGCAACATGGTGAACTGCGGCGCCGCCATGTACGCCGCGCCGGTCGGGATTGTCAACGCGGGCAATCCGGATCTGGCCTACCGGGATGCGATTGACATCTTTTCGGCCCACCAGACCAGTTTTGGGCTCGAGGCCGCGGGCCTGATGGCCGTGGCCGTGTCGGCCGCCTTTATCCCCGGCATCTCTATTGGCGAACTCTTTGACGTGGTCGAGGAACGGGCCCACGAAGGCACCCGCAACTGTCTGACAGCGGTGCGGCAAGCCGTACGGGGCGTTTCCGACTGGCGGCGGGGTATCTCGGTCGTAAGAAAGGCGATCGCCCCCTACGACACCGCGCCGGAGGTGTTCCGGGACCGGGGCAACCGCACCAATGACTGGACACCCAGCCGTGAACACAGCATTGAGGAGGTTCCGGCTGCCCTTGGTCTCTTGCTGGTAACCGGCGGTGACTTCGTCAGTGCCGTACAGGCGTCCGCCAACTACGGGCGGGACTGCGACTCCACGGCCGGCATGGCCGGCAGCATCGCCGGGGCCATGGCACCCGACACCGTTCCAGAGCACTGGCGCCGGACCGTGGCCAGGGGAAACAGGATGGATTTGGACTCCCTTGCCGACGGCTTGGCTGCCCTGACACTGAAACTGGCCCAGGCCGAGGCACAACACGCGGCCGAGGTGCACGACCGTCTGACCGCAATGGCGTAGGGCGGAAACCGCAGTTCGCTGGTGCTGCGGTGCCGGAGGCTGGTTGGTCCGCACGCGCACAGATCTTCGTCAAACCCCATTCCCTCTCCATTCGGAAGGAGTAAAGACCGATGGCATTACAGGCTGACTACGCCGAGCGTGTCTACGCGGGCGTGCTGGGCAAGATTATCGGCGTCTATCTGGGACGTCCCTTCGAAGGGTGGCCGATCGAAATGATCGATGAGCACCTGGGTGAGATCAACTACTACGTGCACGACATGCTGGACGTGCCGCTGGTGGTCACCGACGACGACATTTCGGGGACGTTCACCTTTGTGCGGGCGATGGAGGACTACCACTTCAAGCAAAACCTGTCCGCACGCGACATCGGGCGCACCTGGCTCAACTACCT
>JAAXGZ010000112.1 GCA_012271135.1 Caldilineales bacterium | reverse complement strand
GTTCATGATGCCGATGCCGCCCACCAACAGCGACACGAATGAAATCGCACCCAGGAACACCGTGACCACGGCCGTGATGTCTCCGAACACGCCTATGAAGTCGGTCTGGCTGATGACGGAGAAGTCGTCCTCCTCAAAGTAGTCGATCCGATGGCGCTCGCGCAACGCCTCCTCAATATCGATTTGGGCCTGGGCCATTCTGTCCTCGGAGGACACCGACACCAGAATCTGCGTCACCTTGTAGTCGCCGCGCGTGGTCTTCCAATCCAGGACCCGTTCCATGGCGGTGGTGAACGGCAGAAAAACGGAGTTGTCGCGGTTGCCGAACTGGCTCATGCCAATTTCGTTCATGACCCCGACAACGTTAAACACCACGCCGTTGACCCGGATTTGCGTATCCAGGGGGTTCTCGTTGGGCGAATAGAGGCTTTGGAACGCGGTCTGACCCAGGATGGCCACCCGGCGTCGGCTGTCCATGTCGACCTGCGAGAAGAACTCTCCGATTTGGGTGTCCCAGCCCCGGATTTCCTTGTGATGCGGGGCGATGGCAATCAGGTCGACTTCCAGGGCGTCGTCGCCGCGCACGATGGTTGCCCTGGCATCGGCTTCGGGCGCGACCATGACCATGTCCGGCACCAGCAGTGGATTGGCGAGGGCACGCGCATCGCTCAGTGTCAACTCCCCAAACCGCGGCTCGGCGGTGGGATCCTGGTTCTCCGTCATCTGGCCGGGCACCACGAAGAGGACATTGGTGCCGATCCCGGCGAACAGTTCGTAGATGTACCGCTCCACCGCCTGGCCGGCGGAGATGAGGACGGTGGCGGTCGAGATGCCAATGATGATGCCCAGCATGGTCAGCAGACTGCGCAGCTTGTTGACCGTCAGCGCGCGCAGCGCGATGCGGATGATTTCACCGAAGATCATGGTTCAGGGAGAAGGTGTTGCGGGCAGTGCCGATCGAGGCCTGTCGGCTTGCCGGAAGAAGGCACCTTTGGTCGGTGGCTCGTCCAAGCCGGTACAGGGCTGTTCGCAAAAGGGGAATTGAATACTCCGCCGAAGTCCCGACGTGCGGGAGACCGTGTCCAAGGCCTGTGGATCCGGTCACCGATTTTAACTCACAACAGACCGGACGATCTCCGGTTCCCGCCGGACCGCGGCGGAAACGCGCGTCACCGGAACATTCTGCTAGATTCGAGTGAAACCCGGAGTCAGCCCCATGCCATCGCCAACCGTCAACCAGTCCATACCCAGACCGCGCACACCGCGTCCGATTGTCAGCATCGGAGCCGGCGGCATCGTGCACGACGCGCACTATCCGGCCTATGCCAAGGCCAGCTACCCGGTAGCGGGTCTCTTCGATCCCCGGACCGACCGGGCCGAGTACATGGCGGAAAAGTTCGGGGTGCCGACAGTTCATGCTTCCCTGGCCGAAGCAGTCCGCAAGGCTCCGGCCGATGCCGTGTTCGACGTGGCTGTGCCCGCGGCCCACATCACGTCGGTCCTGCCCGAGCTGCCCGATGGAAGCCCTGTCCTCATCCAGAAACCCCTCGGCGACAACCTGGAACAGGCCCGTATCCTCCGGGACATTTGCAGCCAAAAGGGTCTGATCGCGGCCGTCAACTTCCAGATGCGGTGGGCACCCTTCACGCTGGCGGCCCGCAGCCTCATCGACCAGGGCGCGATTGGCGACATCGTCGATCTGGAGATTCGGGTCTGCGTCGAAACCCCCTGGCACATGTGGCCCTTTCTCCAGGGCTTGCCGCATGCCGAGATTTACTACCACAGCATCCACCACATCGACCTGGTCCGCTCCTTCCTGGGCGAACCCGCGGGCGTGCAGGGGTTGTCCGTCTCACATCCGGATCTGCCGGCCATGACAAGTTCCCGTTCGCTGATCGCGCTGGACTACAACCCCATGCTGCGCGTCCACATCGACACCAACCACTTCCACCGGTACGGTCTGCGGCACCAGGAAGCCCATGTGAAATGGGAGGGAACGTCCGGGGCCATCAAGGCCACCTTGGGCATCCTCATGAACTATCCCGAAGGGGCGCCCGACCGGTTTGACTACTGCCTTTCCGTCCCCGGAGCCGCCAAACCCGAATGGCATTCCCTGGCACTGGAGGCCGGCTGGTTTCCCGACGCCTTCATCGGCAGCATGGGTAGCCTCATGCGCTTTGTGAACGGCGAGGCCACGGAACTGCCGACCTCGGTCGCGGATGCCTTCAGGACCATGGCCGTAGCCGATGCGGCGTGCCGGAGTAGCGCTTCGGGTTCCGTCCAGCCGGCAGCTGCATAACTCTCCAATTGCGTACCGAAGCCCGCCTTCCGCCACCTGGAAGCCCTACTTCACAACCCACCGTCACCGGGAGGTAAACCATGTCCGAGCGCAACCGCAAGTTCCGTGTCGCAGTTCGCCAGTTCGAACCGTTCTCCCTTGCGATGGAACATGCCTGGGCCGGCTTTTGTAATGCCGAAGGCATCGATGGCGTCGAACTGGAAGCCGTCTCGCTGGATCTGCACCCCTTGTACGAATCCCTCGTGACGCAACAGGGAGCTTCCAATGGGGATTGGGACGTTGCCTTCTGTCCCACCGACTGGCTGGCCGCCTTGCATGCGGACAACCTCCTGGTCGACCTGGCCCCCTACATTGCCCAGTCCCCTCCACAGGACTTCCCAGACGGCTGGGCTCCGTCCCTGTTGCAAATGCAGGTGTTCGGCGACGCAGTGCTGGGACTTCCCTATCACGACGGTCCCGAATGCCTGATCTACCGGACGGACCTGTTCAACGATCCGGTGCACCAGCAAGCCTTTCGCAGTGAGTACGGCCGATCCCTGACCGTGCCCCGGACGTGGAATGACTTCGTGGACACCGCGCGGTACTTCCACAACCCGGAAGCCGGCCTGTACGGCACCGTGCTGGCCGGGTATCCGGATGCCCACAACACCATCTACGACTTCCACCTGCAGGTGTGGACGCGGGGTGGGTCCGTCCTGACGGATGAGGGCGCGGTCCAACTGGACACGCCGGAAGCCGTGGCGTCCCTGAACTTCTACCGGGACCTGATACAGGACGACTCATTGATCCACCCCCAATCGCGCAAGCTGGACTCCGTGGCCTCCGGACTGGAATTTGCACAGGGCCGCATTGCCATGATGGTGAACTGGTTCGGGTTTGCCAGCATGTGCGAGACCATCCCCGAATCAGAGGTCAAGGGCAACGTTGCCATCACGACACTGCCGTCGGCCACCGGCAATGAGAGCACGTCCCTGAACATCTACTGGGTCCTGGCGATTCCCACCAGTTGTCCGAACGCGGATCTGGCCTACCGATTTATGCGGCACTGCGCGTCGCCTGCCGAAGACAAGAACCTGACTCTGGGCGGTGGCATTGGCTGTCGTCGTTCCACCTGGCTGGATGCGGACGTCAACCAACAGATTCCCTTCTACCGCGACATGGAGTCGCTGCATGCCGTGGCCCGGGAACTGCCGCGCCTGTCGAACTGGCCGCGGGTGACGGAGGTCATCGACGGACTGATGCTGGCCGTGGTCAACACTGATGAACCAGTAGCGTCGCTCATCGGCAGATTCCAGGACCAACTCGCCTCCCTGGGCAGATAGGCAACAGGCAGGAAGGGTCAAAAACACTCCAGCCTGCAACACGAACTTGAAACCATCGGCGACACCGGAACCGGCCCGGAGATGCCGGCGATGCGGATGGCATGCAGGTCGGGATTCTGAGCCCGCCGCTCCTGCCGCCGATGGCTACCCGCAGTCCGGAGCTCCCGGGCAGTTGATTCGAGACCAATTCAAGGGCATCCCCTATTTGTGTTAAGTCACAGTCCAAAGAAAACGACAATTCATCCCAAGTCTGTGCCGGTCTGCAGGCGAGGCACGAAATTATTAATCAATAAATTCACATTATATCTGTAGAATCAAGATATTGTTGCCAATTGTGCAAAAGTCCAAAAAGGTATAGGATTACGCTGCTCTTCATCCGGAATTAACTCGGGATCTTTTCCGGGTGCCGGGTGCCAATCCAAATTCTCGGGAGACGCGATCATGCGCCACATGAATCCAATTGGCAGACGACAGTTTCTGCGCGGGATCGCCGGAGGCAGCGCACTGGCCATGCTGGCTGCATGTGCCGTTCCTGCTACATCGGAACCCGCGGAAACTGGCGAAGCGCCAGCTATGGAACCCGCCACGATTTCCTTTTGGCACATATGGGGAGGCGTGCGCGACGAGCAGTTGAAGACGGTGCTGGATGATTTCGGGGCGGTGCATCCCGAGATCATCGTGGAACCGCTGTTGCTCCCCAATCCGGGCTACGCCGACAAGATTGTGACAGCCTTGGCGGGCGACGCGCCGGATCTCACCATGATCTATACGGTCGAGTTCGCCCCGGCCGCCGCGCAAGGCGCTCTCCAAAGTGTTGACGATCGACTGGCCGCGGACGACGTATCCGGCGATGCTTGGTATCCGGGCATCTGGGACATGACCCAATGGGAAGGCACGCCGTACGGCGTGCCCTTTGTAGGCAACTTCCTGCAGCTCTTCTACTGGAATATGGACGACTACGCCGCAGCCGGACTTGATCCCGAGGCCGGTGCCCTGGTCTGGGACGATCTGCGGCACGTCATGAGCGAGCTCAGTACCTTCGACGACGACGGCAACATCGACCATCTGGGATTTGTGCCGGGCGGCTGGGGCGAATGGATGATGGGGACCTACCGCAACGGCCACGACTGGTACGGCGATGCGACCCCGGACGGCATTGCCATCGATCATCCCCTGTCACAGGAAGCCCTTGAGTTTGTGGTCGACCTTTATGCCCGCGGCGGCGGCTGGGATTCGGTCGGTGCGGCCTTGGAAGGCTGGGGCAATCAGCAGCTGGGCAACCCCATGATCGCCGGCGTTGCCTCCTCCATCCGGTCCGGGATCTTCACCGTGAACGTAATCAACAACCAAAATCCCGATCTGCCCTACAAGCTGGGCAAGTATCCCCATGGCCCCAACGGCGAACACCTGGATCTGATCCAAGCCTGCTGGAACATGGTCATACCCACCAATGCCCAGAACCCGGACGCGGCCTGGACCCTGGCCAAGTACCTGTCCCACGGGGAAGGCCACCTCAAGTTCATGGTGGAGATTCAGGGCCGGCCGGCCATGATCCGGGACTACAACATGGCCCCCCATGACGCCAAGGCGCGGGAAGTGAATCCCTATTGGGACGACGCCCTGGAGGTTCTGAACGGCAAGCAGGTGAGCCTGCCCGTGTCGGACAAGCTAGGCGCCGCGCAAAACATCTTGCGGGAAGCCTTTGAGCGCGTCATGCTCGAAGTCGATTCGGTGGGAGACGCCCTGTCCTGGGCCCAGGGGGAGGTGGAAGCCATCTTCGCCTAGTGTCCGTTTCCACCCTGTCGCTCTCCGTCTGGTGGGCGCGCCTGGGACAGGCTCGGCGCCGTACGTTCCTGGGCTACCTGTTCCTGAGTCCCTGGCTGGTCGGCCTGCTGGCCTTCACGCTCTTTCCCATCCTGGCCGTCTTCGGCCTGGGATTCATGGAATACGGTATTTTCGGACGGCCCACCTGGATCGGGCTCCAGAACTACCGTGACATCCTCACGAATGATCGCCTGTTCCTAACCACGCTGGGCAATACGCTGTACTTCGTTGCCCTCTCGGTGCCGTTGAGCACCGTGATCGGTTTTCTGCTGGCGGTCGCCCTGAACACGCGTCTGATCGGCCAAACGCTGTTCCGAACGGCGTTCTACGTGCCTTCCATCGTGCCCCAGGTGGCCGCCGTCCTGCTGTTCGTCTGGCTCTTCCATCCCCAAATTGGGCTGATCAACTTCGCCTTGGACTTGCTGGGTCTCGAGGGTCCGAATTGGCTGGGCCGGCCCCAGTGGGCCAAACCCGCCATCGTGATCATGGGCTTGTGGGGCGTGGGCGGCGGCATGATCATCTACCTGGCCGGCCTCCAGTCCATCCCCCAGCACCTGTACGAAGCCGCCGAGATCGACGGGGCGACCGAGATGCGGCGCTTCCTGATGATCACCATCCCGCTGATGACCCCAACCCTTTTCTACAACCTAATCATCGGCATCATCGGCAGTTTCCAGGTGTTCGTGACCGCCTATGTGGCCACGCAGGGCGGACCTCTCAATTCAACCCTGTTCTATGTGCTCTACCTGTATCGCTACGGCTTTGAGGAGTTCAGGCTGGGCTATGCCTCGGCACTGGCCTGGATTCTGTTCCTGTTGGTGTTGGCCCTGACGGTCGTGGTATTCCGGTCCAGTTCGAGCTGGGTCTACTATGAGAGTGGCGGAGAGCGTTAGCCCCCTGGCGCGGGATGGTCCGTCGTGGCGGTATCGCCGTTCGACGCGCCAGGTGCTGCGCATGAGCGCGGTGCATCTGGCCCTGGTCGCCACAGGCTTCCTGTTTCTCCTGCCCCTGCTGTGGATGGTGTCAACGTCGCTCAAGTCGCTGACCCAGCAGGCCGCCTGGCCCCCCGAATGGATCCCCCAACCCTTTGTCTGGCGCAACTACCCGGATGCCGCCGCGTTTCTGCCCCTGGCTCGTTACACCCTGAACTCGCTGACGATTACGGTTCTGTTCGTCATCGGCACATTGCTTTCCTGTCCCCTCATTGCCTATGCCTTCGCCCGTATTCGCTTCCCGGGCCGCGATTTTCTGTTCATCGTCCTGATTGCGACGATCATGCTACCCGGGGTGGTGCGCCTGATTCCCACCTACCTGATGTTCCGACAGTTGGGGTTTCTCAATACCTATCTGCCCATGGTCCTGCCCGCCTTTTTCGGATCGCCGCTGTTCATTTTCCTGCTGCGCCAGTACTTCCGCACCTTCCCCGAAGAACTTGCTGATGCGGCTCGCATGGACGGTGCCTCGGAAATCGGAATCCTGTACAGGATTTTCATGCCGATGTCGGGACCGGCCTTGGCCGTCATTACCATCTTCGCGGTCCAAAGTCAGTGGAACGACTTCGTTGATCCACTGATTTACCTCAACAAGGAGCGAATGCGCACGTTGGCGGTGGGCCTCTACTATTTCCGTGCCTACCAGGACACGACCAACTGGGGCCAGATGATGGCGGCCGCTACCATGATGACGGCACCCATTCTCATCCTCTTTGCCCTGTTCCAGCGATATTTCATTCAGGGTGTTGCCCTGACCGGCATGAAGGGCTAGTGATACCCATGTCCAACTCCCATGCTTCCGCGGTGCGCCAGTACCATGACCACGGCTATGCCATCTGGCGCCAAGTTCTGGATCCTTCGCTCATGCGGGAGGCGGACCAGTTTGTGGACTGGATCCTGGCCCGCAATCCCGATACGCGCCCCGAAAACCTGAACTCGCCCCTGACCCGACACGAGCCTTTCCTGATACGGCTGGTGGCGGACCCGCGCTTACTGGATTTGGCCGCCGCCTTTCTGGGACCGGACATTGCCCTGTACGGAGCCCATTTCCTGTGCAAGCCGCCCCATGACGGCAAGGCCGTAGCCTGGCATCAGGACGGGGGCTACTGGCCACTGGAACCGATGGAAGCCCTGACCCTATGGGTGGCCATCACCGCCTCAACCCCGGCCAATGGCTGCATGCGCGTGCTTCCGGGCACCCATCGGCTACCCATGCAGGCGCGCGACGAAAACCTCGCTGGGCAGGGAGGCGAGATGCTGACCGGCATGGACCAGTCCGTTGTCGATGAAGCCAACGCGGTGGACCTTGAATTGCAGGCCGGGGATGTGTCGGCACATGACGTAACCATCGTGCACGGGTCGGAAGCCAATCGTTCGGACCAATGGCGGAAGGCCGTGGCCATCCGCTATATCTCTGCCGGGACCCGGGTCCTGGATCAGTCCCAAGGGTCCCAGTTCCTGCTGCGGGGTTCCGCAGTTCCCGGGATCAACGAATATCTGCCATGGCCCAGGTTTCGTCCCGGGCAACACATGCCCTTCACGGGCTGCGAGGCCTGGAACGGCAACCTCACGAAGACGGGAACATAGCAACGCGGCCGGACGTTGGCGGTGATAGGGAGCACAGTACGGAACCGAGGCGGCTACACCGTCTCCGTTCCCAAACCCACATGCGATGCGAACAAACGAGGTACCCGACATGGCTTTGCAATACCAAGGTACGCTGACACCCGATGTGCTTGTTTGCGGAGGCGGCTGCGCCGGTATCGGTGCCACGCTGGGTGCCGCGCGTTCCGGTGTCAGCACCTTGCTGGTGGAATGGGCGGGATTTGCCGGCGGCATCCTGACGGCTGTCGGCCTGCCCTACTTCGACGGCATCGCCGACATCGGTTCGGATCGCATTGTCACGCGGGGCGTGCCCCTCGAGTTGTTCGTCCGCATGGGGGGATGTAAACCCGATGCCACGCATATCCATCCCCACAATCCGGTGGTCAACAACATCGAAGCCCTGAAACTGCTGCTGGATCGCATGCTGCGGGCCGAACCCCAACTGTCGTTCCTGTACCACTCGTTTGTATGCGGGGTTGAACGCGACGGCGACCGGATCGGCGCCGTGATCGTCGCCAACAAGTCGGGCCTACTGGCCGTCAAACCCAAGGTCGTGGTGGACTGCACCGGAGACGCCGATGTAGCAGCCTGGTCCGGAGCCCCCACCGAGAAGCATGCGGAACTGCAGCCCCTGTCGCTGCACTTTCGGGTTGGACACGTGAAGCAAACCCCCGAAGTCTTCGACCGTTGCCGCGCCGCCGTGATACGAGCCCACGAACGGGGCGAGCTGCCGATGTTCTACGGTCCGGGAGTCAGCTTCATGTTCGCGGACGACGAAGTGTACGTGCACGGCATCCGAGTAGCCGCCGACGCCACGGATCCGCATCAACTAACGGCGGCGGAAGTGCAGGGCCGCGAGGATGCCTGGGCGATGTTCGAGGCCTGGAAGGCGGAGGTGCCGGAATTTGCCGATGCCTATTTCATTGACAGTGGACCGTGCATTGGGGTGCGCGAGACCCGCCGCATCGTCGGCCGCCACGTGCTGACCGAGGAGGAAATCACCAGGTCGTGCCGCTTCGACGACGCAATTGCCACGGGATGCTGGTACTTGGATCAGCATCCCAATCGGGCCACCGTGGGATCGGCGCAGGATACGCCCAAGGTCCAGCCAACCCCCTATGACATCCCCTACCGATCGCTTCTTCCCCGGGAGGTGTCGAATCTCCTCGTCGCAGGCCGGTGCCATTCGGCCACCCAACTGGCAGCCAGTTCCACGCGGGTGGCCACCACGGCCATGGCCATGGGCGAAGCCGCAGGGGTGGCCGCCGCCATAGCCGTGTGCAACAAGTCCACGCTTCCGGAACTGGACCATGTCCGCCTGCGAGACACGTTGGCCCGGCGGGATGCCGGATCGTTTACGGATCACGAGCCTGCCACCATACGCCGCCACATGCAGATCAAGCGAGGGTTGAAACCAGAACAGCTTGCGTGAGGCCACCGCCAACACAGCGCAGACGAACGCGGCGCGTTGCTTTGTGGATGCAGCATGGCAGCCCTTGAACCGGGTTCTCGATCCCCCGTGCAAGGGCTTGTATGTTGTTGACCCGGATTTACACCTCGTTTTCGGCATCCGCGGCGAGAGTGGAAAGCCGACAGGTACCCGGGCATGCGAGTTGCTCGGATCGCGGAATGTCGGTCCCTGCCGCGTTGTATAACCCAGGATTGGAGCCGTAGTGGTCTCTGCACCTGTCCTCCATATTCGACAGTGATGCTTGAGGAATCACCGGTCTTGGTTGAGGAAGCCCGCCGCGACAATCAGCCAGGCTGGCGCAAGTGACACGCTGCCCTCAAGCCACGCACGACACCACCGGACCTGACAGACCCCACGCTTTCAACAACGATGGACCAAATCCAGATCCTGGCCCGTCAGCTCAAACGGATCCCGAAACAGGCGGACGGCTCGCCGCACACGACCGTGGAGATACACCACGCAACGGCACCAACACCCACCTGAGTCACCCCAACTCGGCAACGAGCCTCCGAACTCCTTCAACAAACACACGGAAGCTCCTGGACCGGTTCCGCTCGACGTCCATGGTGCTCCCCAACCGCCTTGCAGCCTCGCGTTTGCTGAACACTGTGACCAGCTTGCCAACGGCGTCCGACGGTTTGATCACCGCGTCAGGATCCCGAAAAGGTGCCTTCTCTTTATGTCGAAGCACACCAGGATTATCATATGCTTGCACCAACGCGTCAAAATCACCCAGATACCATGCTTCAAGCTCCTAACACACAATCCTCACCAGCACATCATCGCGCCCAGCCATCCCACACTTTTCAACGAGCCTCCGCTTTCTGGCATAGCAGTCGCCGCCGTCATTGTCCCGAACTACTACAAATCGATCGCCTGGAACACGCCAACTCTTTAACACCTTAGTCAGACTTTGCTCCAAGTCCCTGGCTCCGCTGTACACCACACATTTAAAAATCAGGTTTGGAAAAAGACGTCCCAGAAGCGCCTCCAGGAACATTTCCATTGAGCTCTCTTCCAATAAGAAGACGATGCGCATTAACTATCCAACCTATGGTCAAACAGAAGGCCTTGCTTCCAGAGTCGCCCAGGCAATTCGCCGTTCATAACAAGATCCTTCACAAGTAGCCTGTCAACAGGACGTTCGGCAAGCGTGAACCCGTCTTTTTTCGACAGGCACACGATCTCCTTCAACTCAACCTCATTCAAGAAATCGGGTGAATGCGTCGTGATGAACACCTGACCGCCGCGTTTGGCGTAATGCCGGAACTCGTCCACAAGCTCCGGTATCAGCTTGGGATACAGATAGTTCTCCGGTTCTTCAATCGCCAAGATGGGATGCAGGTTCGGATTATAGATCAGAGTTAGGTAGGCAAACATTTTTATTGTGCCATCCGACACAAATCGTGCATTGAACGGCTCTTTGAAACTTCCATCCTGAAATCGCAGCGCCAGCCTCCCGTCCTCGGTTGAACGGGCAGTTACATCCGTGACTCCGGGCACTCGTTGCCGCATTGCCTCCAACACACGTTCAAATGCCTTTGGATGACTCTCGTGGAGATAGTGCGTCACTTGCGCAATGTTATCTCCTCTTTCGGAGAGGTGCTCGGCGTAACCAGTATCAGTCAAGACACGTGCGTCGTCAATATGAAAGTCGGACACATACCACTTTTCAATCAGATTGCGGAACATAGAGGCAACTTTGAACTCTTCAAACTGTCCAAGACCCTTAATGGCAAGAATACTCGGATCATCCAGGGTGTACTCTCGCCGTGCGGCTTTGGTATCGTCGTCCCCATAGGCCGACTCATTCGTGATCGCTTTTCCCTTACCGTATTCGAAGTCGAGAAAAAGCCAAGGTCGACCACGCTGACCTCTTCGATATCTTAGTTGTTCAGCTGCAACGAAAGACCGACCTTTCGTCTCGGCAATTTGGAGCCTGTAGGTAACGAGCTGCTGACTTTCATTACGAAACTTGACCGTAATTTCAATCGGTCCGCGTTCACCCCGACTCACCAATTGCCCGAAACCGCCTCGCTTGGCTACGGCAGCCGATACGTTTTGCTGCAACGAGTCTTGAAGAAAAGTGAAAATGTCGAGGAGCGTTGTCTTACCGGTTCCGTTGGCACCAATGACGACCGTTGTCGGCTGCAGGTTCTTCAACTTGATATCTCGAAACATCCGGTAGTTCCTGATTTCCAGAGATTCGATGTGGCCGGGCTTCATTATGTTGACGCTCACTGTTGGCCGCAGCAGGCTCTGCTGCTATCTGGTCTGCTCCACTTCCTTGCGGGACTGCACGTCTGAAGGATACATCACAGGCAACACCTGAGCTTCGTCGCCTGTCCGTTGCACGCAACCACTACGCAACCACTCCCGTAAACGACCCGACGTTGCTGCGCACAACGATGACCGATCGAGCCCGGGACTGCAAACCGCGTGTTGCGAGACTTGGGACCAATCCGTGGCCCACAGTGCCTCAATAGGCACCGCGGCCCCTGACGACCACGGCGATGGTCCGCCACATAATCTGCAGATCCAGCCACAGGGAGTGGTTCTGGATGTAATAAATGTCATCCTCTGTGTGGAGGTGCATCGGCTTGTCGCTGCGTCCCGTGACCTGCCACCAGCCGGTCATGCCCTGAGGCACAGCAAAGCGTTTCAGCTGCCAGGGTTCGTACTTGTCCACCAGCCAAGGAAGCTCCGGCCGCGGTCCGACCAGACTCATCTCGCCCTTGAGTACGTTCCAGAGGTTGGGAAGCTCGTCCAGACTGTACCGGCGGATGAACCGTCCGACACGCGTCACCCTTGGATCATCACGCTGTTTGTGGATGACATTGCCGGCCTCGTCCGTCTCGTTCACTGCTTCCTGCAAGGCATCGGCGCCCACGGCCATGGAACGCAACTTGAGCATGCGGAAGGGCTCGCGGTTCTCCCCCACGCGCTCGGTCCAGTAGAAGACCGGTCCCCTGTCCTCCAGCCAGATGGCCACGGCCACCAGTGCCAGCAACGGCAACGCCGCCAACGCGAGGACGGAACCCAGCAACAGGTCCACGATTCTTTTGACCACGCGCTGAAAACCGTCGATTGCGGGTTCCCGCAGGCCGATCACCGGAATGCCTCCAAGCGTATCCACCGTGAAGTTGAAGAAGGCTGTATCGAAGTAGTCCGGTACAACGTGCACATTGACCGGAAGCTCGGACAACTCGGAAATCAGCCTGGCAATGCGGCCGTATTCCCAGCGGGGCAGCGCGATCACGATCGAACGGATGCGGTGCTCCGTGACGATGCCCGTCACATGGTTAAGCGTACCCAAGATTCCGAATCCGTCCAGAGGCTCGTGGGCCGGCACGCGCCAAGCCGGATCGTCGTCCAGGAATCCGGCCAGTTCAAGGCCGGGCCAGGATGCATTGTTGAACTCCCGGGCAAAGTTGACCCCGATGTCGCCCGCACCCAGGATCAGGACCCGATTGACGCCGTGGGTTCGTTCCTGCCGCAGACGCCACCAACGGTGCCACAGCCGCAGGGCAATCCGATAACTCCAGAGTAAGGCGGCTGCGATCCCAATCTGGACCCCGAACGCCCCGCGCGGCAAATGGCCGCCCGACAAATACAGAAGACCGGCCAGCAACAGCCCGGTCAGGAGGCTGGCCATGAACACCTGTTGGCCCTCCTGGCTCCAGCGAACGCCCTTGTTCGGGTTGTAGACGTCAAGGACCAGATAGGCCAGCAGCCAACACAATCCCAGCTGAAGATGCAGCCCGGGCGTAGCCAATACCCCGCGGTCCGTCAACAGTGGAGCAAGCCACAAAGCCGCCTGGTACAGCAATCCATCCAGCAGGAACAGGATCGCCATGTAGTTGGCGGAAAATCGTTTCAGCAAGACCGAGTACCAAAAGGGACCGGAGGATCGCCCCCGAAATCAAAGGGGATTATATCGAGGGGTTGA
>JAAXGZ010000028.1 GCA_012271135.1 Caldilineales bacterium | reverse complement strand
CGAATCACCTGGCTGCCCTGCTGGTTCCACAGGCTTAACTGGGAACTGATGATCGGATCCTGATCGATTCGGGCCTCGATCTGCTCGGGTCCGTACACCAGTGAGTCCTTGCCGAACGTAACCAGCAGTTTCTCGCCGTATTCGTCCGGATTGCTCTTGGCAGCGAACCAGGCAATCATGTTCTTGCGGTTGGCCGGCGTGAACGGAAGGATCTGGTTGAAGTCCAACTGATCGCTGCCCGGCAGTTGCATTAGGACATAGTACGGCTCCATCTCCCGCGGCTGGTTGTCGAAGTACTCTTGGGGCCACTGCCAAACATCCTCGCGGTTGTAGAACTCGTTCGGTTCCGTCATGTGGTACACGGTCAGGATCCGGGCTTGGACCGTGAAGAGATCCTGCGGGAAGCGGATGTGGGCGCGCAACCCGTCCGGCATCTCCACGAAGTCGGTGAACAACCGCGGAAACACCTTCCGGTAGGCGGCGGCGATCGGGTCGGATTCGTCGACCAGGTAGAAGTCGACCTCGCCGTCGTAGGCGTTGATAATCACCTTGACCGAATTGCGGATGTAGTTGAGGGGCCGGTTCAGGGTGGACGGCTGGCTGTACGGGAAGCGCAGGCTGGTTGTGTAGGCATCCACGAACCAGTACAGGCCGCCGTCGTCGCCAATCACGATGTAAGGGTCGTCGTCGTAGACCAGGAACGGTGCAATCTCTTGCAGCCGTTCGTAGATATTGCGCTTCCACAGAAGCCGGCTGTCGGGTCCGATGGCGCCGGTCAGGAGCAGGTTCGTGTCGGCAAACCGGATGGTGAAGGCCAGCCGCGTGAGGAAGTTGCCAATCCGAATGCCGCTGTCCGCATCGAACCGGGTGAAGACGTTGCCCTCCTCGCTCGGATAGTCGAACTCCTCCGTGTTGGTATTGACGATGACGTAGTTGTGGCTGCCTTCGCTGAAGTACAGCTGCGGCTTTTCAACCGGAATCGATCCTTTGGGCGGCAGGTCCTTGAGGATGAAGGTGGGATTGCCGTCGAAGGTGATTTCCGCCACCGGCGAGGCCGCCACGCCATATCCGTGCGTGAACACCAGCCGTTCGTTGACCCAGGTCTGGGCTTCGCCGCTCAGTTGCCGCGGGTCGAGTTCCCGCGCCGCCAGCAGGACCTGCTTCAGGGTCCCGTCGACGACGTACCGATCAATGTCGATGTCCTGGAACTCGTAGTACTGGCGCAGGACCTGCAGCTGGTTGTAGGAAATCCGCATGGGGCGGTAGTCCCACAGGCGGATGTTGGCGATTGTTTCGTTTTCGCGTATCAGGTCGTCCAGCGTCAGGGTCTCGCGGGCATTGAAGGCAACCGATTCCAGAGTGTCCAGATTGTAGGCCTTGCGCGTGAGGGCAATGTTGTGCTCGATATAGGGCTCTTCACGAATGAACTCGTTGGGATTGACGATGAACCGCTGGATCAGGTTGGGAACGAAGTTTCCCGCCAGCACGGCCACTACGACCCAGATGCCCAGTACGTAGACGATCACCTTCCAAGCAAACTTGAGGAAGATGTTGACCAGAACCAGCGCAGCGATGGCCAACGTAACAAAAAACAAGGTCTGGTAAATCGGCAGTTGCGCGTTGACGTCCGTGAAGCCCGCACCAAAGACAGCACCCCGGCTGCTGTAGACCAAGTCGAAGCTTTGTAGCCGGTACTGCCAAGTCAGCAACAGCAGGATCGCGATGACAAGTAGGCTGAGGTGGGTCTTGACACGGCGATCCTCGAACCACTGCCGCCAGTTGAAGCCGTTCACCAGCATGGTGCCGATCAGGGCAAAGACGAAAGCTGTAAGCAAAAGACTGCGCACGGCCTGCCAGATCGGAAGCGAGAAAACGAAGAACCCAACATCCCGGTTGAAGATCGGATCCGCCAGCCCAAACTCCACCTGATTCAGGTAGAGCAGGATTTCCTCCCAGAGGGACATCATGGCCAAGCCGGACATGACGGCCAGGATGGCGGAACCGACATAGAGTAGGGGGGTGACTCGGAAGCCGACCATCTGCTGGGCCGTGCTGTCGAGCGTCGAACCCTCTGCGCGTCGGTTGATGCGGGATGCCAACCAGATGTTGCCTGCCAGCAGCAGCCAAAACAGGATGCCGCTGACCAGGAAAGTGGTGCCAGACGCCAGGATGCGCGTCACGTAGACGGATGTGAGATCGAGGCTGTCGAACCAAAGCCAGTCGGTAAAGTAGCCGAGGAGGCGCGTGCTCAACATGATGAGCAGAAACAGAACCACCGACCAGATCAGGCGCCGACTCCCGAATTTCGGGCCTTCTTCCCTGATGACTTCATCTCCGTTGTCGTTGCCGGTATCGTTGCCGCCACCGTCAAGCGACGGGGTGAGATTCCCGTTGCCGCCGGCCTGCTCGGATTGTTCGCGTTGCTGCAGTTGTTCAAGCAGGTCCCTGAACGGGTCGCGGCCGTTGGACTTGGTCATTGTGGGAATATTCCTCAAATCCTCGAATGAACCCCTATTCTATACTCCCGACTTCGGTCGGGATCCTCCTGCGGTCCCGATGAAAACAGCATCCGTTCGGGCCAATGCTCCCGTGCAATGCATTCAAACCCCGTCGGTCTGACTTCAAGTGCGCATCCTGTTTGCCGCTCCGTTCGGTCTCGAGAGCAAGGCCACGGTCCGATCGCGAGCCTTGCCCCTGGCGCAGGGGTTGGCGTCTTTTGGCCACGACGTGGAAGTCCTCGTGCCGCCGTGGGATACGCCGGGGAGCAAACCCGGAATCGAATTGGTGTCAGGGGTGTGCGTGCGGCAGATGAAACTGACAGGCGGCGTGGCCGGGACCGTGCTCCGCATGTGGGCACGGGTGCTTGACTCGGCACCGGACGTGTTGCACATCGTCAAGCCGCGCCTGCATGCCGGAGCATGCCAGTTCCTGGCCTATGTGCAAGCGTTGGCGACCGGAGGCTTGGGCACGACCAGAATTGTGCTGGATGTCGATGACTGGGAACAAGCGTGGTCGCCCTCGGCCACCAACCGCTTGGCGGTGCGCACCGCATTGGCTTGGCAGGAGGAATGGGGTGTGCGGCATTGCCATGGGGCAATCGCGGCCAGCCAATGGCTGGTTCGTAGGGTCAGGCACCTGAATCCGGGTGTCCCCGTGTTATACCTGCCCAACGGATGGGCGGCTGCACCGCCCGAGGCGAGTTGGAGGGCCGGCAGAGGTTCGGCGATCCTTTGGTTCACGCGGTTCACCGAGGTTGACGTCGGCTGGATGTCCCGGTTCTGGTCGGCCCTGTCCGGCAGTCTGCCGGGCGTTCGATTGCTGGTCGCCGGCAAGCCGATTGTTCCGGAACTCGATCTTCCCTTTCGGGCAGTGTTGGGCAAAGGTAGCGGCCATGGCTCGGTGGAGTGGCTGGGCTACCTGACGCGGGAGCAGGTGGTGCAGGCGGCCGCATCCGCCCGTTGTGCCATCGCCCCAGCCCGGGTTTCGGTCGACAACATGGCAAAGTGCAGCGTGCGTCTGCTGGATCTCAACCGTCTGGGCCTGCCTTGTTTGGTTTCCAGCGTCGGCGAGCAGCAGCGGTATCGCGCCCTACCGGGGGTGACGTCGGTACCGGGGTGCGCCTCTCCCGAGGACTTCGCCCGATCGGTTGCCGATGTATGTGCCGAGTCGCCACCGCGTGTCAAGGACATCGGTGTTCAAGGGATGCCGAATTGGACCGAACTGGCCTTGTACTTGGACCGCTTCTACCGGCGCTTGACGGAGGATGCGGTGTGAGTGAATTGGCGACTACTCCGCGCGCAACCTCGTTCCCTGCCGCCCCCGAGATTCCGATGGCATCAACCCTGGTCAGGGCCGGCGACCCGACCCTGGTCTTGACCGAACATGAGAAGCGGTTCCTGCTGGTGCCCCAGCCGGGCCGGCGGTTTCATTGCCACATCGGCATCATCGAACACGACGATCTGATCGGCAAGGCATGGGGTACCGCGGGGATGGCCCACGGCGGCGAGTCCTATCTTGTGCTGCGTCCGGGTTTGGAGGACTTGATGCTCCACTTGAAACGGGCGACCCAGGTCATCTATCCCAAGGATGCCGCCCTCCTGGTCCAGCGGCTTGGAATCCGGTCCGGATCGGTCGTCCTCGAAGCCGGAACCGGCAGCGGCGTCATGACTACGGCCTTGGCATGGGCCGTGGCGCCACATGGCCGCGTGGTGACTTGCGAACAGAACGAGGCGATGTATCAACGAGCCCAACGGAACCTTGAACGCACGGGGTTGGCGCGCTGGGTGGATGCCCATCTGGGCTACTTGGCGGAATGTGTGCTGGATCAGCCGGCCGATGCCGCGCTCCTTGACATGCGGGAACCGTGGCACGTGCTCGGGACTGTCCGGTCCTTGGTGCAGCCGGGTTCCGTCGTGGCGGCGTTCCTGCCCACTACCAATCAGGTCTCCCAGCAAGTCCGGTCACTCGAGGAAACCGGCTGTGCCGACCTCAAGGTGGAGGAAGTGCTGGTGCGACGGTACAAGCCGGTGCCCGATCGCTTGCGTCCGGAAGACCAGATGACGGCCCACACCGGGTACGTGGTGTCGGGTCGGCTGGTGGATACCGGTCATGAACCTCTCCTTTGGTTGTCGCGCGAACGGAGGCGCTACGCCTCGCGCCAGGAGGCGACCCTCCGCTACAGGCAGCGCAAGGCGGAACAAGCCGCAGGGGGAACCCGGCAGCGCGGTCGCAGACCGCTTCCCTAAAGCCCCGTACCCCCATCCGGCAAGCCGATGACCCCGCGGTGCTTTGGTAGAGTCAGGGTGCAACGGGCCGGGAATGCGAACGCGAGCGCCTGTTGTTGCCATTCAAATTCGAAACCCGTCAGGTTTCCAGCATTCGTTGCCGTTCCAAACGTCATTGCTGCCGCAACGTCTGCAGCAGGGAGGATGAAATCCATGCATCGCAAATTGGTTATTTTCTGGGTTCTCGCCATGTTGTCGTTGCTGACGGCTGGCTGCATGTCCCGACCAAGCGGCGGTGCCACGGCTGCCATGGCCGGGGAAGATGAACTTGCGATTGATCTACCGTTTCTTGTCATCGACTTCGATGCCAACGGCGACGGTAATGTCGGTGGCGTTGGCCTCGGCGAGTTGATCGGTGGATCGGGCATCAACATTGGCGCCGACACGGTGGGGCAGATGCAGACCTCCAACATCCAGCATGTGAGTCTCGAGGTTGCCCCCAATGGTGTTCTCATCCGCGTCAACGGATTGCTCATGTTGGGCTCGCTGTCCTACGACGATGAGTCCCTCAACACCCTGGCCATGGTCATTGACGACCTCGGCGGAGCGGGTTCACCCCTGGGCGGGGTGGCACCTACGCTGGGGGCGGTCCTGCCTCTTGTGCAAAACCTTGGCATTGGCGTGATTGCGAAATTCGAGCCGATGGCGGGTGCGGACACCATTCCGGTGATGCAGGAGTCCGATATGGACCCCGAAAACAACGTGGCCCGGTGGCTACTGACGGGCGTCGAGCAGACGCCGACCATCAACGTCCCGATTTTCGTCGACGCGGATGGCGCCGTGACGATTGGTGGCTTGGATGCCGCGGCCATGGAAGCCCTTGGCGCCGCCCAGTCCATCCCGGTCGAACAGGTCGCAACCATCACCGGTATGGGTATCAACCAGTTGCGGGTCCGAACCCTGGCCGACGGCCTGTCGCTGTCGGTCAACGGCAACGATCTGCCTCTGCTGTCCACATCCAGCGGTGAACTGTTCAATGTGCTGGCCCTGTTGCAGTCCATGCCCGGCATGGAAGGCATGGCCGAGGCCCTGCAGTTGGCCGCCCTGTGGGCTCAGGTTGTCAACGAGGTCGACGCCGTCATCACGATTACCTTCAGCTAGGCTTTCGCTTCCTAACCAAGTCCCGTCTGCGGTCTGGTGGTTTCGGGCCGGAGAGACTCAATCCCGGTTGGCAGCCGCCTGTGCAATGCAGGCGGCTGTTCCGCTTAACGGAAAAGGCATCGGCATCCCATGGCCTCGAAGCAGCGATTTCGGAACAACGTCACCAGAATCCTGGAACGCGCCGACGCCGCTTTCAACGTGCTTGAGTACACCTGGAGCGAGGAAGTACACAGTGCGGTCCAGGTCGCCCAGGCCCTCGAATTACCCTCGGCGCGCGTATTCAAGACCCTAGTTGCGGAGGCACAGCCCGACGGTGCAAAGCTGGTGTGCCTGATTCCGGGGGCCGCGGAGTTGGACCTCAAGGCGGTTGCCCGGTTGGCCGGGGTCAGAAAGGCCGCGATGGCCACCAGGACCGAGGCACAGCGCTGGTCGGGAATGGAGCCGGGTGGCATCAGTCCCGTGGGACTGTACCGAAAACGGTGTCGCATGTTTCTGGACGTGTCGGCCTTGGACCATGACCGTGTGGTGGTCAGCGCAGGGGAGAGGGGTTGGCAGGTTTGCATGGCTACCTGTGATCTTGTGGACCTGCTGGACCCCGAAATCGCTCCCTTGGCGCGATCCACACCGCGCTGACCAATCTCCGCAGGCGATTCGAATGTCCCGCAGTCCGGAGCCACCGGATGGTCGGCAACGCCCGGCTTGGCGGAGGCGGTCAACGGGTCAGTGTGACCTTCTTGAGGTTGCGTGGGGAGTCGACGTCCAAACCGCGTGCAAGGCCCAGATGGTAGGCCAGCAACTGACAGGCGGCGATCGCGGGAAACGGCGCCAGCCAGTCCGGTACATCGCGCGTACCCGGCAGCTCGATGACCGCGGTCGGCCCGGACCAACGTCCGGGATCACTGGTTATGGCGGTGACCCGGGCTCCGGCGCGGTGCGCCAGCGCCTCGATGTCGCTGAACTGGGGATTGGGTCCGGACCCGGCATCGAGGCACAGCAGCTCGCGATCGGGTTCGAGCAGGGCCTGGGGACCGTGGATGAAGTCTGCGCTGGTGTAGGCAACCGTCGGGAGGTAGCAGACCTCCTGAAGCTTGAGAGCTGCTTCACGGGCGATCGGATGGTTGAACCCGCGGCCCACCGCGATCAGACTGCCGGCGTCCTTGATGCGGGTGGCCAAGGTCCGGATTGGACCTTCAATCGAGAGTGCCCCTTTCACATGACTTGGAATCGAGAGCAAATCCTCGTAGGGCGCCTTTTGCATGTCTAGGCAGTGGTCCAGCATGGCCAGGCACATCAGTTGGTTGGTGAAGGACTTGGTGGCCGCGATGGCATGCTCGGGTCCCGCCTGCAACCCGATGTGCCGGGTGGCCAATCCGGCCATTTCGGAATCCTCGTTGTTGGTCAGGGCGAACACCGGCACGGACCGGCACACGGCCTGGTTCAGGATGGCGTTGAGGTCCGGACCGCTGCCGGACTGGCTGATGCCGACCAGGCAGGTGCCGGGATGCAGGGGTTGAACCCCCAGACAGGCGGCCATTCCCGTGCGAAACAAATGCACTGGCATGTGCTGGTGGACTCCCAGAAGATAGGCTCCATACATGGCGGCATGGCGGCTCGTGCCGCGGGCGACCATGGTGAAGGACGTGATCCCGGCCGACTTGACCCGGGTAGCCACTTCGCCCAGGGCTGTGAGATTCGCGTGCAGGCAGGTCCGGAGCCGATCCGGCTGCGAGTGGATTTCGGTGTACAGAATCGAAGTCATGGGAGTGCCAAGAAAGAATCCAAGAAAGAGGTGGACCTGAAGGTTGCCGCCCGGCAGGCGAAGCACATCCCGACCGTCGGACCGGGTCTTGGGTTTGCAACCAACATTGGCCTTTGTCTGGCCCTAAGATTACATTCAGCCAAGTTGCAACCCATGGGAACCCACCGATGAATTTGGAGTTGACCGCCGAGCAACACAAGATCCAGGAACAGCACAGGGAATTTACGGAGGCGCTGGTCATTCCATCCGCAGTCGCATGGGACAGGATTGCGGACTATCCCCGTCCCCTGTTCGAGCAGGCCACCGAGGCTGGCTTGACCAACCGGATTGTGCCGGTCCGGTACGGCGGACGCGGCCTGTCCGTGCTGGACACAACCATCGGCAACGAGGAGCTTGGTTACGGCTGCACCGGGATCTCGACTGCCCTCACCATCAACGAACTGGGCCTCCTGCCGCTGCTGCTGGCCGGATCGGAAGACCAAAAGGAGGCATGGCTGCCGGGAATCCTGGCCGATCGCGAGGTCGTGTCGTTCTGCGTTACCGAGCCGGAGGCAGGGTCCGACGTGGCTGCCTTGCAGACGACCGCCGCCAGGCAGGGAGACCGGTGGGTGCTCAACGGAACAAAGTTGTGGATTACCGGCGGTAACGCCGCCGCGTGGTTGGCGATATTCGCCGTCACCGATCCCGACCAGGGTCACGAGGGACTCAGTTGCTTCTTTGTGCGTGCGGATGCCCCGGGCATTGTTCGCGGCGATCCCATTCCCAAGATGGGTCAGAGGGCAGCCCCGGCCGTGCGCATCGAGTTTCAGGACTGTGCTGTGCCGGATCTCCATATGCTGGGTGATCGCGGAAGCGGTTTCCTGACCATCATGCAGACCTTCGACACCAGCCGGCCGCTTCTGTGCGCCCAGGCCGTGGGCCTGGCGCGGCGGGCGCGGGATGAAGCTGTTGCCTATGCCGGCCGTCGCCGCGCGTTCGGCCAGACCATCAGCCGGTTTCAGGGGGTGGGGTTCATGTTGGCGGACATGGACATTCGCGTAGCGGCCGGGCGCGGTCTCGTTCGCCATGCCGCCTGGCTTAGGGACAAGGGAGCCGGAAATACCCGGGAGGCGGCGATCGCAAAGGCCTACTGCGGCGAGGCGGCCATGGCCAGCGCCACCGACGCGGTTCAGGTCTTTGGCGGGGTCGGCTACAGTGCCGACCAGCCGGTCGAGAAGCTCATGCGCGATGCCAAGATCTTTCAGATTTACGAAGGAACGACCCAGATCCAGCAGCAGATAATCGTGCGCGAGCTGTATCGGTCCTGATGGCCGACATTCGGAATCGGGATCGCGTTCCGGCAGATTGGATCCGGTTGGGAAGAGGTTCGAACCTACCCGGCCGTAATTGCTCAAGGCTGCTTCAGACCCTACAATTCCAGACTTACGCCCTTAAGGTGGATCGTCAATCATTTCCGGCGCCGGTGCGCCGACTCAAAGGCTGAATTGCTGGAGGCTGCATGGCTGAATTTCCGATGTCCAACATTCGCAACATCTCCCTGCTGGGGCACAGCCGTTCCGGCAAGACCACTTTGGTGGAATCGCTGCTCTACCACAGTGGCGCCATTCCCCGCATGGGCGATACTGCGGACGGTTCAACGGTGTGCGACTTCGACGACGAGGAGAAGGCCCGCGGCATTTCGCTTAGCCTGGCGGTTGCTTCGCTCGTCCACAACGGAAGCAAGGTCAATCTTGTGGACACGCCCGGCGACCCGAGTTTCCTGGGCGAGGTGATCAGTGGAGTCTCCGTTACCGAGATGACCCTGATACTGGTGGACGCGGTGGCCGGTGCCGAGGTCGGTACCGAGTTGGCGTGGGCGCGGATCCAGGCCGAAGGCCAGCCGGTAGGGATTTTGGTCAACAAGATGGACCGCGAGAACGCCGATTGGGAGCGTGCCCTGGAGAGCTTGGAACAAGCCTGTTCGGGGGCCACACTGGTGCCCTTCCACCTGCCCATCGGACAGGCACTCGACTTTCGGGGCATCGTGGACTTGGCGGCGGAGGCCGCCTGGATGGGCGACGGCGGTCGGACATCGGATCTGCCGAACGACCTGTCCGACGAGATTGAGGAAGCCCGGATGGTCTTGGTGGAGGCGGCTGCCGAATCCGATGATGAACTGATGGAGAAGTACTTGGAAGGCGAGGATCTGTCTGCGGCCGAAGTCCAAAAGGGCCTTGCCGCGGGTGTGGCCGGTGGCACCATCGTTCCCGTATTCGTGTGTTCCGCGACCGCTGGCATCGGCGTGCACTCCCTGCTTGACCGGCTGGTCGAGGTAGCACCGGGGGCGGACCAGGCGGAACTGCCGTTGGTGGATGGTGGCCAGCCTGAACCCGGAGACGAAGCACCTGCGCTGGCCCTGACCTTTCGCACGATCATCGATCGTTACCGCGGGCGCATCAACTACGTTCGGGTTTTTGGTGGGACCCTTGCCAAGGGGGGCATGGTCAAATGCAGCGGCTCTCCAGCCGCCGAACCGTTGGTCAACCTGCATGCGGCACAAGGAAACGACTTGGACAACCAGGATGCGATCGGTCCCGGCGACATCGGCGCCGTCTCCAAGCTCACCGGGGTGCAATCCGGCCAGGTCCTGTACGAGGCGGACAGCGAGCCGGACGTGGTTCTGCCAACGTACCCCAATCCGCTGTTCAGCATGGCGGTGGCCCCGGCGACCCAGGCCGACAGTGCCAAGCTGGGCCAGTCCCTGAGCCAGGTGGCGGAGGAGGACCCGACCCTCAGCGTCGTCAATATTCCGGAAACCAAGCAGACAGTTATACAGGGCGTCGGCGAAATCCAGGTGGACGTGGCCCTGAAGCGACTGGAATCGGGTTTCGGTGTCGGGGTACTGGCATCAACTCCCAAGGTTCCCTACATGGAAACGGTCACGCGGGTTGGCCAAGCCCAGTACCGGCACAAAAAGCAGTCCGGCGGAGCCGGGCAATTCGCAGAGGTCCACATGCGGGTGGAGCCGCTCGACCGGGGCAGCGGTTTCGAATACGAAAGCGAGATTTACGGCGGCGCCATTAGTTCGGTGTACCTGCCTTCCATCGAGAAGGGCGTGAAACAGGTGATGGACGAAGGGGTGGTGGCCGGCTTCCCGGCAGTCGATCTAAAGGTTGTGGTCTTCGACGGCAAGGAACACCCTGTCGATTCCAAGGACATTGCGTTTCAGATTGCAGGTCGAGAGGTCTTCAAGATGGCCGCCAGCGAAGCCGGCGCCACGCTGCTGGAACCGATCTACAGCATGGATATCTCCGTGCCCGAGGACTGCATGGGCGACATCATGGGCGATCTGACCAACCGGCGCGGCCGGGTGCTGGGCATGGAACAGGAAACCAACCGTTCCGTGGTCAAGGCCGAGGTACCCTTTGCCGAGATCATGCGGTACGGCACGGACCTTCGGTCCATGACCCAGGGACGCGGGACCTACGAGATCGACTTCCTGCACTATGAGGAGGTTCCAAAGCACCTGGTGGCGAAGGTCATCGAGGGCAACAAGGCGGAGGACGAGGACGAATAGGCCTGCGGCACGGACCGGCGATCGCCGGTCCGCGCGAAAACCCGCCTCCGGGGCTGTCCCGGCAGGCTCGGTTCGGCAAGGTATGCCGTGAATGAGGTGTTGGGTCATACCTGGCCGGCGTTTGCGCTGACAGCGGCCTGGTTGGGAATTGGCATTTGCCTGGCCGGCTACGGTTTCAACTCGTTGTGGCTGGCCGTCCGCGCCTTGTGCCACGTCCGGCGGGTTGCCGACGGAACGGATATGCCGGACGGGCCATGGCCGGCCGTCACGGTGCAGATCCCGCTCTACAACGAACAGCACGTCGCACGACGGGTGATCGACTGTTGTGCGCGGCTCGAGTATCCGAACAGCCTGCTGCAGATTCAGGTCCTGGACGATTCCGAAGACCGGACGCGTCATCTGGCGGAGGGTCGGGTTCAGTATTGGCGAGAGCGGGGAGTGGATATCGACCTGCTGCCGCGATCCGAGCGGGACGGTTACAAGGCGGGGGCTCTCCAGGCGGCCTTGGGTACCGCCACGGGGGAGTTCATTTGCCTGTTCGACGCGGACTTTCAGCCGCACCCTGGGTTTCTCAAGGCGGTGCTGGCTCCCATGTTGCAACCGGGACGGGAACGGTGCGGATTTGTCCAGGCCCGGTGGAAATCTGCCAACCGGCATCGGTCCAGGTTGACGGACGCCGTCACGGTGGCGCTCGAAGGCCACTTTGCAGTGGAGACGCGGGCCCGGTGTCTGCAGAGCTACTGGTTTGCGTTCAATGGTTCCGGCGGCATTTGGCGCAGGCAGTGCCTCGAGGATTCCGCGGTCGGTGGCTGGTCGACCGCCAGCCCCTGTGAGGACCTCGATCTGAGCTATCGAGCTCAACTGGCTGGCTGGCAAGGGCGATATCTGGATTCGGTGGCGGTGGCTGCGGATGTACCGGAGCGCTGGGCGGACTTTCGCAGCCAGCAGTTCCGCTGGGCCAAGGGATCCGTACAAACTTTGTTGCGATTGATCGGCCCCGTTCTGTGTTCGGGACGGCTGCCGCCATGGCATCGGATCCAGGCGACGTTCCACATGGCCGGCTACCTGGTTCACCCTCTGTTGCTGGCCGGGATGTTGCTGGCGGGACCGCTCCTGGCTCTGGACGCCGATTTCCCGCGCTGGCTGTCGTGGCTGATTCCGGCCGCGTTCGGCCCCTTGGCGCTGCTTGCGGCCGGGCAGTGGCGTCTGCGGCGACCGCTGGGTTTGGAACTCGTAGCTACCTGCAGCGTATTGCTCCTGGCCGGTGTCGGGTTGTGCTGGAGCAATTCGGTGGCGGTGTGGGAGGCCGTACGGCATCGGCATAGCGAATTCCTGCGCACCCCGAAGTCGGATTGCCGGTCCGCTGCGGCCGAGGCCTACGTCCGGGATCCCTGGCCGCTCGAAAACCGCATGCTCGTCCCGGAAATCCTGCTGCTGCTGTATGCCGGACTGGTTCTGGGGGCCGCAATCCACAGCCGGGCACCGGCGATGGGCTGGATTGCCCTCCTGGGCCTGTTGGGGTTCGGAAGCGTTGTGTGGCACACCTGGCGCGATCGATGGCACCGCGGCCGTTGGAACCGCATTCGATCCGGCGGTTCGGAACACGCCAGGCCGGGTCACATCTGACCGGTCCTGCGCCTGCTGTTGGATTAGAATGGCATGTATTCTGACAAGGCACCGGGCACGATATGAAGGGCAGGCGCGACAAACTGACGTGGACGCACGACAAGCGTGAGGTGGTCACGCTCTCCAATACGTCCAAGCGGAATTTCATTCTGGAATTGCCGACCGGTCGTTGCCGGCTTGACGCCGGGCGCAGAATGCAGACGATGGCGTCCCTCCTTGAACAACCCGCCATCCGCAAGCTTGTCGACCAGGGCGACCTGACGGTAGATCGCTGACGGTTCGGTCTCCCATGACGACCTGTGTCCTTATCGACGGACACTCGGAGGCCTATCGCGCCTATTTCGCCATGAGCCGCGCGAATCTGGCGGTGCGCGAGACAGGCGAACAAACCGGGGCCGTATTCGGTTTCCTGCGCCAACTGATCGCAGTGATTCGGGAGCACAACCCGGATTCGGTGGTTGTTGCCTTCGATCCCAAGAAGACGTTCCGGGATGACCTCTTTCCGGCCTACAAGGCCACCCGCGAACGCATGCCGGACGATCTGCGGGGCCAGATTGACCGCATTCACCAGGTGTTGGATGCCATGAACATCCGTACGCTGACGGTAGACAATTACGAAGCGGACGATGTCATCGGCACGCTGGCCGCACGTGCCGAAACGGCTGGCATGCAGGTTCTGATCAAGACCGGCGATCGCGATCTGTTCCAACTGGCAACGGACCGCGTCAGGGTCATCTACACCTCCTCGCGCAGTCGGGGCCGAAACGACATCTACGACAGCGCGGCCGTTGAGCAGCGGTTCGGTGTCCGTTCGGAACAGTTCGTCCACATGAAAGCCTTGCAGGGAGACAATTCGGACAACATTCCGGGGGTGCCGGGCGTTGGTGAGAAGAGCGCGGTCAAACTCGTCAGGCAGTTCGGGAGCGTGCAAGGCCTATATGCCGGCCTGGAAGGCATTACCGCCAAAAAGCTGAAGCAGAATCTGGCAGAGCACCGCGAGCAGGTGGAACGTAACCTGGAATTGGTGCGCATTGTCCGGGACGTGCCGGTGGAATTCGACCTGGAGGACGCGGATCCGTTGCAGCCGGACCACGCGCGCCTGGCCGGGTTGATGAAAGAACTCGGACTCCAGTCGACCCTGAACCAGTACAACGAGCTGCTGGTCGGCCAGGGGGGGCTTTTCGACGACGGCGGAGCAACGCAGCTCTCGGCAGCGGAACAGGAACGGTTGGACCGGGCGGTCGGCTACGTCACTGTCACAGCCGAAGCGCAGCTGCAGGAACTCGCGGATTCGTTGCAACACTGTGCCAATGTAGTCTTCGACTTCGAAACCACCGGAGTCGACGGTTTAACGGCGGAGGTCGTTGGCCTGGCGCTGAGCTGGGACATCGGACAGGCAGCCTATATTCCGGTCGCCCATGAAACGGGAAGCCAGTTGTCCTGGGAACTGGTGCGGAATGCCTTGGCACCCATGTTCGCCGCCGGGAAGGTGGCCAAGACCGCCCACAACGCAAAATACGACCTGCTGGTGGCTCGCGGCAACGGCCTTGAAATCGCCGGCGAATTGCACGACACCATGCTGATGGCGTATGCGGCGGACCCCGGCCAGCACCGGTTGGGCCTGAAGGATCTGGCCTTGAGGGAGTTGGACGTGGTCATGCAGCCCATTACCGATTTGATCGGTACGGGACGCAGCCAGCAGTCGTTCGCATCGGTCGATGCGGAGCAGGCCGCGGCCTACGCCGCGGACGATGCGGCACAGACGCTGGCGTTGTATCGCAGGCTCAAGTCCGAACTCAAGGCAGGTGGCCTGTGGAAGCTGTACGCCGACATCGAATTGCCCTTGGTGCCGATCCTGGCGGACATGGAGACACGCGGTGTCAGGCTGGACCGGAGCTACCTGATGGAACTTCAGGCGGAATACCGGGATCGGCTTGAGGCACTGGTGGCCCGCATGTACGAATTGGCCGGGCGCGAGTTCAACGTCAGAAGCACGCAGCAGTTGAGCCAAATCCTGTTCGACAAGGACGGCTTCGGGCTGCCCACGAAAGGTTTGCGCAAGACCAAGTCCGGGAACTACAGTACGGCGGCCGGGGTTTTGGAGGACTTGGAGATTCGGCTCAGGGGCGAGGACTCGCTGACCGAGCGGCAGGCCGCAGGGTTGGGCACCATTCTCGAGTATCGGCAGTTGCACAAGCTGAGCAGCACCTACGTGGACAATCTGCTGGCGATGATGGATGCCGAAACCGATCGCGTGCACACGAGCTTCAATCAGGCCGGTGCCGCCACGGGCCGCATGAGCAGCAACAATCCCAACCTGCAGAACATTCCGGTGCGCACGAAGGAGGGCCGGCGTCTGCGCCGAGCCTTCATTGCCGAGCCGGGGCACGTGTTGCTGGCTGCCGACTACAGCCAGGTTGAACTCAGGGTGTTGGCCCATGTGGCGGACGACGAACGGCTCATTCGCGCCTTCCGGGAGGGGCAGGACATTCACGCCATCACGGCGGCCGAACTGTTCCGCGTGCCGTTGGCCGAGGTCAACCGCAGCCAGCGTGATCTGGGCAAGACCATCAATTTCGCCACCGTCTACGGCTCGACCGCCTTTGGTTTGAGTCAGCGCACGGAAATGTCCGTCGCAGAGGCCGAGGAGTTTCTGACCCGGTATTTCGAGACCTATCCCAAGGTGGAGCAATGGGTGGAAGACACCCGACAGGCGGCGGCGCGCGACGGATATGTCACTACCTTGACTGGCCGGAAGCGGCCGTTCCCGGAGCTGCAGGGCGGAAAGCTGGCTCCGCAACAGCGTCGTGCAGCGGAACGCGCGGCCATCAATGCACCCGTCCAGGGCAGTGCTGCTGATATTCTGAAGATCGCCATGGTCCGTGTGGAACGTGCCTTGAAGCACCAACACTTGGCCGGCCGCATGCTGCTGCAGGTGCACGACGAACTGGTGCTGGAAGTCCCCGAAAGGGAGCTCGCCCAGACGGCCTTCGTGGTGAAGCAGGAGATGGAGCAGGCGTTTTCGCTGCAGGTGCCCTTGCGGGCCGATGTCGAGACAGGATTGAATTGGCGGGATCTGACCCCGGTATGACCTTCCCGGAGCAAACATGGCGGCCCTGACCCTGCGACAAGAGATACAGGCTCGGGTTGCCGCCGCCTTGGCCGCTTGCAACGCGGAACACGAGTGGAATCTCCCGGCGGACTTGGCGTTTGAGGTGACCCGTCCCCGGAACCCGGACCACGGCGACTTCAGTGCCAACGTTGCCATGACGGCGGCAGCCGCGTTGCGCAGGTCCGGCGTGAATCTGCCGCCGCGGGAAGTCGCGGCGCAAATCGCCGGTCGGCTGCCCAAGGACGGTGCGATGGCCGAAGTGGACATCGCGGGTCCCGGATTCCTCAATCTGAAGGTGGCTCCCGCCTGGTTCTGGGACCGGGTGGCGGACACGGTCCTACACCCGTCCCGGACAGGGCGTTTGGATGTCGGTCAGGGTCGGCGGATTCAGGTGGAGTTCGTCAGTGCCAACCCCACCGGTCCATTGCATTTTGGCGGCGCGCGCAATGCCGTGTTGGGCGACGGCTTGGCCAGGGTCATGGAAGCCTGCGGGTATTCGGTGCAGCGGGAGTTCTACGTCAACGACGCCGGCGCCCAGTTCGATCTGTTCGTGCAGTCGCTCCTGGTTGCCTGCGTGCAACTACACGGCGGACGGGCCGAATTCCCGCAAGACGGCTACCGGGGTGCCTACATGCACGAATACGCGGCTGCGGCGTGCGAGCGTCTGGGAACGGATTGGTTGGCGGACGCGGAGGGAGCCGCCGATGCCTTGCGCGGACCGGCCCTGGACATCGTGCTGGAGGATGTGCGGTCCGAAATTTCCCTGTTGGACATCGAGTTCGACCAGTGGTTCTCCGAACGGGGGTTGCATGAGAGCGGCCAAGTCGAGGCTGCCATTGCAAGGTTGGCCAACCAGGATGCCGTATACCGCGCGGAAGGAGCCGTGTGGTTTGCCGCCAGCCGCTACGAGGGCAACGATCAGGATGTGGTGCTCGTTCGCAGCAACGGCGCGCCCACCTATTTCGCCGCAGATGCCGCCTACCACTGGGACAAGCTGCGGACGCGGGGCTTTGACCGCGTACTGAATGTGTGGTCCGTGGACCATCAAGGTCACGTACCGCGCATGCAGGCGTTGGTGGAGGCCATGGGCTTGGACCGCGCAAGACTCAAGATTGTCCTGTACGATCTGGTTAAGCTGGTGCGGGACGGCAACGAAGTGGCCATGAGCAAACGCTCCGGTTCGTTCCTGACGCTGAGGGAGGTCGTGGCGGAGGTCGGATCGGATGCCGTGCGTTTCATGTTGTTGACCCGGGCGCCGGAAAGCGTGGTGGAATTCGATCTGGCTCGGGTAGTGGAACAGAATCCGGAAAATCCGGTCTACTTCGTCCAGTACAGCCATGCCCGCCTGTGTTCCATTCTGGTCCGCGCACAAGCCGAGGGGCTTTTGTTGCCAGGTGCCGACGACATCCATGGGTACCTGCGGACCCATCTGGGCCATCCCGCCGAACTGGAGCTTGCGCGGCTGTTGACAGAGCTTGGTGATCAGTTGCTGGCAGCCCTGGAGCGATCGTCGCCCCACAACCTGACGTACTACGCCATGCGCATTGCATCGGCGGTCAACGGGTTCTACCGGGATTGTCGAGTTCTCGACCGGTCCCAGCCCGGTCTGTCGGGCGCGCGCCTGTGTCTGTGCGACGCGGCCCGCATTGTTCTGGCCAGAGTTCTCCATCTGTTGGGCGTACACGCCCCGGCAAGCATGTAACAGGGATACTCGGACTTTGCCCAAGGTACTCGTTGCATCTGAACTCTCGCAGGCCGGTCTCGAACTGCTGACCGGAGCCGACGGCATCGAGGTATGCCAGCGACCCGTGTCCACGGCGGAGGAACTCGCCGCACTGGTGCCGGGTTGCGACGCCTTGCTGGTGCGCAGCCGTCCGGAAGTCACGGCCGAGGTGTTGCGCGCGGGATCGCAGCTTCAGGTGGTCGCCCGTGCCGGCACCGGAGTGGACAACATCGACCTGGCCGCGGCCACCGAACAGGGGGTCCTGGTGGTCAATGCGCCCACGGGCAATTCCGTGGCCGCGGCTGAGCATACGCTGGCCATGCTGATGGCACTCAGCCGCAACATCCCCCAGGCGGACGCCGACATGCGCGCTGGCAACTGGAACCGGAGTCGCTGGGTCGGCACGGAGGTCCGCAGCAAGGTCCTGGGGTCGATCGGCTTGGGGAGGGTTGCATCCGAACTGGTCAAGGTCGCCAACGAACTGGGCATGCGGGTGGTTGCATACGACCCGTACATCACGGACCGGATGGCCGCCCAGCAGGGGGTTGAACTGGTGGACTTGGACACGTTGCTGGAAACTGCGGACTTCATTTCCATCCACGTGCCGCTGGTGGACGCCAACCGCCATCTGCTCGGGCGCACAGCCTTCGCCAAGATCAAGCCGACGGCCTACATTTTGAACGTGGCCCGCGGTGGCTTGGTGGACGAGGACGCGTTGCTGGAAGCGCTCAACGAGGGCAGGCTGGCCGGGGCCGCCTTGGATGTCTTCGAGACCGAACCGCTGCCGGCGGACAGTCCCCTGCTCTCCCACCCGGCCATCATCGTGACTCCCCATCTGGGTGCCAGCACGGTGGAAGCCCAGGACCGGGTGGCCCGCGACGTTGCGCAGCAGGTGCTGGATGTACTCGGTGGTCACCAGGCCCGTTACGCGGTCAATGCCCCCATCGTCCCCCCGCGCGACCTCGAATACCTTGTGCCGTACGTGGACCTGGCGACCCGCATGGGAAGCTTCCTGCAGAAAATCGACAGTCGCGTGGCCACGCAGGTGGAGTTGACCATTCACGGTTCCATTGCCGACATGGATTCGGCGTTCTTGCGTGCGGCCGCCATCCAGGGCCTGCTGTCCGGCCTCATGGAGGAACGGGTCAACGTGGTCAATGCCGATCGACTGGCGGCCCAACGGGGCATGAACCTCATGGAGCGCCGGCAGGTGCAGCATTCGCACCGCTACGAAAATATGGTGACCATGCGCGTGACCCACGCCGAAGACCGCTGGACGGTAAGGGGCTCCGTGTTGCAGGGAATCCCCAGCATCGTCTCCGTCAACGATCTTTGGGTGGAGTTTGCCGCCGAAGGCCACATCTTGTTGACGTCGCACATGGATCGCCCGGGCATGATTGGCCGGGTAGGTACTCTCTTGGGAAACGCGGATGTCAATATAAGCTTCATGCATGTCGGGCGGCGGGCACCGCGCCAGGAAGCGATTATGGTGATCGGCACGGATGAACCCCTGTCCGCCGATGTGCACGATGCCATTGCAGTACTGGAAGAATTCGTGTGGGTCAAGTCGATCCGAATTTAGTGCGGATTCTCTTGCGGTGCAGGCAAAGTCTGCTGGTGCGGCTACCTGGGAGACCTGGTTTCGGTCCAACGCGGTTTCATGGCTGGCTCATTTTGTTGATGGGGTTGGCAGTCGCGCCGGCCTTGGCCTGTGGCACCATCTCGACCCGGTTTCCCATTGAGTCGGCGGCGCCGCCGACTCCGCCCGCCAATACACCCCTTCCCACCAGCACGCCAATCGTGATTCCGACTCCGGCCCGGTCGGATTCCGGTGGTCTGGGCGGATCCACCGGACCCGAGGAGCAGGGAATCGAACGCACACAGCGCTCCCAGGTGCCGCTGGTGGTCGGCGAAAGGGCCCGGGTGATTGCCCGCGATGGTGTCAGGTTGCGGTCGGAGGCCAGCCGCGAGGCTGCCGTGGTGGCGCAACTCCCGGCGTCGTCCCTGGTACTGGTCGTCGACGGTCCCTTCGTCGCCGACGGATTCTACTGGTGGAGGGTGGAGGTGGTCGGCAGCGGCCAAACCGGACTCGTGGCCGAGGGTTGGCAGGACGCCGTGTATCTTGAAGTGGCCGGCCACGAACAAGCTCTCGTGGACCGGGCTCCCCGCGCCGGCGACACCGTGGAGGTGGTGATTCGGAACCTCAACTTGCGGCAAGGCCCGAGCGTGTCTGCCACCACAATCACGACACTCGCCCTGGGAACCCGCATGACCGTGCAGCAGGGCCCCCGGGCGGCCGACGGATACCAATGGTACGAAGTCAGAACGGAGGTGGGCAACCTGACTGGTTGGGCCGTTGTGGCGGCCAACGATGTCACGACCTACAAGGTAGTCGAGTAACCTATGGGACCTACATGCCCAACCAAACGGCAGGTATGCTGTGTTTCCGGTTCGTCAAGGTCTCCACGAAAATGGCTTTGGCCATCCCCAATGACCAAAGGGTAGCGCGCTCTCCCGGGCCGGTTCTGTTTGTCGGTGTATGTGGTTCCTCAACCTGTCCGGCACACTGAGCAAGGTTGGCGGTCGATGATCGGCCCTGTTGTCAGCATTTTTCCAAGGTCACCTGCATGAAGCGAATCGTGGTCACGGGCCTCGGTGCCCTCACCCCCATCGGCAACACGGTCGAGGAGTACTGGGACAGCTTGTTGGCGGGGCGCAACGGCGCTGCGCCGACCGACGCCTTTGATCCCCAGGACATGCCGTTCCAGGTCGCCTGCCAGGTGCACGGCTTCGATCCGACTGCCTACATGCATCGGAAGACGGTAAGGCGTACCGCCCGACCGACTCACATGGCCGTTGCCACCAGCAAGATGGCACTCGAGGACAGCGGCCTGGAGATCCACGACGGCAACCGCGATCGGGTCGGGGTTCTGGTCGGCACAGGTGCCGGCGGCATTGTCGAAGTCATCAAGGCGGGCACCCAATTGCCCACCGTGGGCTGGAAACGGGTGACGCCCATGCTGGTGCCGACCAGCATGAGCAATGCGGTCAGTTGCCTGGTTTCCATTGAAACCGGAGCCTCCGGACCCGTGGTGACCAGCACGGCCGCCTGCGCCTCGGGCAGCTATGCCGTGCTGGAGGCATTCCACATCCTGATGCGGGACGAGGCCGACGCGGTCATTGCCGGCGGCACCGAGGCTGCGCTGGAACTGTCCATCGTGTCGTCTTTCGGCCGCATGGGCACGCTGTCACAGGACACGGACCCGGCCCAGGCCAGCAAGCCCTTCTCGGTCGATCGTGACGGATTTGCGCCCAGCGAGGGCAGTGCCTCCATGATTTTGGAAACCGCGGAACATGCGGAACGGCGGGGCGCCAAGGTGTATGCGGAGCTGTTGGGCGGCTACCTCACGTCCGATGCCTATCACCTCACGGCCCCCGATCCGGATGGTCGGGGCGCAGCCCGGGCCATGCACGAGACACTGCGGGTCACGGGTTTGGACCGGACGGACATCGATGTGGTCTTCGCCCACGGCACGGGCACCGTACTGAACGATCGAACTGAAGCCCGGGCCTTGAATGCCGTCTTCGGCGATCACATTCCCGACCTGCACGTCACCAGTGTGAAGAGCATGATTGGCCATTCCCTGGGCGCAGCCGGAGCCCACAGCGCCGTGGCCGCGGTTAAGTGCCTTGAAACCGGCGACATTCCGCCGACCATCAGCTACACGCCCGATCCAGAAATAGACCTGAATGTGGTGGGCAACGAACCGCGCCATGCCGCCGTCGACGTGGCGTTTGTGAACGCGTTCGGCTTTGGCGGCCAGAATGCAGTGGTGGCCTTCCGGCGCCCGGGCGCGTGACGGAGGGTGCTGTGGCCGGCGTGCAAACCGCTGTCCGCCTTGTGGCCGAATTAGGAACCCATCACCTGAAACACGCCAATCACCAGAAAAATCATGGCTAGGGAGTAGTACCAGAATCCGTCCCGCGCCGCCGTTTCGGCATTGAGGCTGCGCTTCATCTTGTTGTTGCCGTAGCGGTACATCAGCCAGACGGCTGTCATTATGACCGGATGGCGAAACTGCATCATCGACTCGTCCCGGACGCTCCACTGTTGGCTTGTGACCCAATACATGACGCCCAGGAGCCACTGCAGGTCGGCACTGACCAGGAAGATGCGGTTGAGAAAGGGAAATCTCGGCGGCAGGGGTCTGCGGCCGAGAACAGTGAACGCCAGGAGGACGAAGACGACAGCCGCCAGGAGGCCAAAGGGATAGATCCAATACGCATGGGCCAGACGCAGGCTGGCCAGCCATGTCTCGTTCACAACAGTCCCTTCACGCGCGCCAAGCCCAGGCCAATCACCACCATGGTGGCCGTAATCCACATCAGGGCGGTCCTCAGCTTGCGGTCGACGTCGTCCGTTCGGCGCAGCAGAAGGTTGCCGACCATGAATACGGAATGGCCGACTATCATGGTCACCGGATGTTCGTAGGACATCAATGCTTCCTGACCTGTCCAACGGGCTTGCATAATCCAGACCAGAATCCCAAGCATGATCTGGATATTGAGCAGCACCACAAAGACCTGGGTCGTGCGCAGCAGGCCCATATTCCATGACCCTTTCCTGAATTGCACTGCAACAAGGACTACCCACAGCACCGCGCCGACCGCGCCTACCAAGGGCCACCCCAAGTGCCCGTGCACTTGGCCGAGAATGCCTGTAACCATGTTGCGTTGTCCTTTCGGCCGACTTCCGGACGCGTGCAAAGCAGAATGCAAGATGTCACCGGTACCCTAGTGTAATCCCGCACAGCTGTTTTCGGCACTCTTTCTGCCGGGTTGGCAAGTTTGCCGGACGACGGCCCACAATTCGAACGGAGACCGGACATGAGCCGCCCCAACATCGTCATGATCGTGGCCGACGACCACGCTCCCGCCGCCATTGGCGCCTACGGTGCGCGGGTCAACCGGACGCCGAACCTCGACTCCCTGGCGGCAGACGGGTTGCGATTGGACCGCTGCTTCTGCACGAACTCGATTTGTACCCCGGCCCGCGCTTCAATCATGACTGGCAAGTACAGCCACACAACCGGCATCAGGACCCTGAACGACGTGATTGACCACGACCGGGAGAACACGATCGGTATGTGGCTGCAAGGAGCCGGGTACCAGACGGCCATGATCGGCAAGTGGCATCTGGGACACGGTGGTTCGTCCGATCCGCGCGGTTTCGACTACTGGAACGTCCTTCCGGTGCAGGGCGCGTACCGGGATCCGACAACCATCGAAATGGGCCGGGAGCAACGCCACCGCGGCTACGTGACCGATTTGCTGACCGACATATCCCTGGCGTGGCTGGACTCCTGCGAAGACGACAGGCCCTTCTTTCTTTACCTTGGCAACAAGGCACCGCACGACAACTTCGAGCCGCATCCGCGCCACTTGGATCGCTACCTGGAGGAGCTGCCCGAACCGCTGACCCTGCGGGACGACTTTGCGGACCGGTCTCCGGCTTCGTTCATGTCCACAGCCCGTGTCGACCGCATGCACCTCAAGGACCACCTGCCCGAACCACCACCGGACGACCTTTCGGGCGAGGCGCGTCTGCAGGCGAACTACCAGGCCTACATGCGCAACTACTACCGTTGCGTGGATGCCGTTGACGAAAACGTCGGTCGCATTCTGGCCTGGCTGGATGCGACGGGCCTTCGGGACAACACGATCGTGATTTACACGTCCGATCACGGGTTCTTTCTCGGCGACCACGGCTGGTACGACAAGCGCTTCATGTACGAGGAAGGCATTCGCATTCCCTTCCTGATGCGTTGGCCGGCGGGTGTTCGGGCCGGCACGGTGTCGGAAAAAATCGCCCTCAACGTGGACTTCGCGTCCTCGCTGCTTGAATGGGCGGGAGTTGATCCTCCCACGGGACTTCAGGGCCGGTCGCTGGCGCCGTTGGCTGCCGGCGAGCCGCCGTCCGACTGGCGCACGTCCTTCTATTACCGCTACTGGATGCATCTTGCCCACTTCAACATCCCGGCGCACTACGGGGTGCGAACCGAACGGTTCAAGTTGATTCACTTCTACGGCCGCGCCCTCGGTGCCGCCGGGGCGATCGACCGCGACATCCCGCCCGCATGGGAGCTGTACGACCTTGAAGCGGATCCCATGGAATTGCACAACCGTTACGGACTGGCCCCGTTTGCCGAGACCCAGGCGGAGCTGCTCGGCCTGCTGGCTCGCTGGCAGGCGGATCTGGGAGATGTGCCCGAACACTGACCGTCCCTCGTCCCCGGTCCGGATTGCCGCGGCCCCATGGATTCCGGCCAGCCGCGGAAACTCCGCATTGTCGCCAGGCTAAGGTCACCAAGGAGCTGATGTGCCATGACCCGACCACCGAATGTAGTGTTTGTGATCACGGATGATCAGGGTTACGGGGATTTGGCGTGCCACGGCAACCCGGTCATTCGCACGCCCAACCTGGATCGGATGCACGCTGAATCCGTCCGCTTCACCAACTACCATGTCGGCCCTACATGCGCCCCGACCCGTGCAGGCCTGATGACGGGACACTATGCCAACAGCGCGGGGGTCTGGCACACGATTGGCGGACGCTCCCTGTTGCGGCGCAATGAACATTCCCTGGCCAACGCCTTCTCGGATAACGGGTACGCTACCGGCATTTTCGGCAAGTGGCACTTGGGCGACACATGGCCATATCGGCCCCAGGATCGCGGATTCGACGAGGTGGTCCACCATGCCGGAGGGGGCATCGGCAATACGGGGGACTACTGGGACAACAGCTATTTCGACGACAGCTATTGGACCGGCGCGGAGCACACACGCTTTGGGGGCTACTGCACCGATGTCTGGTTCAGGGAGGGTATGGACTTTATCGACCGCCACCGCAACGAGCCTTTCTTCTGTTACCTCCCCACCAACGGCCCCCACTTGCCGCTGGTGGTGGAGCCTCGATTCAGCGATCCATATCTTGATGTGACTCCGCATGAGGAACGGGCACTGTTCTACGGAATGATCGCCAGTATTGACGAGAACTTCGGATTCCTCCGCCGGCACCTGGCGCGTCTGGGACTTGAGGACAACACCATCCTGATCTTCATGACGGACAACGGTTCGGCCACGGGCTGCGACCTGGATGTCGACGGGTTCGTCCTTAACGGGTTCAACGCGGGCATGCGCGGCAAGAAGGGCCAGCCCTACGACGGTGGGCATCGCGTCCCCTTTTTCGTCCAATGGCCGCAAGGAGGGATTGGGGGTGGCCAGGATGTGGATATTCTGGCGTCACACATCGATTTCATGCCCACGCTCGTGGATTTGTGCGGCTTGGAAGTCCCGGAAGGTCTCGACTGGGACGGCCAGTCCCTGGCACCATTGCTCAAGGATGACGCTGCCTCCGCAGATTGGTCGGACCGGACCATTGTCACCGACACCCAGCGGCTGGTCTATCCGGTCAAGTGGCGACAGAGTGCCGTCATGACCGACCGGTGGCGGCTGGTCAACGGCATGGAACTGCACGACATGGAGGTGGACCCTGGCCAGACCACAGACCTGGCCCATCTGTATCCAGACGTTGTCCGTGAACTGCGCGCCGACTACGACCTGTGGTGGCGGCGCGTCGCGGGTCAGATGAAGAACGACATTCCATTCCGCATTGGGGACCCGGACTGCGGTGAGGTTGTGCTGACCAGCCACGATTGGCGCAACCTTGAAGTGGAGGCGGTCTGGAACCAGAGCATGGTCCGGGCCGGGGTGCGCTACAACGGCTACTGGGAGCTGGATGTGGCGGCGCGGGGCTTGTACCGGATTGAGTTGCGGCGTTGGCCGCGGGAAGCGAACCTGCCGCTATGC
>JAAXGZ010000048.1 GCA_012271135.1 Caldilineales bacterium | reverse complement strand
TGGCATGACGGTGCCAGCCCTGCCAGATGCGGCCTTCGTAGTCGCCCAGCCCGAAGAGCTGCTTGCCGTCCCGGAAGCACTGCTCGATGGGCCAGCGCAAGCCGGCCAGCCACACCAGCCGGTCGGGCGCCATCTCCGCGGGGCCGTTGGAGAGGTAGCACTTGAGCTCGTCCGTGGCGGGGTTGCGGCGCAGCAGCAGCCAGACGTCGGGGCCGGGGCAGAGGCCGCGGCGGGCCACCACGCGCCGGACGGCACAGAGCACCGCCTGCGGGCCCTTGGCACCCTCCCGCAGGACGAAGGGCCGCCAAGCCGCAGGCGGGAGTTGGTCGGCCAGGGCGCCCACTTCCTGCGAGGGGGCCGAGAAGACGGGGCGCGAGGGGGCCCCGCGCGTCTGCGGACGCGCGGGCCAGACATGGGTGTTGCGGGCCACCTCGGCCAGGTAGCCCAGCCCCAGGCCGGCCACGCCGTCGAGGAAGGCGCGGCTGATGCGGAAGCCCTCGTCGCAGGTCACCCAGCGCAGCGGCAGCGAGCCCTCCGCCACCAGCGCGGCCAGCATCGCCAGGGCCCACTGCGGCTTGGTGCGGAAAGACGTGTCTGCCGGCACCCCGGTCCGTCGGCGCCGCGCCGCATGGCTGGCCCCCGAGACCCAGTCCCGGGTCAGGTACAGCCGCCGGTCCACCAGGGCCGCGGCCCCGCGTCCGAGGTAGGCCGCGAAGACCGCCGCCTGGCCGTTGGCCTGCTGGCCCAGCTGGCCGCAGTACGGGCGTGCCACCCCCACCGACTCGCGCCCGTCCTTGGGGATGTCGGTGCCGTCCACCGCCAGCACGCCCTCCTCCTCGCCCAGCGTCGCCGCCACCAGCTCCCGGTGCGCCGCCAGGATGGGGGTGTCGTCCCAGCGCGCCTGGCGCAGGACCCTGCGCTCGACCGACTTGCGCGGCTCGTCGCTGAGCAGCCCCTGCAGGTAGGCGCGGGCATGCCCGCGCAGTGCGCGGCGGCCGAAGAAGGGCGCGTAGCGCGCCTGGTAGACCCGCAGCCGCCCACGCACCGAGGCGATGTCGGCGCGGCTCACGGAGACGTCGGGCAGGGACACGGAGGCGGCGGCCGGGGACATGGCAAGGCGGGGGATGAGGGAATCCGTACACCGAGATCCTACCTCTCAATGTTTCGTTGCACTACTAGGCTCTGCACCCCATTCCGGACCGTATGCCGGACACCACCGACTTTGGGGACGTGCTGTCCAGCATCGTTCAGTTCAACCCACACCGCGCCGGCAACTCCTTGAAGACCCCCCTTCCTGCTTCAACCCGGACTGCGGCGTGCGTCAAAACTCCTTGATGCTTGCAACCTTGTCCAGCAGGATACCGAACGCCTTCTGTGCCGTCGCGAAGCTGGACAGCCGGAAGAACTCGTTGGGCGCGTGGATTTGCTCGTCGCGCGTGCAGAACCCGAACACCAGGGAATAGATTCCCAGTTCCTCCAGCATCGCCGCCGTGACCGGGATGGTGCCGCCACTGCCGATGTAGAAGGGTTCCCGGTCGTAGATCTCGCGGTAGCTGTCCGCCATGGCCGCGACGCCGGGATGGTCCAGCGGCAGCAAGTAGGGATTGGCCAGGCCGCGCCCGCGCGTGACCGCCACCCTGACGCCAGGTGGTGCGTGCTGCGCGACGTGGACCTCCAACAGTTCCTGAATCCTTCTCGGATCCTGGTTGGCCACCAAGCGGCAGGACACCTTGGCATGAGCTTCCGACGGCACGATGGTCTTGGAGCCTTCCCCCTGGAATCCACCCCATAGGCCGTTGAGTTCCAAGGTCGGCCGGCGCCAGGCCCTTTCGTTGGTGGTGTAACCGGTCTCGCCGAAGACGGCATCCACGTCCAGTCCGTCGATGTACTCCTGCTCGTCGAATGGTGCCCGTCCCAGCCGTTCGCGGTCTTCCTCGCTGACGGGCACCACATCGTCATAGAAGCCCTCTACTGCGACACGGCCGTCGGTATCGTGGAACGAGGCCACCAGTTGGGCCAGGGCGTGCAGGGGGTTGTGGATGGTACCGCCGAAAATCCCCGAGTGGAGGTCGGACGATGGTCCCCGCACCCGCAACTCAATCCCGGCCATACCGCGGAAGGAACCAAGGATGGTGGGCTTGCCCACCCCGTATTGAATGCCGTCCGCGTTGACGCAGATGTCCGCGGCCAGCCGTTCCTTATCGGATGTCAGCAGGCCCAGCGAATGGGGACTGCCTATCTCCTCCTCGCCCTCCAGAAACAGCTTGACGTTGACCGGCAGGGCTCGGTCGGCCTGCAGCACGGCCTCGAGACCGAGCAGGGCGGCCAGCAGGTTGCCCTTGTTGTCGGATGCGCCGCGCCCGTAGAGGCGGCCGTCCCTGACCTCCGGGGCAAACGGTGGGGAATCCCACGCCTCAACCGGGTCAGCCGGCTGGACATCGTAATGGCCGTACAAAAGGACGGTAGGCCGGCCGGGTGCGTGCAGCCAGTCGCCGTACACCACCGATGTGCCGGCGGTCGGCAGCCGCACCACGTTTTCGAAGCCGGCGCGCGCGACCCGTGCGGCCAGCCAGTCGGCCGCGGTGTTCACGTCCCCGGCGTGCTCCGGCAGGGCGGACACGCTGGGAATGGACACGAACTCGCACAGTTCCTCGATGAAGCGAGATTGGTTGTCTTCCAGGTAGGCAACGCGTGACGATCCCATGGCACTCTGCACCTCTTGGCGATTTGGCACCGATCTTACATTTGGGAATACCGGAGAACCGCCGCCGCGCATTCCTGCCGCGCTGCCGAGGCCGCCGGACAGCATTTCGGTTTCGGTGATTTACGATTCGCCTGTCGCTCCACCGCAACCATCCGGGGAACCTTATGTCCAAGACACAGCTGCGTAGTCACCAGTGGTTTGGTCGCCATGACCTGATGGGCTTCACCAACCGCAGCTGGATGAAGAACCAGGGCCACGCCGAACACCTGTTCGACGGCCGGCCGGTCATCGGCATCTGCAACACCTGGTCGGAACTGACCCCCTGCAACGGACACTTCCGCATCCTGGCGGAACAGGTCAAGAAGGGCGTCTACGAGGCCGGCGGCTTTCCGGTCGAGTTTCCGGTCATGTCCCTGGGTGAAGCCCTGATGCGCCCAACCACCATGTTGTTCCGCAACCTGGCCAGCATGGATGTCGAGGAGACCCTGAGGGCCAATCCGGTGGACGGCGTCATCCTGCTGACCGGCTGCGACAAGACCACGCCGGCTACCGTCATGGGAGCCTGCAGCGTGGACCTGCCGACCCTGGTCGTGTCCGGCGGCCCGATGTTGAACGGCAAGTGGGGAAACGAGGACATCGGGTCCGGGACCCACTCCTACCGGTTTACCGACGACCTCCGCGCCGGGGCCATGAGCCTGGAACGGTACATGGAGGCGGAGGCCTGCCAGGCGCGCAGCGAAGGGCACTGCATGACCATGGGCACCGCTTCCACCATGGCCTGCATGGTCGAGTCCCTGGGGTTGACCCTGCCCACCAACGCCGCCATTCCCGCGGTCGATGCCCGGCGCAAGCGGCTGGCCCACATGGCCGGCAACCGCATCGTGGAAATGGTCCATGAGGATCTGAGATTGTCCAAGGTGCTGAAGCGGGAGAACTTCGAGAACGCAATTCGGGTCAACGCGGCCATTGGCGGCTCCACCAACTTCGTGATCCACCTGCTGGCCATCGCCGGCCGCCTGGATATCCCGCTGGACATGGACGACTTCGACCGGCTGGGGAGTCGCATGCCCCTGCTGGTCAACCTGATGCCATCGGGCGACTACCTGATGGAGGACTTCTACTACGCCGGCGGCCTGCCAACCGTGATCGAGGCCCTCAGGAACGTGTTGCACATGGATGCCCTGACCGTTACGGGCCGGACTCTGGGCGAGAACGTAGCCGGCGCCGTCTGCCACAACCCCAAGGTAATCGGCACGCCGGACACTCCCGTACAGCCGGAGGCCGGACTGGCCGTGTTGCGCGGCAACCTGTGCCCGGATGGCGCCATCATCAAGCCGTCCGCGGCCTCCTCCCACCTGCTGCAACACACCGGCGCGGCCGTCGTCTTCGAGGACATCGACGACTATCACGCCCGCATCGACAGCCCGGACCTTGAGGTGGACGAAAACAGCGTCCTGGTACTCAAGAACGTGGGACCCAAGGGCTACCCCGGCATGCCGGAGGTGGGCAACATGGGACTACCGGCACGCCTGCTGCGCAAGGGGGTGCGCGATTTGGTGCGGATCTCCGACGGCCGCATGAGCGGTACCGCCTTCGGCACCGTGGTCCTGCACGTGACCCCCGAATCGGCAGCTGGCGGCAATTTGGCCCTGGTACACAACGGGGACCGCATCACGCTTGATGTGCCGGGCCGCTCCCTGACCTTGGATGTGCCGGAAGAGGAGCTGGTCGTCCGGCGCAGCAACTGGACACCACTGCCGGCCCACACCGAGCGCGGCTATGTGTCCCTCTACACCTCACACGTCCAGCAGGCCAATCTGGGTGCCGATTTCGACTTCCTGCGAGGCGGGTCCGGGTCTCCCGTGCCCAGGGATTCCCACTGAGGCCGAGTGCAACCTTGCCCACATGGAGAAAGTTCCGGACCTCGCATAATCTTGCGATTGCCCTGACAGTGACATCCCGTTGCACCCGCGGGCCTTCCCTATAATGGCAGCCTGGAAAGAACCCGCACCGGAATTTCGACCATGACAGTTGCCGTCCTGCCGTCCGGCACGCAGACGCTTCCCAACGGCCGCACGACGGAACGCTCCCTGCACACGCTGGCCGACCAGTCTATGACGCGGGAGGCGCGGGCGCGACGGGTGGCCTGGCGCCTCGACCACCTCGACCTGTGGCAGGCCCAAATTGAGACGCTGCAGCACTACCAGCCGTGGTATCCCTACGACATTGCCCACGAATACGAATACGACTGGACCACGGATCCCGACTACTGTGCCGAGGGCATCGCCCTCTTCGAATTCGATGAGAACGGCATGCTGCAAAACCAGGACGAGCGCTCGCAGTCCATTGAAACACACATGCGCGACACCGCCCGGGACCGGGTTGGCTACCGCGTGGTGTACCAGACCGGCTATGTCTTCGTCCCGGAGATCGCTGTGCGGTTGGGACGCTACACGGCCCAGGGCAAGCCCGCGAACGCGGTGAAACCCGACCTGATTGTCATGCCGTCGGAGGAGGATCTGTACGTGGACAAGTCGCTGCCGCCGGAGGAACGCGGCCCCCGCCCCGACGATCCCGTGCCCGAACTGGTCCTTGAAGTCCTGTCGGAATCCACGGCCCAAACGGACCTGAACGAGAAGCGGATCATCTATGAAACCCTGGGGGTCCACGAATACCTGGTCTATGACCTGGGCGGCAAGCGCTCACCGGATTCGCCGCGCGCACTATTGCTGTACCGGTTGGACACGGACGGCCGGTACAGGGCGGTGCAGCCCGACGCCGAGGGCATGCACTGGAGCGACGTGTTCGACGCCCGCATCCGCATGCAGCCGGCCGCGGACGATCCAGACGGGACCGAAGCGCCGGTGTTCCAGTGGTACGACCAGGAGAAGGGCTATTGGCGGGACCATGCCTCGGACAAGCAGCGGAAAAGCCATGCCGAGGGTCGTGCCGAGGGCCGTACCGAAGGCGAGGCCCGCATGGCGTTGCAGATGCTGGACCGCGTGCTGCCACCGGATGCAGACCGCGCGGCCGTTGAAGACCACTGGACCCAACACGGCCTTCCGGACAACGTCGACGACCTGGTGTTCCAAGTAATGGCCGCTCCCGACCGCTGGCGGGAAGTCCTCGACATGCCCGCGGAAAACGTCTCCCAGCGGAATTGACTTGATAAACCGGTTCTGGCAGGGGTCAGAGCTCCTGCCAGGCCAGCGCTCACGGTGCGGGACCTATCCCGCACCTGGGACCGGCATCGGGACGTACCAGCCTGTTACCCGGGTGCTTGCCGCCGGGAACACGCATAGGCCGCGGAAATCGCGCGCACCGATCCAGACGTCCCCTCATCGGGCCTGCCTGTCCGCGGGCACTGCCCATACCGGGAAACGATCCCGCTTCGGTCCGCGCCGGAGTCCGGTATCACCCCTACACCCGCGAGACACCCGTGCACATGGCCAGCGCCGCGGTGGTGCCGGCAGGCAGCATCCCCCGGCATGCTCCTTGGCTCTGGCCACCGCTCTCCACCAAACCCTGATAGTTCACAAGGACCCGGCCTGCTCCGCGACCCTGGGCGGTCGGGAGTGGAATTGGGCGCTGCTGGAACCCGTGGTCAGGACAGTTCCTGCGGCAGGCCCCGCCAAGCACGGCCACGGGTCCCTCTACACCTCGCAGGCCGGCAGGCCAACTTGGGTGCCGACTTCGCCGACTTCCTACGGAGCGGATCCGGCTTGCAGATATCCAAGGACTTCTACTGAGGCCAGTGCAGGTGTTCAGATCGAGACTACGGTCAACACAAGCGACGGCGTGTGTCCGCTTGCGGTAAAGCAGAAAACCTTTCCGTACATAGGGTGATCCTGAAAGGAGCCTTGGGCCGTCACGGAGAAGGGCCGTGACGTTTTGTCCTTCAGTCTAGCTGTCCGATGGGGCGGCGGTTGCCTGAAGCCGGAGACCCAGGGCACCCACCACCTTCAGCACGGTGGTGAATTCAGGGTTGCCGTTGGCAGACAGCAACTTGCACAGACTCTCCCTGCCAATCCCGTCTTTTGCGCCATCGCCGCCTTTCTTCGGGCTCGGGCGATGTCTCCCAGCGCGGCCATTATCAGGCTCAGATCTCCCTCTTTCAGGGCGATGTTCAGGCAGGCCGCCATGTCCTCCTTAGGTCTCAAGATGCTTTGCCGGATCCCACGGCCCAATCTGTATCTGTCCCATGTTCCCCATCCTCCCTGCGACTTCCTGCAGGGCGGCTCCGAGTCGCCGGTAGCCCGGGTTTCCCACGAATGTCGGTGCAGGTGCTCAGATCGATACAGCGGTCGATACCGACGCCGCCTTGACCTCCTCCACCGTTACCTCGCGTTCCAGGCGGGAGGACAGGTAGATCCCCTCAGAAATCAGCATGCAGTTGAGCGCGATGTCCGCGGTCGGCAGCAGATCCACGCGGCCCTGCAGGCCGGCAATCCAGTGAAACTGGGGATCGGCGTACACATCCCCGACCTGGTGCACGAACCGCTGCCGGAAAGCTTCAATTTGGAGATCCGGCGTGCTGTCCACAGCCAGATCGCCGTGGCTGTGGTACCAACCGAAGGGCTCGAGCCGCACGCCACCCCGATCGCCCAGCACATAGGCACCCTCCAACCCGTCCAGGTGCATGGCCCAGGCCTCCGTGATCTCCAGGGTCACGCCCTCGGCAAATCGGACCATGCCCACGGCCAGTTCCTCAACGTCGTAGCCGCTTTCTTGCCGCCGCTGCTCGTCCATGGGCAGTTTCTGGTAGGTCTGGCCCGCGATGCGCAGCGGATCCGGATTGTCCATGAGGTACAGAAGCCGACAGATGTGGTAGACCCCCATGTCGTAGAGCGCGCCCCCACCGGAGTTGCGCTTCTGCACAAAGGTGGGCGATCCGTAGCCGTCCACATAGGGCCGGCCCATGCGCCGGAAACCGGTGGACCGGCCATGGTAGACAGTGCCCAGCTGCCCCTCGTCCAGAAGCCTGCGGGCGGCCTTGGTCTCCGCCGTGAAATAGAGCCGGTTCTGAATGCCCAGTTCGAGCCCCAGGTCGCGGGCGGCCGTCCGCATCGTGTTGGCGTCTGTCCAGCTGCCGGCCATTGGCTTCTCGCAGAAGACATGTTTGCCGGCCTCGAGTGCCGCCACGGTCGCCGGCATGTGGAAGTTGTTGTGCAGGCATACATCCACCGCGGCAATATCATCACGGGCCAGCAGGTCCCGGAAGGAGATATACCGGTGCGGTACCCCGTGCTGGTCCGCCACCCGTTCCAGTTCGCCCTCGGCGATGTCGGCCAGGGCGACCAGCTCCACATTGTCGTTTCCGGCATGATGTGCGATGTGCTGCTTTCCGATCTGACCGCAGCCAATCACCCCCACGCGCACCCGCTCGGCAGTTCCGTTGCCCATGTCTTGCCCCTTCGGTCTTGTGCCCTTGCTGTAAGCTCGCCGCGGCCGATTATGCCCCCGTATTGCCCTTCGTCCGCAAACGCGGCACAGGATGTCGGAAGCCCGGTCCAAACTCGAATTTGCCCATGTCGGAATGTTCCCGCCCCGTGCTACGATTACGGCCCCCCTTCATAAAGACATACAGACGAGGTGGCGTTCATGTCTCCTACTACGCGATGGTCACAACTGCGCTTGCTGTTGACAATGTTGGCGTTGTGCCTGGTCCTGGCCGCCTGTGGCGGCCAGCCCGATGCCGAGGCGGAGGATGCGGATGCCGCGCCTGCGCCGGAAGCGGCCGAGGCCGCGGACGACGGCATGGCCATGGGCACTTACATCAATGATCCGAACTCGGGCCGCGACTTCAATCTTGCGGACTTCGAAGCCGAATACGGCGTCACGCTGGACGAATTCAACGAGTCGCCGATGATGGCCGAAATGGTGGCCGCCGGCTCGCTGCCGCCTGTGGATGAACGGGTTCCGACCAACCCGGTCGTGCTGATTCCGCTTGAGGAAATCGGCACCTACGGCGGAAACCTGCACTGGGTCGAGTACACGATTGACTACGACCATTACATTCGCCACCTGAACGAGTCCAACCTGCTGCAGCTGCGCCCTCAAAAGGGTGTGGCGCGCTACAAGTGGATGGGCGGCGAAATCACGCCCGGCGTCTATGAAGCCTGGAGCAAGAACGACGACAGCACAGTCTTCGAGTTCACGCTGCGGGACGGCCTGAAGTGGTCCGACGGCGCCGCGGTGACGACCGAGGATATCCGCTTCTATATCGAGGACGTGCTGCGCAACGAGGAGGTGACCCCGAACGAACCCTCCTGGCTCCAGTACCGGGGGCAGCCGACGGTGTTCGAGGTGCTGGATGGACGCAGCGTGCGGTTCACCTTCGCCGAGCCCAACGGCTTCTACCTGCCCCAGATGGTGAACTGGGCCTGGTCCAGCCATCTGCGCCCCGCCCACTACTTCAAGGAATACCACAAGGATTACACCGACATCGCGGACCTGATGCCGCTGATGGAGAAGGACGAGTATGTGGAAGAGGGGGACTGGGGCCGCTGGTTCGGCAGCATCCAAACCAACATCACCGGCGGCTCCTACTCGCGGCGCACGCCCGACTTCCGCAACACCCCGGTGCTGCAGCCCTACGTCTGGGACAGCGAGCCCCAGCAGGGCGAATTCATCATGTCGCGCAATCCCTACTACTACAAGGTCGATCCGGCTGGCAACCACCTGCCCTACATCGACTCCATCTCCCGCGCCCTGGTCACCGACCTCGAGGTCGAAAACCTGAAGATCATCGCGGGCGAAACCGACATCCAGGGCCAGTTCATCCGGCTCTCGGACTACCCCATGTTCTCGCAGAACCAGGAAGCCGGAAACTACCACCTGCTGGCCCTGCCGGCCTGGCAGGACCAGCTCCTGATCTTCCCCTTCAACTTCGACCCGGCCGACCCCGTGCTGGGCGAGATCATCCGTGACAAGCGCTTCCGGCAGGCCCTGTCGCTGGCTGTCGACCGCGAAGAGGTCAAGAAATCCATCTTCCTCGACTTCGGCGTGCCCAGCGCCTTCGCTCCGGTGGCGGGGAGCCCCTGGTACAAGGACGAGTTCCGCGACGCCTATGCGCAATACGACGTGGATGCGGCCAACGCGTTGCTGGACGAGATGGGCCTGGAATGGGACGAAAACAACGAATACCGGCTGCGGTCCGACGGCGAACGGCTGATTCTGCCCATCGACTACTACGACGTGACTCCGCCGGCGACGCCGGGAGGCGAACTGATCCGCGAGTTCTGGGTGGAGATCGGCGTGGACACCAAGGTGGAGCAGGTCAACGGCCAGTTCTACTGGCAGAAGCGCGGCGCCAACGAGACGGTGGGCACCATCTGGTGGGCCAACGGCCTGTCACCCGCAGATGCCGTCTTCGTGAGCAGCTTCCTCATGACTCCGTCCTGGTGGACCTGGTACAACGCCCAAGGTGCCGATGGCACCGAGCCGCAGATCCCCGAGGCGGTCGAGCTGGTCGAGCTCTTCTGGGAACTGCAAACGGCCACCACGAACGAGGAGCAGGTGCGACTCGGCATCGAGATCTTCGAGAACCACAAGGAAAACGTCTGGAACATCGGCACAGTGGCCAGTGCTCCGCAGCCGTTTGTCTACAACCAGGGCCTGGGCAACATCTCCGTTGCCGAGGAGCGCGAGTACTACCACATCTCCTTGATGGAGCTGTCCGAGCAGTTTTACTGGAAATAGGTCCGTACAGCGGACCCTGAAGCTGGCCGGGGGCGCCGCGCGCCCCCGGCCTCTTGATCTGGCAGCCAGCCACCGGGACCAGCCCAGTGATCGCCTACTCGTTGCAGCGCTTTCTCTACATGATCCTGCTGCTTTTGCTGCTGAGCGTGACCACGTTCGTGATCATCCAGCTGCCGCCCGGCGACTACCTGACCATGTACATCACCCGCCTGGAAGCCAGCGGGGAGAAAGTGGACCAGTCCGAAATCGAGTCGCTCAAGCGCCAATACGGCCTGGACCGGCCGATGTACGTCCAGTTCCTGCGCTGGTTCGGGGGCATCTTCCAAGGCCGCTTCGGCACCTCGCTACAGTGGAACCGACCGGTCATTGAAATCATCGGGGACCGCATGGCGTTGACCCTCGTGGTCAACCTGGCATCTTTGGTCCTCGTCTACGTCCTCTCCATTGCGGTGGGCGTCTATTCCGCCACACGCCAGTATTCGATCGGGGACTACGCGGCCACCGCCGTGGGCTTCGTAGGACTGGCGACACCTCCCTTCCTGCTGGCCCTACTGGTCATGGTCTTCTTCCACACCCAGTTCGACATGAGCGTGGGCGGCCTCTTCTCCAAGGAGTATGCCCATGAGCCTTGGAGCTGGGCCAGGGTGGTGGACATGATCAAGCACCTGCCGGTGCCGGTCATCGTGATCGCGATTGGGTCGACGGCCGGCCTGATCCGCGTGATGCGGGGCGTGCTGCTGGACGAACTGGGCAAGCAGTACGTGATCACGGCCCGCACCAAGGGCCTGACCCGGCGCCGAGTGCTCTTCAAGTACCCGGTACGGGTCGCCATTAATCCGATGGTGAGCACCATTGGCTGGGTGCTGCCGGGCCTGGTGTCGGGCGGTGCCATCGTTGCCATCGTGCTCAGCCTGCCGACCGTCGGCCCCCTGCTCTACCGGGCCCTGCTCAGCGAGGACATGTACCTGGCGGGCACGCTGGTCATGTTCCTGGGCATCCTGACCATCGTCGGCACCTTCATCTCCGATCTGCTGCTGATGGTGGTGGATCCCCGAATCCGACTGGACCGCTGACGCGGCACAGGTCCGATGCCATGACCGCCTCCACCGTGGCCCAGGCGGCGACCCGCCGGGAGACCACCGCCCAGGAGCGCTTCTTCATGGCCTCCCAGGCCCAGCTGATGTGGCGCAAGTTTGTGCGCCACCGGCTGGCCATCGTGGGCGGCTGCATCCTGATGGTGATGTATGTCAGCGCCATGGTCTGCGAGTTCATCGCACCCTACGACCTGCACCGGCGCAATTCCGACTACATCTACGCGCCTCCCCAACTCCTGAGATTCATGCATCCGGAGGACGGCTTTACGCTGCGTCCTTTCGTCTACGGGTACACGCAGGAGCGGAATCCGGAAACGTTCGCCTTGGATTTCGCGGTGGACCGGGAACAGATCTTTCCCCTCCGTTTCCTTAACCGCGGGGACGAAGTGAAGTTCTGGGGTCTGTTCACGACGGACCGCCACCTGCTGGGAGTGGAGGAACCGGGCTACGTTTTCCTCCTGGGCACCGACAAACTGGGGCGTGACATCTTCTCGCGCATCTTCTACGGAGCCCGCATCTCGCTCACGATCGGCTTGGTGGGGGTTGCCATCAGCTTCGTTCTGGGCTGCCTCTTCGGAGGCGTCTCCGGCTACTTTGGGGGGGTGTCCGACACAATCATCCAGCGCCTTGTGGAGTTCCTGCTGGTGATCCCTACGATTCCTCTGTGGATGGCGCTGGCGGCAGCCATCCCCCGAGAAATGCCCCAATTGCAGGTCTACTTTTTGGTTACGATCATTATTTCACTGGTGGCCTGGAGCGGACTGGCACGCGTAGTGCGGGGGAAGATCATCAGCTTGCGCGAGGAGGACTACGTGCTGGCGGCCCGCATCGCGGGCGAGACAGACATGAAGATCATCCGCACCCACATGCTGCCCGGTTTCATGAGCTACCTGATCGTGAACATGACCCTGGCCATACCGGGCATGGTCCTGGCCGAGACCGCACTCAGTTTCCTGAATTTGGGCATTCGTCCACCGCTGGTCAGCTGGGGCACGCTGCTCACGGAAGCCCAGCAGGTCCAGGTCGTGATCTCCTACCCTTGGCTACTCTATCCCGGTCTGGTTCTTGTGATCACACTCGTCGCCTTCAACTTTCTCGGCGATGGCCTGCGCGACGCCGCGGACCCCTACAAGTGAACCGGTGAGGGGGTGGTCGTGAGCGACATCGCGTTGGAACTGCGGAACGTCGAAACCCACTTCTTCCTGCGCGAAGGGATCCTGAAGGCGCTCAACGGCGTCTCCTTCACGATCACGCGCCACAGCACGGTCGGCGTGATCGGGGAAAGCGGATGCGGCAAGAGCGTAACCACACAGTCCATCTTGCGCATCGTGCCGTCCCCGGGCCGTACCGTGAACGGCACCATCACCTTCACCCCCGGTGAGGGTGACGCGGTCGAACTGCTGGAACTGCCGCCGGACGGTCCGGGGATCCGGGCCATACGGGGACGCGAGATCTCCATGATCTTCCAGGAGCCGATGGCCAGTCTTTCGCCGGTGCACACCATCGGTGACCAGATCAGCGAAATGATTCTGCTGCACCGCACACAGGACCGGCAGGAGGCCCGCGAGATCACGATCGACATGCTGCGCAAAGTCGGGATCTCCAATGCGCCGCAGCGCTTCGAAGAGTACCCTCACCAACTGTCCGGCGGCATGCGGCAGCGCGCCATGATCGCGATGGCCCTTTCCTGCAACCCGTCTCTCTTGATCGCCGACGAGCCCACGACCGCCCTGGACGTGACGGTGCAGGCCCAGATCCTGGATCTGATGCAGCAGATGCAGGCCGAGATGGGCATGTCAATGCTGTACATCACCCACGACCTGGCCGTGATTTCCGACATCGCCGACGAAGTGGTGGTCATGTACCTGGGCATGGTTGTGGAACAGACGGATGTCCGATCCCTGTTCAAGGAGCCTTTACACCCCTACACGCGCCTGCTCCTGAAGTCGATCCCGCGCGTGGGCCGCAAGGTGCGACAGCGGCTGGATGCCATCGAGGGATCGGTACCCATTCCGCTCGACCTGCCAACCCAATGTCCCTTTGCGGACCGCTGTCCGGACGTGATTCCGGACGTCTGCGATACGGCGATTCCACCGCTCTACGAACCCCGTCCCGGCCACCGGGTGCGGTGCTTCCTCTATGAAGACCAGGACGCGATACATGGCCCTGCCTGACCGGAAACCGATGCTCCAGGTGGAGGGGATCAAGAAGTACTTCCCCATCGAGAAGGGCCTCTTCCGGCGCGTCGTGGGGCAAGTCAAAGCGGTCGACGACGTGGAGCTGGAGGTCCGGCAGGGCGAAACGCTGGGTCTGGTGGGGGAATCCGGCTGCGGCAAGACGACGCTGGGCCGTTGCATCGTCCGGGCCATCGAACCCACCGAGGGCCGCATCCTGCTGCGTCTGGACGGCGACCGCATGACGGATCTGTTGCAACTGGGCAAGCAGGATCTGCGCGCCCAGCGTCGGCACATGCAGATGATCTTCCAGGATCCCTACTCCTCGCTGGACCCCCGCAAGACCATCCTGGACATCGTCGCCCAGCCGTTGCGCGCCAACCGCATGGGCTCTCCGTCCGAGATTGAAGACCGCGTGCGGGACCTGGTGGAGCTGGTGGGCCTGAACGTCGAGTCGCTGATCCGGTATCCCCACGCCTTCTCCGGCGGCCAGCGGCAGCGGATCGGTATCGCGCGGGCCCTCGCCACCAACCCGCGCATCGTGATCGCCGATGAACCGGTCTCTGCCCTAGACGTTTCGGTGCAGGCACAAATCCTGAACCTGCTCCAGGACCTGCAGGCGGAGTTCGACCTCACGATGTTGTTCATTGCGCACGACCTGAGCGTGGTGGAGCACGTCTCGGACCGCGTGGCCGTCATGTACGTGGGCAAGATCGTGGAGACGGCGGAGACCGAGGAGCTCTACCTGCATCCACTCCATCCCTACACCGAGGCCCTGCTCTCCGCCGTCTCCGTCCCCGATCCGGACATCGGCCAAGACCACATGATCCTGCCCGGAGAAGCGGCCAACCCTGCCGACCTGCCGTCCGGCTGCTACTTCCATCCGCGCTGCCGGTATGCCGAGGACCGCTGCCGGACCGAAACACCGGCCTGGACCGAAGCCCGGCCCGGCCACTTTGCGCGGTGCCACTTCGCCGGCGAACTGGAACTGACCGGCGTTGACGCCTAACCGGCGAAACCCGTGGCGCTCTTCGTTCTCGGCTTCCTGATCTTCATCGTCGTCTTCACGCTGGCCGCGGTCCACGGCACGCGCCTGGCAGGCCGGGTCATGGGAGAGCGCGTCAACGCCCTGCACCACACCATCGAGACCATCCTGGAAACGGAGCAGATCCCCGAAGCCTGGCTCGATCCCGGTCCCGCCAACGACCGCCGAGCGGCACAGCGGCAGTTGCGCCGGGCGTTGCGCCGCCTGCGCAAGGCCCGGGCCTACATTGAACGCACACCCAGCATCTCCGACGTTGAATCCCGGGAGTACATCCTGTCGGAACTGGACCGTATCCGCGACCAGTGGCGGGCGGGGGAATTGTTTCCGCCGCCAGGTTCGGGCACCGAAGCATCACCGGTCCCGACCGACCCGGCATCTGCCGGCCGTATCTGACCCCCGTTTTCCATCCCCGGCCCGCCGACCGGCCGCCTTCGGCACAGCCCGTATCGTTCAAGGAACCCGCCACGCCATGTCCGACCCCCGAGCCCACAACGTTGTCTGGCATTCCCCCAGCCACGATGCCCAGGGATCCGTGCCCCTGGGCAACGGCGAAATCGGCCTCAACGCCTGGGTTTCGCTGCAAGGGGAGTTGCTCTTCTACCTGGCGCGCACGGACGCCTGGGACGACAACGGACGGCTCCTGAAGCTCGGCCGCGTGCGCATCGCTCTGGATCCGCCTCCCAACCCGTCCCGCCTGCGGCAAACCCTCGATCTGCCCACCGGCACCTGGCACGTGCAGTATGGTCCCTCGCCGGATCACCGTAACGCGGCGCAGGTGGACCTCCAGCTGTGGGTCGATGCACACCATCCCGTCGTCCATGTCCGCATCGATGCCGAAGAGCCTGTGACGGCCACGGCGCACATCGAACTATGGCGGACGGAGCACGAGGAACTGGAGGAACTGCAGATCAGCGACGTGATGCTGGACCGCGACCGCCCGGACCAGAAGCACGCACCCACGATCATCGAACCCGACACGGTCCTGGAGGGCCTCCCGGACTGGATCGGCTGGCACCACCACAACACCAAGTCGGTGGGACCCGCGCTGACTGCGGAGTTGCAGGGCCTCGACGGCTTCGAACGGGAGGATCCGCTGCTCGACCGGATCTTCGGTGCCGCCGTCATCACATCCGAAGGTGTCCGGGAGAGCGATGTCGCCCTGCGGTCGCGGCGGAACCACAGGGTGGAATTCCAAATCCCCGTGCTTGCCCTGCATCCCGCTTCACCCGCGGCATGGCGCGCAGCCATGGAGGAACTGATCGCATCGGTGCGGGAAGCCGACGGAACCGCGCGCCGCGCCGCCCACAGGGAGTGGTGGCGGGCTTTCTGGGATCGAAGCTGGATTGAGGTGTCGGGCCGCAGCCCGGAAGCCACGCGGGATGCCGAACTGGTCAGCCGTTCCTACGCCCTGCAGCGGTACGTGCAGGCCTGTGCCGGCCGGGGCCGCTATCCCATCAAGTTCAACGGCTCGCTCTTCACCGTCCCCTACCCCGGCAAGCAGGGCGACGCCGACTACCGGCGCTGGGGGCCGGGCTACTGGTGGCAGAACACCCGGCTGCCCTACTACAACATGTGTGCCGCCGGCGACTACGAGATGCTCCACCCCCTGTTCCGCATGTATGCCCAGGACATGCTGGAGCTTTGGCGCCACCGCACCCGCCGCTACTTCGGCTTCGACGGCATCTTCTTCTCCGAGTGCGTCTACTTCTGGGGCGACGTCTTCACCGAGACCTACGGCTGGACGCCCTTTGCGGAGCGGGACGATCCGTTGCAGGAGAGTGGCTACCACAAGTGGGAGTGGGTGGGCGGACTCGAACTGGCCTTCCTGATGCTCGACTACTGTGAACACACGGAGGATCGGAGGTTCCTGCAGGAGACGGCCGCGCCCTTCGCCGACCTGACACTGCAGTTCTTCGCCAACTTCTACAACACCGGCGAGGACGGCAAGCTGGTCATGCATCCCGCGCAGGTCCTCGAAACTTGGTGGGAGAGCACAAATCCCATGCCGGAGATCGCAGGGATCCGGGCCGTTGCGGCGCGGCTGCTGGCCCTGCCTGAGGATGCGGCTCCGGCGAGCCGGCGCGCGGCCTGGGAGGACCTGCTGCGGAAAGTTCCGGAACTGCCCGTGCGCGAGGAGGAGGGTGCCCGCATGCTGGCACCGGCGGACTCCTACAGCAACCGGCGCAACATTGAGAACGGCGAACTCTACGCCGTGTTCCCCTTCCGCCTGTTGTCCCTTGAGAAGGAGGACCGGGGACTGGCACTGGCCGCCCTGCGGCATCGCAGCTTCCTCGGCAACTACGGCTGGCGGCAGAACGACCTGTTCCTGGCCTACCTGGGTCTGGCAGAGAGTGCCCGCGACGCCGTCGTCACCCGGGCAGGGACGCGCAACCACGATTCCTTCGGCCACTGGAACCCGGACCTGGCCCAGCAGAACCTGTCGCGCTTCCCGGGTTTTTGGGGTCCCAACTTCGACTGGTACCCGGACCAGTGCCACGGAGGTGTCTTGAACACGACCCTGCAAGCCATGCTGATGCAATGCGACGGCCGCAAGATCTTCCTGTGCCCAGCTTGGCCCGCCGACTGGGATGTTTTCTTCAAGCTGCACGCGCCCTACCGGACCACGTTAGAGGGATCCGTGACCGACGGCAAAGTGGACTTTCGGATAACTCCCACCGAACGCGAGGTCGATGTGACGGTCTGCTTGAAAGAGGGTGGCGCATAGGCCTCGCCGCATCCGGCACCGACTCACCGGGACCCCTGATAGTGCAACGCACTTGGGGGCTCCGCTCATGGCAACACCGGAATCCGGCACCGGTGGGCATTGTCCGCCACAGGACTCCAACAGAGCGCGCTAACCCGCTGTCCGGGATGCGAACCGCTGAGGCCGATAGGGTCCCAGTACTGCATCGGCCCGCGCTCCATTACATACCTCCTGTGCCGCCAACTGGCTCAGGAAGGGCGCAAGCGTCACTCCGCTGTGCGTCAACGCGATGTACAGGTTGGGGACTTCCGTCGTGAAGCCGATGGCCGGATAGCCGTCGGCAGGCAGGGGGCGCAGTCCCGCCGGAACCGCTACTGCCCGGGCCTGCGCCAGTTCCGGGAGGTAGGAACTGGCGCGCGCCAGCAGTTCGTCGGCGTGGGCCTGGCTGCCATCTTCGGCGTGGGTGTCCTGGTCGCCTTCCCCCACCATGAAGCCACCGTCCGCGCACTGGCGAAAATGCACCTCGGGCTCCCCCGCCACCGTGGGGGGCGCGTAGATGACGGTGGCACGCCTCAGCAGAGGCGGCAGCGGCGTAGTCCGGATCACCACCCCCGAGCTTGTCTCCTGCGG
>JAAXGZ010000019.1 GCA_012271135.1 Caldilineales bacterium | reverse complement strand
GCTTTACCTACCCCTATCAGCTTCCAGGGGGGGGTTGGTGCGGAGTTCTAGCCGCGGATCCATTCGATCCGGTCGCCGAAGATGCAAGTGGCGGCGTTCGTCATCCTGCATTTGATAACGGGCCCCGTGCCAGTTTCTGTATAATTTATAATGCGGCTCGCGGTGCTTCCGACGGCAAATTTGTTTTCTTAGTGGTCAGGTGTTGGGATGAAGATGCGCAAGGTGCTCAGGTTTGTGGTGGTGGCTCTGGCCCTGATGGCCGGCATGGGACTGTCCGCGTCCCCGGTCTTGGCGAGGCCCAGCGCGGCTCCCTGTCCGGTGGCGGTGTCGGTGGATGGCGGCACCTTCTGGTGTCCGGGTGAACTGCCGTTGCAGACGCTGAATGAAGGTGGGAGCCTCACCTTCTATTTCATGCTGTCCCAGGAGCCGCAGAAAGACCGTGAGGTCTTCATCAAGCTGGCCAAGATTGGGAAGAAGTACCAGTCGGACAAGAAGGCCATGAACCTGCGGGGCATCACTTTCGAGCCCGGACAGACGCTGACGTTTGGTCCCGACAACTGGCACAAGGAGCAGTCCATCACGATCACGTACCCGGAGAACAACAAGGACCGCCGCAACCTTGACATGCAACTGAAGCACAAGATCGGCTCCAACTGGCGCGGTGCCTTGGTGAACGTCAACGTCTGCGACAATGACGCGGATACCGGGAACAACAGCAAATTTAACGAAGGGATTGACTGTCCCTCGCCCGACGGTTACCAAGGCCTCCTGCAGGCGTTGACCGTGGCCGCGCACACCCAGGAGTCCACCTACGACCGGGACGATTGGGATCACTGGATCGATGCGGATGGCGATTGCCAGAATGCACGCCATGAAGTGCTGATCGAGGAAAGCCGCAGTACCGTTACGTTTACGAACTCAAATCAGTGCACTGTGGCCACCGGGCAGTGGATCGGCCCTTGGGGCGGCGGGACCTTCACCGAGGCCTCGGATGTGGACGTGGATCACCATGTGCCCTTGAAAAACGCGCACATGTCGGGAGGCGCGGCATGGTCCGCGGAACGGAAGCGGACCTACGCCAACGACCTGGCCCTGGCCCCGGCCCTGCAGGCCATGGAGGACGGCCTGAATCAATCCAAGGGTGCCAAGGGTCCCGAGGGCTGGAAACCGCCCTTGGCCGGCACCTGGTGCCAATACGCCCGCGACTGGATCGATGTCAAGACCAAGTGGGCACTGACCGTCACCCAAGGTGAGAAAGCCGCCTTGGGCACCATGTTGGGTTCCTGTTCCGGTCCCGCGCCCACACCTGTTCCCACCCCCGTACCTGTCCCCGCGCCCCAGGTAGGCGATGTGGACCTTGTGTCATGCGATGCCAGTGCGGAAATAGTGACGTTCCGGAACACCACCTCGCAGAGTCTGGATCTCACCGGGTTCAGCATCCACGACGAAGGGCCCAACCGCACCTACAACTTCACCAGCGGATTTGTGATGGCAGCCGGTGAGACCTGGACGCTGGTCAGTGGTTCCGGCGCCACAGAATCGCTTCCTGACAAACGATTGCTCTTCACCACGGGCAATGTGTGGAACAACGCGGGTGATACCGCCTACCTGAAGCATGGGTCTACCCAGCACGACAGTGTGGCTTGTCAGTAATCCACCGGCAGTGGGTTGTCATGCTGTCGGATCCCGCCGGAGTGCTTTAGCGAGGGCATGCCGGAGGTGGGTTGTCACCCGGCGTCTCGGGACCCGGGGACCCCGCCTGCCGGCGGCCCTGCTTGCGTGGATCCCAAAGCTGGCGGCAGGCCGGGTCGGAGTTGCCGATGGCGTACATCCAGGGTGTGCGTCTGCCACAGCGCAAGATGGTCTCACATATGCATTCCAGGGGCGACTGTACCGGACGCGCAGCACATGGATGACCAGTCTCCCTTTTGGTGGAGACCATGCTGCACTGGTTCCGTGCCTCCGTCGGGAAGCGCGACTGGAGGCCGGCACCGGCAGGGGTTGCAGCAGGCAGACCCAGCGGCTCGATGGGGTCCGAGTGGGGCAGACAGCCTGTTGTCCCGAAAGTTTTCAAATCCAGGATGCATATCCCGACGGCCTTGCCCTCGACCCCTTCACTCCGGGCGGCTCCTGCCACGCCACCGTCGCGCCCGCGCAAGCATCCAACTGGCTGTCGTTGCCATCACCGCGGCAAGCACATTGAAGAGAACGTCGCGGTAATCGAAGACACGGTTGGTCAGAAAGGCCTGTAGGCACTCGTCGAGCAGGCCGATTAGTCCCGTCGCCAGAACCGCGAGCAAGGTGGGCACGGGGACGCGCCGGCCCTGGCTGGCCCGTTCCGTCAATGCTTCCCTCGCAAAGACGGCCACCACGCCATACTCGATCAGGTGGGTGCGCTCCTCCGGAATCGCCATGCGGGCAAATACAAGGAGGTAGGCGGTCACGATTCCCAGAGCCACCCCAATCTCTGCACCTCGCAGCTGCAACCTTAGCCCCTGTGCGAGGATCGCGGCACCGATCAGGATCAGACCGAGTACGAAAAGGCCTTCGAGCAGGCCGTGGTTGCGCAGAAACTTGGCCAAGGTCGGCATCCAGCCAAGGGTGGAATAGATAGCCACCACCACGGCCAGTGTCCAGCCCCAGAGGCGCCGCTCCCGACGGGAAGAAAAGAAGGGCTTGACGTTCAGCTGCTTATCGGGGCGGGTGTGTCCCACCGACACCGGCTGAGCCCATCGCGCTTCGCCTCAGCCCTTGATTCCGCTGAGGGTGAAGCCTTCGGTGAAATAGCGCTGCCCGAAGTAGGCGAGCACCATCATGGGCAGCGACATCAGCACCGACATGGCCATCATCTGGCCCCAGGCCGTGTCTCCGCGGTAGCCGAGGAAGCTCTGCATCGCCAAGGTCAGCGTCTGCATGCTCTTGTCCTTGAGGTAGAGGAGGGAAAAGAGCAGGTCGTTCCAGGCCCAGGAGGTAATCAACACAATCTGCAGGGCCAGGATCGGTCTGGACAACGGCACCACGATGCGCCAGAAGATTCCCAATTCATGGCAGCCGTCAATGCGGGCGGCGTCGGACAGGTCGTTGGGAATGGCGCGGAAGAACTGGCGCAGCACAAATACCATCGCCGGGTTGAGGGCCAGCATGGAGGGGATGATCGCCGGCAGCCAGGTTCCCACCCAGCCCATGCGGGCCATCATCACGAATCGAGGCACCAGTGTTACCTGGTCCGGGATCAACATCAGACTGATATTGATCAACATCAATGCTTCGCTGCCGCGAAACCGCATGCGCGCAAAGGCGTAGGCTGCCAGGGTGCATGAAGCCATGGTGGGAACGCCGACGAATACGGCCAGGAACAGTGTATTGCGGAGAAAGTGCGGCCAGTCTCGTACAGCCCAACCCTTGACATAGTTCTCGAACGTTACCGGGTTCGGGATCCATTGGATGGGTACGGTGATCCGCAACTGGTCCAGCGTCTTGAAGGAGGTGCCGAACATCCATGCCACGGGCATCAGCGCCACGATTAGGAAGGCGGCGATCAGCACATAGGCCAATGTGTGCTGGATGAACCTCCTGGTCCGCATGCCGAGAAAGTAGCGGTTTCCCGGCAATGCAGCGGCCTGCATCGGACGAAGGCTGGCCATTTTCCTCAGCCACCCTCGTAGTAGACCCAACTCGCCGACGAGCGGAAGACCGTGACGACAATGACAACACAGATGACGAACAGGATCCACGCCAGCGCGGCCGCATGGCCCATTCTGAAAAGGATAAACGCACTTTCGTAGATCAGCTGGGCGTAGAATGTGGATCCGCCGGCAGGACCCCCTCCAGTCATCAGCATCGGCCCTGTGAAGTACTGGAACGCCCCGATCAGGCTGGTCAGCAGGTTGAAGAGAGTGTAGGGCGTCAGCATCGGCAGCGTGACATTGACCAGGGTCTGCATGCTGTGCGCTCCATCAATCTTGGAGGCGTCGTAGAGTTCCTGAGGCACATTCTGTAAACCGGCCAGGAAGATCAACATGCCGATTCCGCCCTGGATCGTCATGAAGATGAAGATCCATTTGACCATCACCGGGTCGACAAGCCAACTTTGTCGCCACGGCAACCCCAACCATTCCAAAATGCTGTTGATCAACCCCAGCGAGGGGCTCCAAATGAAAATCGACACGGCTGCCGCGCCGGCCGCAGGTACGGTGCCTGGCACAATTGCCAGGGTGCGGAACAGTTGCAGGCCGCGCACCTTGACGTTCAACAGCAGCGCCTGCAAGAGACCCACAACCAAACCCCCTGGAACCGAGACCACCACATACAGCAGCGTGTTCTGCAGCGCCATGCGCGTGTAGGAGTTCTCGAACAAATTCCGGTAGTTGCGCAGGCCAACCCACTTGGCAGGTTGGAAGACATCGTAGACAGTGAAACTGTGGTAGAAGGAATCCAGGATCGGGTAGGCCTGAAAGAGAAGCACACCCAGGATCCACGGCAGGATGAAAACGAATGGCAATATGCGCCGGCGGAAGCGTCGGCGTTGGGCTTGGCGTTGGAGCTGCGCCTCCTGTTCCGAGGGTTGCAACCTTGGTTGCCCGGCGCTTAGACCAGTGGATGTCATGTCCAACCCAATGGTTCGAACCCGGTTTCAGGGGTTCCGGTTCGAAAGCGACTGACAACAAATCGGACCGCGACCGCCGGAAAAGGTGCGGTCGCGGCCCGGAACAATCAACCAAAAACGCAGAGTTAGCTTTGCGTTTCCCAATATTCGTCCAAGCCTTGCTGCAGTTCGGTATTGATGTCGGCGAGGGCGTCGGCAGCCGACTTGGCGCCCACGATGGTCTCGTCAATGGCCCGCGTCCACAGGAGTTCGACTTGGGACTGGACAGGGGTGAGGAACTCGTTGGGGCTCCAAAGCCTGTCCGCTTCCAGCGGTGCATCAAAGAACCACTGCAGTCCAGGCACAGATGAAAGATCAATTGCGTCCAGCAGCGGCTTGCTCCACATGGCCGCCGCGCGGATCTCGAACTCGACCAGGGCCACCTCGACACTGGTCATGTGCACCATGAACTTGAAGCCCTCTTCGGCCACTTGGGTGCTCCTGGGCATGAAGAGCGTGTGCCCCGTACCGAAGTCGATGGCCTTCAGGCCCTCGTTCAGGTTGGGATGGAAGCCGTAACCAATCGAATCCAGTTCGACACCAGTCTCGTTGACCATGCGCCGCATGGCGCCCGGCATCCAGTTGCCGTTCATGATCATGGCGCGTTTCGCGTTGTTGAAGCCGCTGGACGGGTAACCGGTCCAGTAGGGCCACTGGTCGGAAAATGCCTTCATCTGGTCAGCGCCGACATCGGTCCAGAACTCGGCAATGATCTCGAGCCCTTGCGCCCAGGCTTCTGAATCGAAGGTGAAGGTTCGCTTGTCTTCAGTGATGTAGTTCTCGTCAAAGACGACCGGCCAGGCAATCACCGTGAACCCATAGGCGTCCTTGGGGTCGTAGCCGGCCTGGATCAGGTTGCCGTCATCGTCGTACTGGAGAAGCATCCTGGACCATTCCAGCATCTCCTGCCAGGTCCTTGGGCCCACCTCCGGATCGCCGCCAACCTCTTCAATGAGGTGCTTGTGCCAGCAAATGGCCGGCATGGCACCGCCCTCGAGCACCGGGATGCCGTAGGTGCGGCCGTCCCATTTCCCGTTGTCCCACTGGGTGCCCAGATAGATGTCCGGGTCGAAATCCTCGTCGCCGGCAATCAGGTCGTCGAGCGGCAGCATGACGCCGCGCGCCATCAGTTCGGCAAAGCCGCCTATGTAGCGATGGTACACGTCCGGCGCCGTACCGCCGGCCACTGCCGTCATCGTGTCTACCGGATTCACGGCGACCCGAATCATTTCGATGGCGATATGCGGATACTTCTCGTTGAACATCTCGATCGACGGAGTCCAGATGTCACAATCGCCCTCGGTGCACCATCCGGACTGGACCTGAACCGTTACCGGCTCGGCCGCAGCACCGTCTCCGCCGTCGGTTGCCGGGGCCGCGACCTGACAGGCGGCGAGCAGGGCTGCGCTGCCCGTCGCCCCCGCCAATGACAGGAACTCGCGTCGACTGAAACCAAGTCTCTGCATGATCCGTTCTCCTTGGATGATCATTGATCGGCTAAGCGCAAACCACCGGCGCATAGTCGGGAAAATGGTGTTGTCGCGCTTGCATGTCAGGTAGCCTATCACACGAATGACAGGCGGCTAAGGCAGGGGTGTTGGCGGCACTGTTTCACTTTCGTTGAAAGTGGCTTATACGGACATACGGCTTCCTTTCCCTTGAAGCCAGCCGGCCACCAGGACCGTGCAAAAGGAGCCGTTCAGGTGGACCTGAACGGTTTTCAACGAAAGTGAAACAGTGCCGTGTTGGCCCAAAGCCGGACAATCGCACGGCGCTGGAACAGAGACATTGAACGGACATTGTCCGCCCCAACCGGCCGGGTTGTGCTTGTTGCTGAGGTCCGCCTTGGCAGTGATTTCCCAACACAACGGATTGAATGTCGTCCGCCGCGGCTTGGAAGGCCTCCATGTGACCTGCCGTTCCGGCTGTGATCCGCCAAGCCATCCAGACAATTGCAACCATTGCCAAACACCCCCAAAATATTAACCATGTCCCGGCATTCGGTGCGCCGCCATCTCCGATTGGCGATCGATGACTACGATGAAACGATCCGCCGTTTCGCGCCGGGCTACGACGCCATGCTTGCCGCCGTGGCCCGCGAATTTGCATGTGTCCGTCCGAGCCGGGTGCTTGACCTTGGCGGCGGGACTGGTTCGCTGGCTCAGGCGCTGCTTGACCATGGCGAGGTCGGGAACATCGACCTGATCGACGTGGATCCGGAAATGTTGGCCCAGGCACGGATCCGCCTTGCGCGTTTTGGGAAGCGCGTGCGTTTTCGTGAAATGTCCTTTTTCTCCGAACTGCCCCCGTGCAACGGCGTGGCAACTTCGCTGGCACTGCACCATATAGAGACAAGGAACGAGAAAACCAATCTGTATCGGCGGATTCACGAGGCGCTGCCACCGGGCGGTCTCTTCGTCAACGCCGACGTGACCATGCCGAGGGAGGGTCCTGAGCAACAGCGGACCTACCGCCTTTGGATCGACCACATGATGGCATGCGGAATCTCCGAGGAAGGTGCCTGGCAACATCTGGCGGAATGGGCCGACGAAGATACATACTTTCCGCTGGAAGAGGAGTTGGCCAGTCTTGGAACCGCGGGATTCCGCAGTGAATGCGTATGGCGCCAGGGCCCCATGGCCGTGATGGTGGGACGCAAGGACGCCTCGACAAACCACTGACATGTTGCTCGGCGGTGCCAATCCGGCCGCCGGCCGGCTATTGACGGGACCACTCCAGCCCCATCCTGCCGTGCAGGTGCTTCAGGGTCCCTGAACATGGGGGTCACGAGGGCACTGGCCCTCTCGCCGAGCCCAAAACAGTGCCGTCTTGGCCGCGGGCCACTGGATTACCGCGGGCCACTGGATTTATAATACCGTTTCGTATCCGCTGTGCTTCGGCATTGCCAAACCAGACAGCATCGGCTCCGGCCGGCCCGGGGTCGGTGCCCAGCGCGCGGCCGCCGTGTCGCGCAAGGAATCACCATCATGTCTATACCGCTGCAGCCTTTCAGGGAATCCAATGATCTGCTTGGGAACGGGCCTGCCTTGCGGGACCGCATGGCCGAAGAGGGGTACCTCTTCATCCGCGGCCTGATGGACTACGACAAGACCATGGAACTGCGCCGTCAAATCCTGACGGTGCTGCAGGTCAACGACTGGCTTGTCCCCGGCACCGACCTGATGGACGGCATCGCCAACGTGGACAAGCGCTGCACGGAAGGCGATCTGGACTATGCCGACGTGTACTACCAGGCCTACCGGCTTGAACTGTTCCATCGGATGTCGCATCAGCAGGAGATTCTGGACGTCATGTCCGCCATCATGGACGGGGCGGAGACCCTGCCCCATCCCCAGAAGATCATCCGCATGTGGTTCCCGCAGTACATGGAGCACACCACGCCCGTGCACCAGGACTTTGTCCACTTCCAGGGGAACTTTGAGACCTACACCTGCTGGTCGCCGGTGGGCGACTGCCCCGTGGAGCTCGGCGGACTCGCCGTGATTCCCGGCTCCCACAAGGTGGACCAGGTGCTGGACCACCATTTTTCCCTGGGTGCCGGCGCGCTGAACGTGGAGGAGGACTCCTACCAGGGCCAGTGGCACAGCACGGACTACGAACCGGGTGATTGCCTTATGTTCCACAGCTTGACCCTGCACCGGGCGCTGCCCAACGTGACCGAGGACCGGCTGCGCATCTCCCTCGACAATCGCTACACTGCCTGGCAGGCTCCCGTGTCCGAGCACATGCTGACTCCGCACCTGGGGCAGCATCGAGTGGACAATCCCCATACTTGGGAGCAGGTGTACGCGAACTGGAGCAAGGAGTCCGACGATCTCAAGTATTACTGGGAGCGGGACAACCTGGTCGTCATCCCCACGGACCTGCAGTACACCGAGACGGGCATGGCCGAAGCATTGGAACTGGCCGCCCAAGGCGACCCCGACGCCCAGTTGCACCTGCTCAAGGTGATCAAGCGGGACCCGACCACGGACGTGGCCCGCAAGGCACAGGCCATCCTGGAGATGGAGCCCGTCGCCTGACCGAAAGGCTCCGAATCCTCCGGCCCGGAGGCCCGCACGCGATACAATCTGCTCGCCTTTTTGTCCGGCAATCTATCAAGAGAGGAATACAGATCATGTTGAAATCCCTGCTTGGGCGGCTGGAAAGCCGCCGCCCGGCCCTGGAAGTCTCCGCCCACTGCGACGGACCCTGTGGCGTGTATGATCCCGCCGATGCCCGCATCCGGGCCGAGGCCGTGCTCTCCATGACCAAGAAGATCCTGGATCTGGAACAGCCGTCCAAGACTGAAGGCAACGCCGCCGCCGTCGTCGACTATCTGAACACGACAGCTCGTTTCATTGCCATCAAGGAGCAGGAGGCGCAGGGTGCCAAGGACCAGCTCCTGATCCTCTGGACGGACTACTTTAAGCCGGAACACCTCGCCGACTATCCCGATCTGCACGACACCTTCTGGCAGGCGGCCAAGCTCTGCTCCGCCTGCAAGGTGGGTGTCGATCTTGAAGCTGCCCAGAACCTGCTGGCCACCGTGGAGAAGATCCATGGGATCTTCTGGGCCACCAAGGGCCGCGATGTCGCTTACTACACCGCCAGCTGAGACCGGGCCCGACATTGGATTGGCGGAGCGGAACGCTTTCCCGGGAGACGTCCGCTCCGCCCCGTACAAACCCCTGCCGACGGCGGGCCGCCGCGAACTGATTCTGCGGCTTTGCAACCTGCGGCGGAAGATCCGCGTGCGGGGCCCTTCCATGTTGCCGGAGTTTGCCCCTGGCGACGAACTGTTTCTGGATCCCCGGGCCTACCGCAGGCACCCGCCGCGCGTCGGCGATGTGGTAATGGCGCGCTATCCGCTGGCACCGCAGGAGACCATTCTCAAACGGGTGGTCTTTGTGTCCTCGGACGGCCGGGTGTTCCTGCGCGGGGACAATCCGCATGCCAGCACCGACAGCCGCACGCTGGGACTGTTTCCGCCCGAGCATATCCTGGGGCGCGTGACCAGCCGGTACCTGCCCTCCTGAACCAGTTTCGGTGCCGTTGCCGGACGACCGGATCGTTCAGGAGGTCCCAAGCATCTCCGCGTAGAGCCGGTTCAGGGATTCTCCCACCGGCTGCCAGCCGAATCGCGTGCGTGCGCGTACGCGGAGCTGGAGCCTAAGGTCGCGCAGCCCGTCGGGATCGCGCCGGTGGCGTTCCAATAATCCACAGATGCATTCCGCCAGGCTGGCCGCGTCGCCTGTCTCGGCATAGATGCCCAGGCTACCCAGGTACTCGCGGGCCACGGGCACATCGAAGGCCACTGTGGGCAATCCCATCGCCATGTAGTTGAGGAGCTTGCCCAGCCCTTCCGTCTTGGACACCTTGGGGGCCACCGCCACGTCGCCTAGGCCCAGATGGCGCGGCACCTCGGCGTAGGGCATGCGTCCGGTCAGCGTGACGGCTTGGCCGATGCCTAGCGCCGCCGCCTTGTCCCGATAGTGGTCCACGAAGGGATAGCCCATCAACAGGAGGTGGGCGTCCGGCTGCCGGTCCAGGATCCGTGGCATGGCCTCCAGCAGCAGGTCCGTTCCCTGATACGGGGCCAGCAGCCCCAGATAGACGATGAGGGGCCCCGCGACCGGCAGTCCCAGGGCCCTGCGCAGGGCATGCCTGTCCGTCGGCGGGAACCGTTCCGGCTGGAACACATCGGTGTCCACGAAGTCGCCCAGCTGCGCTATCCGTTCCGGCGGACACCCGTACCGCTCCACACAGAGGCGGCTGAAGTGCGCGGTGCTCGTTACCACCCGGTCGCCCTGCCCGACGATCCACTTTTCCAGGCGCAGCATCGGTTGGAAAAACGGGCTGCCGCGGGACAGGAAACCGTGGTCGATCATCTCCTCGGTCAGGCTGCCCTGCAGGTCCAGCAGTATCGGCTTGCGGAACAGCCGGCCGGCGATGGCGCCAATCAGGCCGCCTTCGTGCAGGTGGGCATGGATCAGGTCAAAGCGGCGGGTGACAAGCAACCGGAGGACGGTCAGGCCCAGCAGCAGATCGAAGGCCACCTTGTGCCGACTGGAACCGACCTCCCAGCCGCGTCGCCAGGGAATGGACAGGGTACGGTGGATGCACAGCCGGTCGACGGGGCCCCCGTTGCGGTAGGTGGCGATCTCCACATGGTGCCCGAGCCGTTCAAGGATGCGCACTTCCTCCAGGATGCGCACGTGGCAGCCCGTGTCGCTGAAGAAGCTGGTGGGTGCGATCACCAGGATGTGCAGCGTGCGGAGTCCAGCGGGCATGATTATTATATATAGTTGCATAAAATACTATATTTACAGGAGATGCACAAAGGCATGACCGGCAGGTACACCGACAGGTCTGCCACCCCTGTCAGTCCCCGGCGTGTGACCATGCCCTGCACCCCTGCATTGTATCCACTGTCCCGCCTGCTGAAGCGGCACCTGCCTTCACTCCCAGGCCGCCTACAGGGTTTGGGCCTGTGGGGTGAAAGGCACGCTGCCGGCGCACAACGGCTGCCGGGATTCGGTGGCGGCCGCCCGGAGACGCACGGCGGTTTCGAGACGCTGGGCGGACCTGCAGGCCAATCAGGCGGCCCTAGTGCCGGTCCTGAATGCCTGGCAGGCCGACCCCGAGCGGGTTCGGTAGCTGTGTGGCTGGAAGTGGATCCGGAACGCCCTGAAGGCCCTATCCGCCGACACTCAAGTCATATAGTCACACTGGATTGGAACAATACGCCGGACGGCCCTCTTTGTTGCGGAAACCGGCTTGGGAACCCGTCCAGTCTGGATTATATTTGTTGTGCCACACGCCAGGGACTAACCGGGGTAGGAGACCGTCAGTGTACCGGCCGGCCATGCCTTCGTATCCCTCTATTAAAAATAGCATATATGTATAAATAATATTACCAAACTCGGATCCCTCCCGGCCCCCTTGACAGGTATATGTGTAGCTCCGGGTGTGGGGGACAGGCGGTGGCCACAGAACGTCGGGACCGCCGGCACACAGCGTTCCCTGGCGGCGCTGCGGGTTGGCGGCCGCGCGGACGGTCGTGCACCCGGGTGGGCGGTATGGGAGAGGTGCAGGCCCGCCCGCGGGGCGCGTGGCCGCGGCCGAAGGTGGGGCTGCGCGTCAGGGTCCCTGGGCCAGGGCGCGGACGGCCACCGGCCCGTAGGGACCGGGCCGGGGTCGCAGCCAGACCCGCTTCCACCACTGTCCCTGAGCCAGCAGGGCTCCCAGACAGGCCATGCCCTGGCGCAGAAGGCTGAGACGGCGGGGGACCGGCAAGGCCGGGCCGGTCACCGGAGGCGTGCGCAGCTGTGCAGGGGGCCGGCCCAAGGCAGCGGCTTCCTCCCGGCGCGTGCCGTGGGCGACCGCCAGCAAGGTGGCCACGGCCAGCACCAGCCAGTGCCGCCCCGCGCGCACCGGGTCGGTACGACGTGTGCGCTGCCACTGCCAGCCGGCGCGCTTGCAGCCGCGGAAGCCCTGCTCCATCCAGTCCCGACAGGCATGGAGGGTCGCGTCCGTCCGCTGGGGCGGCGTGTCCGTCAACAGGCCCCAAGGATGCTCATGCCCCGGCCCGTGGAGCACCGCCAGCGTACCCGGCAGGGGGCGGTGGCGGGGCGAGGCCACCCCGCGGCCCACCCACAGCGTGCCCTCGCCCGCACCCCAGGCCGCGGCCGGGCGGGCCGTCGTCTGTCCCTCGGGCCAAAAGGTCAGGTCGGGGTCACAGCGCAGGCAGGGATGCCAGCCCCGATCCCGGATCCGGTGCCAGAGCCGGGGGCTGTACAGCCCCCGGTCGCACAGCCCATGCACTTCCATGCCCGTCGGCACGGCCGCTGCCAGGCGCTCCAGCAGACGGCACAGGAGGTCCCGCCAGGAGCACGACGCCTGCGCAGGCACCAGACGCCAGGCACCGGCAGGGCCGTCTGGTTGAGGACCACGCTCACCGTCAGGGCCACCAGCCGGTCCCGCTGGTGGGTGGGATCCACGGCCAGCACCAGGGGCGGCGGCGCGCCCGGTCCCGGCGGCACCCTCCAGGACAGGACCCAGGCCAGCAGCGGTGCAAAGCAGGTCTCCACGTCCAGTTCCTGGTCCACCCCCCAGGCCGCCTGCCGCTCCGCATCGTCCTTCAGCCCGTCGCACAGCCGGCGACGCAGCGTGTGGACATTGCCCCCGCGGGCCGCCAGCGCAGCCGCCACCCGATCCAGACAGCCGTTCTCGGCCAATAGGGTGCCTTGCAGCCACAGGACCAGACTGTCCGACAGCGGTCCCGGCGGCAGCGGCAGATGGCTGTGCAGCAACGGATGGATCCTGTACCATGACCGGCACCGACGCATGACCGCCCTCGCAAGGTGGGGTGGGTGAGTGACACCGCCACTCTACCCGAGGACCATGCGTCGGCCCTCCTTGCCCTTTCCTCACGCAATGGCCCTGCATGGCAAGACCGCGACGCTACATATACCTGTCAAAGGGAGGCCCCCCCACCTGCACCGGGCCCCGGCCGACGTGCGCCCGGTCGTTCCCCACCAGAACCCCGAGGGCCGGCGCGTAAACGTCCCGGCCGCCCGCGCGGCACCCGGCACCCACAGGCACGCGCCCCTGACCTGGCGTACCGCGTCCCACCCCTGGAAGGGGGAGCAGGTCCTCGCCTTCCTGCGCAACGCCCTGCCCGGAGGCGCAGGCCTCCCGCGCATCGTGGTTTTCGACAACGCCCGCAGACGGTCCGCCAAGCCCGGCGGGAGCGGGCGGAGCAGGGGATCCGGCTGCGGTGCCTGCCTGCCCCGGTCCGGAGCTAAACGACATCGAACGCATCTTCCGCACCGTCAAGCACGGGGCCATGCCCCGGCGCACCTTCACGACCACCAAGGCACTGGCCGCGGCCAGTGGAGGCTGCCTTCGGGCAGGTCAACGCCCAGCTGCAACCTTCGGAATAAGTCATGCGAAATATTTTAGGACGAACTGAACTTCGACCACGCACAGATGGCCGACCTAGTACGCGGCCACGGGGACATCGAGAACAGCCTGCACTGAGTACTGGACGACACCTTCAAGGAAGACCGATGCCGCCTGCGCACCAGCCATGCCGCCCGCAACAGGGCCGCCCTGCGGCGCATTGTCTTGAACTTTCTGCATCCTCCAGCCCTATTTCTGGCCAAAGCTGTCAATTCGTCGCTTGCGCAATATGGTGGCCCGCAACCTCAGACAACCGGAGCCCATCATGGCCCTGTGACGACTTTGTCAACGCCCTGGGACTCTCCAGGAATGAACAGGTTGTGGTGATGCCAATCGGTCACCGAGATTGGGCAGCGTGTGAAATGTAAGATTCCAACATGATCCACATGGAGTAGGTTCTACATCCTTGGTGCTCAGCCCATCCGCCAAGTGCCGTGTCCCCACCCTCCACCGACCAGACCCCAACATCTCACCGGCCGAGCATCGGCGATACCAGACGACACAAGGTGCCTCCTGGCGAAGGCAACCTGCCATGGCGACCCTGCCTCTGCGGGTTCCGCACCCTCCCCGCTGGTTGTGCAGCTCCGCCAACAGGGCGGAGCCATGGAGGACTGCCGTCACCAGTAACAAGACACCACCCAAGCCTAACGCCGGACGGACAATCACGTTGGGTTGCTTGGCCGTGTCCATGGGCAGGGCGCAATTGCCGTAGCCGTTTAAATTCCCGTGCACTTGGCAATCTAGCCAAATATAATTCCTTTCTCTTGGTTAAACCCCCTGGCACAGGGCAGGACCGTCATGCAGCAAAGGAGCCAATACGATGATTATCGTACGTTGGGGCATCATTTGTACCCTTTCAGTCTATATCTGGTCAACCTTCGCATCCAGCCTGGTAGTAGCGAAATCTGCTGCAACAGAAACAGTCCAGGTTGTCGGTCAGGAAGAAGAGCGGTTAACTAGAACTGAATTACAGACCTTGGCTGACGACTATCCAGGAATTTCCATTAACCCCAATTACGCGGGCAAGTATCCAACGGCATCGGAAGCCCGAGAGCAGTTGGAATACTTGACCTCCACCCTGAATTGGACTGATGCACAGGTTGTTGCACAGCCCAAAAAATCTGTTGCTCAAGACAGCTCCAAAATACATATACGATATATCGTGCCTGTCATTCATTTGACAACGTGTTGTATGGAAGCATTAGACATGATTCGAACCTGGAAGTGGACAGCGTCTACAATACTTTCTTGAATGCTACTCATGACATCTCCCCTCATTGGCGCAACATACCTGGCACAGACTTGGACTGGGTAGAAAACGACAGGTGGGACTATTCGATTGACAAAGGAGACGGATGGTTGTTTGGGGTTCGAGGCACTTTGTGGGTATATTGGGGCCCTTGGATTGACACAAAGGATATAAATTCAACTTGCACCATAACCACGAATGACATTTAAGGATTGACAAAATGAAGGCCAAGATCAAAGCAACATGGAACAAGTTTCCCGTGTGGCTGCAAGTCACAGTGGCACTTGTCACTCTGTATCTCGCAGTGAGAATAGGAATCATGCTTGTTATATTGTTGGACCTTAAAATGCAATTCTGATCCAGTTGTTCATGGCAATGTGACATTCACATATTTTCAAACGGCCCGGCTGCGCATGCGCAGCCGGGCCGTTTTCGGTGGCGGTATTGTGCAGCCATGTATGAACCATAGAGAATCGTAACTGTTTACGTACCCCTGCTGTTGGCAGTCTGAGCGTCTGACGGGGCCACAGGGAGTTTGGAGGTATTGTCGGCACCTACGGCAACCCTGTGCCGTCCACTGGTGGCCAGCGACGCCAGTGGGACTAGGCCAACACCTGCCTGTGCGGATTGACGCGTGCGGGATCCAAGTGGCATCGCACGCGCCACTGCCACCCTATGCACTTGAGAGTGCGGAAGCTCTGCTCAATCCAGACGCGCATCTCGTAGGCACCGAGGTCCACATCGTTGAGGGCTTCGTCCGTGAGCAGGACCCAAGGGGAGCCTGGCCGGGGACCCAGAGCACGATCCGGATGCAGGAACGCTTGCGTTCCTGAAAGGTCATATGGCGGTTGTAGCGCAGGTAGGGGATGCCAGTCCTGGCGGCAGATGGCCGCCCATAGGTCGGGGTTCTACAGGCCCCGGTAGACCACGCTCACGACCAGGCCACCAGGTCCTTCCCTTTGCGCCCCTGGGCGCGGGGCAATGGCCAGCGTCAGCTCCGTGCCCTGTGACGGCAGATTACGGACCTGGGCTGGCATCCTGTCCTGCGCTATCCGCTGCATATCACCTTCCGACCGATCGGCGGCGGTCCAGGCACGGCCTTCAGGCGGGCTACGCGCACGCACCCCGGTCGGCTGCGGCGACCGCCGGGACCCCAGCGCGCCGGTGACCTGTGCTGCCTGACGTCCGCACCACCCGGAACCACCCTCGCGACCGCGCTCCCGCGGTCCGGCCGCCCCTGCCCGGATTTCGGGGCCGGAGATGCCTTCCAGCCTGCCACCGGCTTCCGGGGCACCGCCGCCGAACCGCCCTCACAGGACCACAATACCCACTTCCCTCATCCAGAAAATATCCTTAACAAGGCGGGAATAGGGGGTGCCGGTGAAGACCGGGCGCGGGTTGCTCAGGCGTCGCGGTCTTCCCGCACGTAGGCCCTTCCCAGCGCGGCGGGAGCACCCCAGCGGCGGCCGATGTCGCCGATCGACACGGTCAGCAGCGCGACAATCGTGAACAGGTAGGGGAGCATGCTGGTGAAGTAGCCGAGGGACGGATTGGCGCGGAACCGGCCGAAGTTCTGGAGGTCGATCGGCAGCCGTCGCAGGGCGCCGAACAGGTAGGAGCCGAACAGGGCCCGGATCGGATCCCATCCGGCAAAGATGACCAGGCCCACGGCCACCCAGCCCTGGCCCGAGATCAGGCCCTCCACCCAAGTGGGGGTAAGGGCCAGGGAAAGGGTGGCGCCGCCCAGGCCGGCCAGCACGCCGCCGAAGGCGACATACAGGATGCGCTGCCGCATGACCTTGATCCCCTGGACATCGGCCGCGGCCGGGTTCTCGCCAATGGCGCGCAGTTCCAGGCCGGGCCGCGTACGATAAATCCAGAACCAGCAGAGCGGGACCAGCAGGAAGCCGATGTAGACGAGGAAGTTGTGGTCGAACAGAATGGGGCCGACCACCGGGATTTGGGACAGGAAGGGCACGGACCAGGTTGGGATGCGCGCGACTTGGCGCACTTCCACCAGGGGTGAACCGAGCACGGCGCTGAGGCCGCTGCCCAGGAAGGTGAGGGCCAGGCCCGATACTACCTGTTCCGCGCGCAGGACCAGTGCCACGAATGCGTGCAGCAGGGCCATCAGGCCGCCGACCGCCATGGCCGCCAACGCCCCCAGCCAGGGATTGCCGGTCAACCAGGTGATGCCGAACCCCGTCATGGCCCCCATCAGCATCATGCCCTCGACTCCCAGGTTGAGGACGCCGGCCCGTTCGGTGAAGAGTTCGCCCAGGGTGGCGAACAGCACGGAGGTGCCCGTGCGCACTCCGGATGCCAGCACGGCTGTGAGGAAGGCAATCATCGCATCGCTTCCGGCGGCCGTAGGCGGATCCGGTATCGGATCAGCAGATTGCCGCTCACCATCACGAAGAGAATCACGCCCTGCAGCAGCGAGGAGATGCCGGCCGACTGAATCTCGTCCGCCCCCACAATCAGACCCCCGAAGAGGAAGGCGACGACTGCCACCGCCAATGGATTGAACCGACCCAGCCAGGCCACGATGATGGCGGTGTACCCGTAGCCGGGGGAAATGTGCTCCAGCAGCCGATGCACCACCCCGGACACTTCGCTCATGCCGGCCAGACCGGCCAAGGCACCGCTCAGGGCCATCACGATGATCATCGTGCGGCGCAGGCGCACCCCCGCATACCGGGCCGCGTCCGGATTGTCGCCGACCATGGCGATTTCGAAGCCGAACTTGGTTCGTTCCAGCAGGATGGCCAGGCATGCGATCGCCACCGGTACGGCCAGGATGCCGAGATGAAGTGTCAGGCCGCGCAGGGCGGACCACTGGTCGGCAAAGTCCGTCAGCCGGGGCAGCCACGTGTGCCGCTCGAACATTGGCGTCAGACCGAAGCCGCGCTCACCCCAGGGGCCGTAGACAAAGAACTGCACGATGGACAGGGCAACGTAGTTCAGCATCAGGGTGGAGATGATCTCGTTGACCCCGAACTGGGCGCGCAGCCAACCGGGCACGACGGCCCAGGCAGCACCGCCCGCGGCTCCCGCTGCCGCCATCAGCGCCAGGGCCGGCAGCCGGGGCATGTCGGGTGGCACGGCGAACAGCGCGATGCCGGAGGCGGCCAAGGCACCCATCAGGAGTTGGCCCTCAGCCCCGATGTTCCACATCTTCATGCGGAAGGCGAGCGCCACCCCCAGGCTGGCTAGGGCCAGCGGTACCATCTTGATCAGTGTGTCGTTCAGTCCCCATCGGCTTCCAAAGGCGGCTCCGAACATGCTGCGGTAGACATCCAGGGGGTTGCCGCCGGCCACGGTCATCACGGTGCCGGCCAGCAGCAGGGCTGCCAGCAGCAGCAGCAGCGACACGGCCAGGTGCGTTGGCAGGCCCGGCTGTTCGCGTGCTTCCAGCCTCAGCCTCAGCCGGCTGGCCGGCACGACACCGGGTACGGTGCTTCCGGTCATGTTGGCATGCCCGCGGGGACCACGCCGGCCATCAGCATGCCGATGGTGTCGGCATCGGCCCGGACGCGCGGCAGAATACCCATGATGCGGCCGCTGTGAATCACGGCCACCCGGTCGCTCAGTGAGAGAACCTCCTGCAGATCCTCGGACAGAAGTAGGATGGCCACGCCGCGGCTGCGTTGTTCCATCAACAGTTCATGAACAGTCTGGATGGCACCCACATCCAGACCCCTGGTTGGAGATTCCGCCACCAGCACCCGCAGCTCGGTGGACAGTTCCCGGGCCAGAATGACTTTTTGCAGATTGCCACCGGAAAGGAGGCGCACGGGTTGATGTCGGCTGGCGGCGGCCACACCGTACTTGGCCAACAGTGCCGCGGCCCGGCTGGCCTGGCCTGACCGGTCGAGAAACAGCCCCCCGCGAGCCGTCCTGTAGCGTTTGAGGTCGAAGTTTTCCTGGATCGAGAGGTTAGGCGCCGTGCCGGTATGCTGCCGATCCTGTGGTACCCAGGAGATGCCCAAGTCGATCATGCGACGCTGATTGGCACCGGCTACATCAAAGCCGTCCAGCACGACCGCGCCGCCCTGGAGTTTGCGCAAGCCGGTGATCGCCTCGGCCAGTTCGCGCTGGCCATTGCCGGCCACCCCCGCCACGCCCAGGATTTCCCGTTGGTGCAGATCCAGGGACAGGTTGTCCACGGCAGTTTGGCCCCGGTCGTTCTCCACCGTTAGGTTGCGCAGGGACAGCAGTTTGCGGCCCTGTTGCACCGGCGGGATGGCGACGTCGAAGAGAACCGGACTGCCCACCATCATGCTTACGAGTTCGCGGCGCGAGACCTGCGACTGGGGGACGGTGTCCACGACCCGGCCCTGGCGCATGACCGTCACGGTCTCCGCCAGCGCCATTACTTCGTTCAGCTTGTGGCTGATGAACAGGAGAGTGCGGCCGGCCTCGGCCATGCCGCGCATGCGGTCGAAGAGGGTATCCGCCTCCTGCGGTGTCAGCACGGCCGTCGGTTCGTCCAGAATCAGGAGACGGGCGCCGCGGTGGAGCATCTTGACGATCTCCACCCGCTGCCGTTCCCCGACCGACAACTGCCAGATCAGGGCATCCGGGTCAATCTCGAGACCACTTGCACGCCCCTGTTCGGCAACGGTGTCGCGGATGGCCGAGGGATCCATGTGGAAGCCCAGCCGGTGGTCGCCCAGGACCACGTTTTCGGCGACGGTCTGGGTTTCGACCAGCATGAAGTGCTGGTGCACCATCCCCACGCCGGCCTGGATCGCGTCCAGTGGGGAGGCGAAGGACACGGTCCGGTCCTCGACCTTCATGGTTCCCGAGTCGGGCCGGTAGAGACCGCTCAGGATGTGCATCAACGTTGACTTGCCGGCCCCGTTCTCGCCCAACAGGGCATGAATTGAACCGGCGGCCACATCCAAGTTCACCCGGTCGTTGGCCAGGACTCCCGGGAACCGTTTGGAGATGCCACGCATCTCCACCATGTTCCGCGAATGGGCCGCCGCGCGTGGCCCGGTTTGCGTGCGGGATTGGGACTCGGATGTGCGCGGCATGGAGCAGTGCCGGCGGAAGGTCCCTTCCACCGGCATGCACCGGGCGGCGTCCCGGGACGCCGCCCGTGGTTTCAGGCTATTGCGGAACCTGGGCGTCGGCGACGAAGCCTTCCGCCAGCCAGCCCATGCAGTAGGTGCAGCCGGGGCGCCCCAGCAGGGTGCCCAGCTCCGCATCGATGCCTTCCAGATCGGACTGGGTCAGGGACTCGCCCTCAGGAACGACCAAGTTGCCGGTGTTGTCGTGGATGGGGCCGGTAAACATGTCGAAGCGGGTGAACTCACCGTTGCGCATCTGCTGCAGGACATCATCCACTTCCGGAATGACCCAGTCCGGCACGGCCGGCTGGGGGACTTCACCTTCCATGAAGCCGGCAAACCCGACAATATTGTCCGGAACACCGAGGTAGAGATCGTCCGGCTCGAAGGTGTCGTTCATGACGGCCTCGGCAATCCGGGCGTAGGTCGGTCCCCAATTCCAGTAGGGAACGCCCAGACAGGCATCGGGTGCGGCATCGCAGGCGTTGGCGCTGTTGCCCGGTATACCCGTGAAGCCCATTTCCCCGGCCACCTGCACGGGAATGGCGGTGTCGGCTCCGGTCACGATCACGGAGGCACCGGCATCGATCATGGAGACCGCGGCTTCCCGTTCGGCTTCCGGATCAAACCAGCTGAAGATCCAACGCACATCCAGTACGCACTCGGAACAGGTACGGCGCATGCCCATCGTGAGGGCATTGCCCAGCCGGACGATCTCCGGGATGGGGAAGGGGGCGACGTAGCCGACCCGGTTGGAGCCATCCTCGGCGGCCTTGGCACCGGCGACCATGCCGGCCAGGTATTTGGCCGATTCCATCGAGCCGAAGAGGTTGGCAAAGTTGTGGTCGTTCTTCTTGAGACCGGAAATGTGGACGAACGCCTGGTCCGGGAACTCCTCGGCCACAGTCGCGGTCGGGTCCATATACCCGAAGGAGGTCGTGAAGATCAGGTCGAAGCCCTTGCGGGCCAGGCTGCGGATCACCCGCTCGGCATCGGCGCCCTCGGGCACGCTTTCCAGGTAGGCCGTGCTGACGTTGTCGAGCGTCTCTTCAAGATAGAGGCGGCCATCGTTGTGGGCATAGGTCCAGCCGCCGTCGCCGATGGGGCCCACATAGACGAAGGCCACATTGAACATGCCCTCGACGATGTCCGGGGTGGTCAGGGTCGGTTGTTCTTCCACCTCCGTCGGCATTTCCTCCGGATAGGTGGAGGGTTCCGGCAGAACACAGCCGGCCAACGGCGTGGCCAGGAGCACGATCGAAGCCAATACAGCAAGTCGACGAATCATCAGGTCCATCTCCCTGGGCCCGGCACCCGTGGATCGAGTTGACGGAAACGATTCTACTGTACCGGTTGCGTCCGAGGCCTGAATTGTCTGCTGTGATCAGCCGTGCAGGTCCCCTGCCCGACCACGGGAGTCGCCAGAGGATCCAACCGGTGAAAGGCTGTCATTGCCGATGTCGTTGCAGTGGAATCGGATCCCTGGAACCACCACCGCCTCGCAAGCGTGTCTCACACCGGAGTACCCAAGCGGGTACCGGCGAAGGCCTCGGGTAACGTGGTACTGGACGAAAGTCTCGGCCGTACCGAGGCAAAGAGGTTCAGTCCGGTTCAATCTGCAGCGTTAGCAGAAATTCCAAGAGAGCGGCTTGCTGGTCATCGGGCAGGTCCACGAAGGCGTCCCTTTGTGTTTGCGCCTCACCGCCATGGGCCAGAATGGCCTCGGATATCAAAGTGGCCCGACCATGGTGGAGGAATGGCGGTTCCGACGCAAACCCCCACAGCTTTCGGGTCAGCCACAAATGTTTGGGGATACCATCCTGAATCAAGGCATCGGTATCAAGAAGTTCACCCATGTCGTGTCGTTTCAAGTCAGTGAAGACCGGTATCAGATAGTTTCCCCGTTTGTCCTTTTTGAGATTCTTGATGAACGGTGACAGGTCAAAAGAGAAAGTTGAGGTGACATCTTCAGGTTGGAGATCGTTATCGGGATTGAATGGACCTGGTTCCTCGAATTCGAGACTGGCCAGCGGCAATTCCGGAACATGGCAAACCGCACATCCCACCTGGTGGAACAACCGACGGCCCAGCTGGGCGGCTTCCCTTTCCACTTGGGTGGCCGGTTGCACCTGCACTGGCGCAGGCAGTGTGGCCTGGAACACGACCAAAGCAGTGATGTCACCTATCGTAAGTTCATTGACATGGTCGTCGGCGTCGGGATCCTCACCTTCCCTAGCCTGTTCAACCGACAGCATGCCATGGTGATGAATCGTGGCGTTGTTGGTAAACTCCCGGAGGGAAACAGCAGCCCCTTTCTGATGAAAGGGACGAACGATCAGATCGTTGTTCACGCCCTTGACGGCGGAGGTGTCGACCGTCCCGTCGGCCGAGACGGTTAGGGAGCCGAAGTCGACTCCCTTGGTCACCAAGTGGGTGGTGACCGGCCGACCCGATATCTTGGCTTCTGCCACGGCGCTGCTGCGTATGGCATGCATATCAGCGGTCATCTCACGGGCCAGCAGTTCGATGAAGCCCGAACCGAACATGCCCGGTGAGTTGCGTTCGTTGCCGATGGTCTTTAATGTTGTGTTGGGGCCGTTTTCCACCGGATCCCCGTTGAAGTCCACAAAGGGGAAAGTGTCGGCCAGCAGGAATACATTCGCGACATTGTCGCCGCCGCCGCCGACTGCGGGTAGGTTGTGGCATGCCATGCAGGAGTTGGCATCAGGACCTGAAATACGGTTGAAATTGTCCGGCATTTCCCGTCGCTTGCGGAAGTCACCCTTGCCGGTTTGCTCAGGTCTTCCGGCACCGTCCAGGGAATTGAAACTGGCCATGAAGAGGTCGCGGCCATGTGCAATGAGCTCTTCCAGTGAGACATCGCCTGCTTCAATGTCGGCTTGGCTTATGTGCCGTTTGACCGCGGGTTCTTCTCCGATTATGGGAGTAGTCGTTTCCGGTGAATCGCCCGAGCCCGCCAACCCGAGAGTTCCCATCAGGCATGCGCTCGCAATGAGGGCCAGCGATCTTGACATGGTTCCTTGCTCCGGACTAGAGGCATTGTTCCTTGCCGGCGAGCTTCTGTGTCACGAGTACAACCGGTTGCGCGATCAGCCAAGTCAATAGGGGAATTCGCGTTGCCCGGACACTGTCGTGTCTGATTGTAGATGATGTTCACAGGTACTGGGTTCGGCCCGTCAGAGTTCAAGGGAATCGGCTGGACATGGCGAGACGGGGACCATACAGGAGATTTCGGCCCATGGAAGACCCTCAACGGGCGGTGCCACAAGGGACTGTCTTGAGCAATCTTGTCCTGCAGGGTATCCACAAGGTCACGATTGGGAGTTGTGGGCCGCGCGGTCCCACACAGACGAACATGGGCTGTCGGATGTCATGGGAACACATTGAATCGGTTGAGTTCAGTACGGGACCGACGAGTTCGTTGACGCCATGAATGCCACCTTATCGATTGGTCAAGGCAAATTCACCAGCGATGCTCAGCCTTGCATGGCTTCCAGCCACCACTCGTAGCGGGGATCGCGGCAACCTGGCACGTAGTGCGCGCCGGAGCGCATCCGCTCCAGTGTGGACCGAAGCTCACCTGAAGGTACGAACGCCGCCTCGGCCCATCGGACTATCAGGTCAAGCGTGGAGACGAGCGGGACTGTCGGGGCCCGTTCAGCGAAGACACGTCAGGCCTTGCGGTCGTCGGTTGCTATGGAGCAACCACGGTGGAGGGCCAGAGCCGCTGTTACCGCCTCACCGTCGTCAATCGGAGCAGAAAGGTCCACGAATGTGGCCTCTTCGTCTGGGCTCTGGAGGTACAACACCTCCACCAAGCCCTCGGACACAAACGGGGGCAAGTCCACCGGCACTGGCTCGTCCTGGCCATCCGTGGGAGCCTCGCGGTGGATGAAGAGGGCTTCCTCCTTGAGAACAAAGTCCGCGACGCCGACTTGCTCGCGTAGCGATCCCGTGATCTCCCGGAAGTGTTCCGTGGCGTAAAGGTTGAGCAAACAGCTGGTGACGAGTACAAGACTGACTGGTCGTCTCTCCATCATGGCTTGACCTTAGGCAACCTACTTCGTGATGCTGCCGGCAAGCTCAAGGGGAAGAGCAGCCACTTCCCCTCCATCAAGCACGTGTACTGCATGGCTCAGCCTCTGGAGAGTCATCCTGGCCGACACACGGTCGGTTCTCAGGAATCGCGCCAGCCGCCCTTCAGTGAATTTCTCGGCTTCGTATGCCCGCGCGGCCAGGAGCTTGTAGCGAAGGGGAAGGAGTTGATCATCACTGGAATGGGGCGGCAGGCCCAGGTTCTCCTGGGCTTCCCGGACTTTGAATCCCCGGTCGCGCAGAAGCTCCCACGTTCCTTTGGGGAGGACGCCAAGTTCCTCCAGGCGCAGCATCATCGCCCCAACGGAGACAAAATAGTAGTGCGCGACCCGACAGACATCCGCAGCCGAGATATTGCCGCCACCAGCTCGCGAGATTTCTTTGAATCTGCGACGCAATCCGGGGGCCGGCATGAGCAGGCAACGGGCAAACCTGTCGGCAATTCGTTCGCTGGTGGGTACGCGGCGATACGAACCCAGCACGGATATCTCCGACTGATAGCGGCTTGTCAGGAAGTGGGCGTACTCGTGAGCCAACGACCAACGACGGCGTTCTGCCGGATGGCACGCATTGACCGCAATGCATCCGCCCAGCTCGTCCGTGTAGGCAAAGATACCCGCTATCCGGGACGGCAGTCGGATGAAGAACACGCGGAGCCCGACATCCAGTTCCAGCGTCTCCCTTAGGTGTAGGATCGGGCCGTCACCAAGACCCAGCCGATTGCGTTCAAATGAAGCGACATCCTGGCCGGCTTCCTCGGGGGACGTCCCGACCGTCGGGTACTGCGGCGGGTTGGTCGTCCCGGGCGAAACCCCATTCAACTGCTCAAGATACAGGTAGTTTTGGCATAGATCCTGGAACTCCTGGAGCACTCCCCGGAGTTCCTCTTGGACATCGTGGGGCCCGACTCGAGCCGCCGCCGCGCGGAACTGGACGGTGAAGTCCGCGATCGGCTCTATCGGACCAACAAGATCGCTGACTCTTCTGCCGTAGAGACTCGCCAACTGGATAAGCTCGTCCGGCCGGGTCTTCCGGTCGCCCTTCTCCAGCGCGGTGATCGTCGTGCGTGCCACAGCAAGCGATGCAGCGGCATCCTGCTGGGTGAGCCCGCGGGCCTTTCTCGCCTCCTGAAGGCGTCGACCCAGTACGCGAGGGTTGATGGTCTGGATCTCGTGCCGTGGCATGGAAACCTCCAGAGTATTCAGTGGGCGTGCGGCATGAATTCCCGCCACTCGCACACGTAGGTCCGGAATAGACGAATTAATTTGGCACTGACCTGCGCCTCGCTCAAGCCCGCGTACGGTCCGAGCGAGCTCTGGAAACGAGGATATGAGAGACCGCCACGGATCGTCGGAAGCAAGGGCTTGTTCAAGTCGATGGACTTGGCCACTCATCGCTGCAACACCGTAGGCTTGGTCTCTGTTGAGTGCTGCTCGTTCCATGAGCACATCGTACCGGTACGCGGCAGCAGGTTCACAGGAACCCAACCCAGCGGAGTGGAGGGCCCGCCGCCGGAGAACACAAGAGGTGCAATAGCCGCAATGCCGGGTTGGGGCTTTGACACGCATTGGGAAGCTGTCACAAGAGATCGTGCTCTCAACAGCAACGTCGAATCCAGCGGGTCGCAATGACCGGCACATCTGCTCCGGCCAACACCAGGCCGGATGACTCACCGGTCGCCATGTGGACGTAGCGGATCGTGGTGGCCAGCGAGGCAGGGCCCAACGTGCCTTGCACCACGTGAGCAGGCGCGCCCCGCAACAGCGCGTGGGTCGCATGGGCGTGGCGCAACCAGTGCGGACGGTGTCGGCTACGGTTTGTGATCAATGCCATGCAGGTATCTCAGCTCAGTGGCAATTTCTTCAAGCTTCATCGACAGTCGATCTAGCCGTTGCAGCGCGTTGATCATTCGTCGCCGGTCTTTCCATTCCATAAACCGGACTATCTCATCGCCCAACTGGATGCGGGGTAGCAGCCTCGATTGAGTCAGTTGTTCCCGGATCGTGTCGACTTCGGTCAGGAAAGACTCCACATCCGTCTGCAGTTGTTCTGTCGCCTTGCTCATCATTCCTCCTACTTGTTCATCTTCCGGCTATGCCGTTCGCCATTGGTCATATCGGGGTGGGTTGCTTCCCATGGCTGTCATGCTTTCAGGGGTAGTTTCTTGAGCCTGCTAGGTACTTGGCTGCCTCCATGGTGCCGGAGGCGTACAGACCGGGAGCACCGAGGTCGCTCATCGTCAAACGGGACGGCTGCGACCTGAAAAGATTGAGAGGCTTTATCGTGTCGACGAGGTCCTGACCAAGCCTGCACCCATACATATCGCGTCGCGTGCCGTATATCTCCGATCCGGAGGACTTCTCCGGTGGTTCCTGCGGATAGAGCAGATTCGGCGATCAATCATCAAGTGGCACGGCTCTGCAAGCGCCCAATAACAGGATGCTACTGGCCATGACCCGCAATCATCCCACCCGTTAACGGTCGTGTTGCGGTGGCGCCCCTTGAAGTGGCGACGGTGCATGGAGCGGTCCGCAAACGGGAGGCGATACGGCATCCAGGTCTTGACATCCCCTCAGAGACCAACTACCATTCACCCATTGTGTGAATCATGGATGTGACGTTCAGAACCCGACGACTGCAACGGAACTTCGAAGAGTCCGATAGGGCCGTACGGCAGTGGGGGAAGGATGTCGGCCGCAAGTACATCACTCGCGTCACGCAACTCCATGCAGTCCCTGATTTTCGGACGGCAGGCAAAATCCGGGCCATGAAACTGCATCGCTTGAAGGGGGACAAACAGGGAAGGTGGTCCATACACCTGACGGGCCGGTGGCGCCTCATCGTTACAGAGGGATCTTCGGAGGAGCATGTGGTCATCGAGGAAGTGAGCAATCACTATGATCAGTAAACCATCAACCACATGGTCGGACATGCCGATTCCTCCAGGGGAAATCCTGGCCGAGGAACTGGAGGCTCGTGGCATGACCCAAAGGGAGCTTGCCGTCAGACTCGGCAGGCCCGCACAGGTGGTCAACGAGATCGTCAAGGCCAAGAAGGCCATTACTCCGGACACCGCCCTTGAGCTGGAGATGGTGCTGGGCATCGATGCGCAATACTGGGCCAACTTGGAAAGCCGTTACCGGATGACCCTGGCGCGGCAGCGCGCGCAGGACGAACTCGTTGCAGGTGTGGCCGCGCTGAACCACTACCCAATCCGGGAAATGACCAAACGCGGATGGATCAAGGCGGGTCTGGACAAGCCCGGCAAGGTGAAGGCCCTGCAGATGTTTCTGGGCCTGGCGGTGGTGGAGCCACGCGCCTACACCGAGGCGATTGGATTTCGGATCACTGAGGCGGCACAACGGAAAGTTTCACTGGGCGCCCTCTCGGTTTGGCTGCGCAAAGGCGAACTTGAGGCACAGACGGCGTGTACCGGAGAGTACGATGCGGAAGCCTTCCGCCAGTCCCTGCTCGATATCAGACGGTTGACACGGCAACCGCTCACGGAGTTCATCCCGACGATGTCTACCCTCTGCGCCGGTGCGGGGGTCGCGTTCTGCCTAGTGCCGGAACTCCCGAGGAGCGGTGCCAACGGGGTGGCGCGTTGGCTGTCGGACGGCCAGGCCCTGATACAGATGAGCCTCAGGTACAAGTGGGCCGATGTCTTCTGGTTTTCCTTCTTCCATGAGGCTTGTCACATTCTCAGGCACAGGACGCAACGACGCATCGTCGTGGACGGCCTCGGCCTGGATCCTGCCCTGACCAACATGGAGTCGGAGGCGGATGCATTTGCGTCGGACATGCTCATCCCGCCTGGGGCATGGCAGGATTTCTGCAATGATGGTGATTTCTCATTGGCTTCAACTCGGGAGTTTGCTCGGTCCGTCGAGATAGCTCCCTTCATCGTGGTTGGGAGATTGCAGAAGGAAAAGCGGATCGGCTACAGTCAGCTTGCCACCTTAAAAACGCGTTACGAGTGGTCGGATCTGTAGCGTTGGTTTGAACACTTTCCAACTGGTCGTGCGCACCGTTTCCAGCATCCGCGGTGCTTTGGGGACGGGTTGGCAGGCAGGCACGGCCAGGAACAAGAAGAGGCAGGAGCCCGCCGGATGATGGCCGGGCCATGTACTCGGGTTATCGGATGGCAGCCAACCGCGGGTCACATTCATGAGCCATCCCATGGAACTGCCGTAAGCGGGCAACGCCCGCGGCAACCTCGCCGATTGTCGATTTTCCGGGGCACAGTCGGCCCACAGCGTCGCGCTCCGGCGCGCGTTCCTTCACGCGTTCGCTACTGGCATCCCTCCGTGAACGACGCGGAGGGATGCCGTCAGTCCCTGAACAGGGCCGAATCCCCGTGGATGACGGGGCAGATGTCCAGGTTGTCGATGTGGCGGGCCAGCCCCTCGCGGCCACCGTCGGCGGGACGGGAACCCTCGCTGCGCATGTGGATGGCCAGGCTGCGGCGCGGCCGGCCGGATTGGTTGGGTCCCGAGCCGTGGAACACCAGATGGTGATGGGTGCTGACCCCACCAGGCGGCAGCAGGGCCGAGACCTCCTCCCACCGCTGGCCTGCCGGCACGGTGATCATGTCCTTTGTGGCTTCGAAGTCCGTGGCCTGGAACGTGCCTTCGCCGGTAAAGCCCCAGTGGTGGGACCCGCGCACGAACTGCATCGGACCGGACTCCTCGTCCACGTCGGAGAGGGCCACCCAGGCTGTGAAGAGGTTGGATTCGTTGGACCAGATGCGCCAGAAGTAGCGATCCTGATGCCAGCCGATCACCGGGGCGGAGGTGGCGGTCGCGGACGGCTTGTAGAGAAGTTGCGTCCACCAGACCTGGACCGCTTCCGAACCCGTGACTTCGGCCACATGGGCTCCCAGACCGGAGTCGGACACCAGCGCCCGGATGCCCTGCGAGGCCGTCTGCGGCATCTCGATCTTGCACAAGACGTTGGGATCGTCACCGGGCTTCCACTGGGACTCCTCCGGCGCCTCGCCGGTGTCGTAGTGGCCTTCCCTGATTTGATCCATGCCCTGCACGGCCGCGGCAACAATGTCCGCCGACAGTACCGGGCCGGGTTCCAGCTGGAAGCCGTCGGCGATGTAGATTGCGTGGCGGTTGCTCATGAGGGTCTGGATTCGATGGTTCGGGTCGGGTTGGTCGGATGCAGCGGCCGGAATCGTTTCAGCCCTTGAGGCCGCTCATCGTGATGCCGGTCACAAAGTGTTTCTGGGCGAAGAAGAACAGCAGGATCACGGGAGCCACCATCATTGTGGAGGCAGCCATCAACAGGCCCCACTCCCCTCCGTAGGCATCCGTAAACACTTGCAAGCCCAGCGACAGCACGTACTGCTTCTTGTTGCTGAGGTAGATGAGAGGCCCCATGTACTCGTTCCAGCTGGCCATGAAGGCGAAGATGGTCACCGTGGCCAGTACCGGCTTGGCCAGGGGCAAAACGATGCCGGTGAAGGTGCGCAGACGGCTGGAGCCGTCAATGAACGCCGCGTCCTCCAGTTCGCGGGGAATGGTCAGGAAGAACTGGCGCAGTAGGAAGACGAAGAAGGCGCTGCCCATCAGGTAGGGGATCACGAGCGGCTTGAAGCCTCCCACCCAGCGCAGCTTGGCGAAGAGGATGTAGGTCGGGATCATCGTGACGAAGGCCGGCACCATCATCGTGGAGAGCAGGATGATGAAGATGGCGTTCTTGCCGGGCGCCCGCAGCCGGGCGAAGGCGTAGGCTGCCAGTGAGGAGGTGAAGACTGCACCGAAGATCGCCGGCAGCACCAAAAAGAGGGTGTTGACGAAGTAGAGGTGCATCGGCGCGTAGTGGAAGACCTCGGGATAGTTCGCCCATAGGACCGGATTCGGAATCAACTCGGGCGGGAACAATGCGATCTGCCGCAGGGCCTTGAGCGACGTGGATACCATGAAGACCAGCGGGATCACGAAGAAGACCACGCCCGGCAGAAGGATCACGTGCCGGAAGACGGCCATGAAGCCGGACCGCCCGCGCAGCGGCCGCGGCTGCGCCGCTGCTACGGCGGGGGCCGGTTGGACCCGGGTGTTGGTGGCCATGGTTCCGAACTATTCCATTTCCACTTCGGAGTAGACCCATCTACCGGCCAGGCGCACATTGGCAAGGGTCAGCACCAGGATGATCAGGAACAGGATCAAGGATAGGGCCGAGGCATAGCCCATCCGGAAGAAGACAAAGGCGTTCCGGTACACGTAGATTAGGTAGACAAGCGTGGAGTTGAGGGGGCCGCCCATGCCGTCGGTCAGGACAAAGACCACGGAAAAGACCTGGAACGTGCCGATGATGCCCATCACCAGCGTGAAGAAGATGGTCGGCGTCATCAGCGGGATGGTCACGTGCACCAGTCGGCGCAGCCAGGAGGCGCCGTCGATGGAGGCCGCTTCGTAGAGGGTGTCCGGAATGTCCTGCAGGCCGGCCAGGTAGATGATCATCGTGCCGCCCGAGGCCCAGACCATGAGCATGATGATGGACGGTTTGGACCAGGTGGTGGAGGCCAGCCAAGTGGGGCCCTTGATGCCGAACAGGTCAAGGAAGCCGTTGACCAGGCCCCATTGGGGCTGCAGCAGGTAGAGCCAGAGGGCGGCGGAGGCCACCGCGGGCACGATCGAGGGGATGAAGTAGCCGGTCCGGTAGGCCGCCATGCCCCTGACCTTCTGGTTGAGCAGCAGCGCAATCAGGAAGGAGACCACCATGCCCAGCGGCACGGCCATCAGCACGATGTAGACCGTGTTCCCCAGGGAGATGCGGAAGAGGGGATCGGCAATCAGATCCCGGAAGTTTTCCAGTCCCACCCACTTGGCGGGCAGGATGATGTCGTACCGGGTGAAGCCCAGTGCCAGCGAGGCCACAATTGGCCCCAGGATGAAGGCCAGGAACCCCAGGGTCCAGGGCGCGATGAAGAGGTAGAAGGAAAGTGCTTCCCGTCCCCGCAGTGACTTCCAGAAGCCGCGGGCCGTCGGAGTGGACAGGGCGGGGGTGGTTGCAGCCACGGACAGGGTTCCTATGAAGAGGCCGGCAACTTGCGGCCGAACCCGGCCCCGGCGCAGGGGCAACCGGCGATTGCCCCTGTGTCGAGCCTATGTTGCATTACGCGTTGTCGATCGCTTCCCAAGCCTGGTCGGTGGCTTCCTGCACCAGGGTCTTGCAGTTGAGCATCGCCTCTTCCGGCGTCATCTTCTTGGAGAGGGCGTTGCGGGCGGCATTGTCCATTTCCACCCAGTACTGGAGGGCGGCCAGGCCCATCACGCTGCCACAGCCGTGGGTCCAGTTGCGCAGGGCGTCCAGGGACAGGGTCCAGGTGGAATTCTCAATTTCGCCCAGTTCAGGTAGGTAGGTTTTTTCCAAATGCTCGAGTGCTGGTAGGTAGCAAGCAAGCCGTGGCCAGAATTTCGGATCGCCTTCCAACTGCTCCCGTTCCCAGGTGCGCTTGGCTTCAGCTACATCAGCTGTGGCCAAGGCATCCCAGCCCGGAGTGCCGGTGAACCAACGCATGACTTGGAAGGCTTCCTCGGGATGCTCGGATCCAGGAGCCATGATGATGGAGAATCCGCATGACCAAGTGCTTTTTATACCGCCAGCTGGAATTGGCGCTGGTGCTGTCCCGTAGTCCACACCCGGTGAGCGCAGCAGATCGCCGACGTGCCAGCTGCCCGTCGCTGACATTGACGTCTTTCCGGCTACAAAAGGTAAACCCAGACCAGCAGACTGAACGCCCTGCTGGAAGGAGTTGGCCGACTCGAAGTCGCCTACATAGTTGTCGTAGAAGTCGACCAACCACTGAAGCGTGTCAATCCAAATCTGGTCGTCGCACAGAACCGTGCGTTTGTCATCACTGAGGGAGGGAGCGCCGGCCTGAAAAGCCCACAACCACATCCAGGAGTTGCCATAGAGGTAAGGTACAAAGCCGTAGCGAACCACCTCATCTCCATCGCGGATATTCAGCTTGTCCGTGTATTCCTCAAGTTCCGCCCATGTGGTCGGTGGCTGATCGGGGTCCAGACCTACCTCCGCAAAGTGGTCACGGTTCCAATAGAGGAAGCGGACATCTGTGTCCCAGGGCAGACCGTAGATCTTCCCTTCCCACACAGTCTCGTCGAATTGTACCGGCGCAAAGTCGTCTTGGTTCAGGTCTGAAACATCAAAGGTTTCGGTGATGTCCTGGTACAGACCTTTGGCTGCGAACTGCAGAAACGTGTGGCGGCCCTGCAGGGCTGTGTCTGGCCCAGTGCCAGCCGCAACTGCTGTGAGGTATTTTTGATCGCCGAATACGATATCTCCGATTTCGGTCGGATTAACCTTCATGTTGGGGTAGGTATCTGGAATGGCTTCCCAAATGGATTCCCAGATCGGGCCGGAGAAACCCCAGTGGTTCAGTTCGATGGTCTCCATCATGGGCTCGCCCTCGCCGGCCGCCGGAGCGGCCTCGGGCGCGACGCAGGCGGCGGCGACCAGGGAGGCCGCGGCCGTGCCGGACAGGGCCAGGAAATTGCGACGGGACAACGCGCGTGTGGACATGGCCAGACTCCTCAATAGGGTCATGGGCTGTACAAGGTTCGGGTCGGGTGCGGCCCGACCACGGGGGAGTGCCCCGTATTGTGCCATGTTGAAGTCATGGACCCAACCGGACAACCGGCGGGATGGCACCGCCGGGATCGGACCCGCTCCATAATCGATGCTCTCCCCACTTCCGCATCTCCCTGAGGAGGGGATCGGCAATCAGATCCCGGAAGTTTTCCAGTCCCATCCACTTGGCGGGAAGGATGAGGGAAGGATGATGTCGTACCGGGTGAAGCGCAGCGCCAGCGAGGCCACAATTGGCCCCAGGATGAAGGCCAGGAACCCCAGGGTCCAGGGCGCGATGAAAAGGTAGAACGAAAGTGCTTTCCGTCCCCTCAGGGACTTCCAGAAGCCGCGGGCCGTCGGAGTGGACAGGCCGGGAGTGGTGGCGGCCACGAACGGGGCTCCTGCGGGTGTGCCGGTTCCTTGCGGCCGACCGGACCCGGCCGGGGGCGGACGAGCGCCGCCCCCGCGCCGGATTCGTCAGGCGTTACGCGTTGTCGATGGCTTCCCAAGCCTGGTCGGTGGCTTCCTGCACCAGGGTCTTGCAGTTGAGCATCGCCTCTTCCGGCGTCATCTGCTTGGAGAGGGCGTTGCGGGCTGCGTTGTCCATTTCCACCCAGTACTGGAGGGCGGCCACGCCCATGACGCTGCCGCAACCGTGGGTCCAGTTGCGCAGGGCGTCCAGGGACAGGGCCCAGGTGGAATTCTCAATTTCGCCCAGTTCGGGCAGGTACTTCTTCTCCATGGCTTCCAAGGCCGGCAGGTAGCAGGCCAGGCGCGGCCAGAATTTCGGATCGCCTTCCAACTGCTCCCGCTCCCAGGTGCGCTTGGTTTCGGCCACGTCGGCCGCAGCCAGCGCCTCCCAGCCGGGGGTGCCCGTGAACCAGCGCATGAGTTGAAACGCTTCGTCGGGATGCTCGGATCCGGGGGCCATGACGATGGAGAAGCCGCAGGACCAGGTGCTCTTCATGCCGCCGGGCGGAATCGGCATCGGCGCCGTTCCGTAGTCCACGCCGGGCGAACGCAGCAGATCGCGGACGTGCCAGTCGCCCGTGGCCGACATCGAGGTCTTGCCCGCCACAAACGGCAGGCCCAGGCCGGCCGACCGGATGCCCTGCTGGAAGGAGTTGGCCAGTTCGAAGTCGCCCACGTAGTTGTCGTAGAAGTTCACCATCCACTGGAGTGTGTCGATCCAGAGCTGATCGTCGCAGAGGATGGTGCGCTTGTCGTCGCTGAGGGAGGGAGCGCCGGCCAGAAAGCCGTACAGCCACATCCAGGAGTTGCCGTAGAGGTAGGGCACAAAGCCGTAGCGCACCACCTCGTCGCCGTCGCGGATGTTGAGCTTGTCTGCGTACTCCTCGAGTTCCGCCCAGGTGGTTGGCGGCTGGTCCGGATCCAGGCCCACTTCGGCGAAGTGATCCTTGTTCCAGTAGAGGTAGCGAACGTCCGTGCCCCAGGGCAGGCCGTACATCTTGCCTTCCCACACGGTCTCGTTGAGCTGCACCGGCGTGTAGTCGTCCCGGTTCAGGTCGGAGGCATCGAACCGGTCGGTCACGTCCTGGTAGAGGCCCTTGGCGGCGAACTGCAGGAACGTGTGGCGGTTCTGCATGGCGGTGTCCGGACCGGTGCCGGCCGCGACCGCGGTGGTGAACTTCTGATCGCCGAAGACGATGTCGCCGATTTCGGTCGGGTTCACGGTCAGGTTGGGGTAGGTGTCGGGAACGGCGTCCCAAATCGTTTCCCAGACCGGACCGGAGAAGCCCCAGTGGTTCAGTTCAACGGTTTCCATCATGGGCTCGCCTTCGCCCGCGGCCGGTGCGGCCTCGGGTGCAACACAGGCCGCGATCACGGCCGATGCGGCGGCCGTGCCCGACAGGGCCAGGAAGTGGCGGCGGGACAATGCGCGTGCGGACATGGACAGACTCCTCAACGGGTCATGTGTAGTGGAAAGTTCGGGTCGGGCAAGGCCCGGCCACGGGGGAATGGTCCCGTATTGTGCCTTAAGCGAACTTCCGGCCCAATCGGCACGACACTGTTTGGCACGGTTGGGTCCGATGCCTGCGGTACAGGGTCATTCTCGTGGGGACCAACCGGCAGGAGGGCTGAATCTGGCGGTTCAAGTAGCGAGGGCGGCTGGTCCGGAAACTGATAGATAGGGGTTGGTGCGCGCTACTTCTTGCACTTGACGGAGTCGGCTATGGCCTGAAGCCAATATTGAATGTGACCAAATTGACTTGCAGAAGCGTTGCCGGTTCCGGATCAACATCAATGGAACCGACAAGGTATTTGGACATCCTGCACTTGGTCGGACAGCCGGTCATGTGTCCTGTTCACTGGAATTTCGCTTCGATGCGTGCTACCCGTCCTCAGGCGGCATGAGCGTCGACCAGTCGCTGGAGCCGATCAGAACATTCAGGACGTCCGCGGTGTCGGGCACCCACTGTGCTCTCCGCCAGGCCATGGCCAAGGTATCCGGCACATGAGACGCCAGTTCCCCCTGGGCAGCCCGCAGTTTCAGTTGGGAGAGGAAGTTTGCCTGGGAGGTGGTCAGTGCAGTGCCCTGAACCGCTTCCTGAACCGCCTCCTGCTTGGCTTCGTCGGCATCCAGGTCCCTGGCCCGTACCGGGTCCAGCCAGTCGCCGCGTTCCTCGTCCCAGGTCTGGAGGGTGTGGATGGCCCCGCCCTCGTCCAGCATGCGGAATTCCCCCAGCGTGTCGCTGCGGTAGACGGGTTGCCCCTCCGCCATGCGGACTGGTTCCATGTTCTCGTATGCGCCTTCGACCGACAGGCGTAGGCCCCACAGCCGGGGTTCGTTGCCTGTGCGGTACACCCGCTCCGGATCGTAGAGAAAGTACTCCCGCACCCCCATGGCCCGGTAGATCTCGACCTTGGGCCCCAGGTCGTGGTGGAAAGTGGACTTGGACAGTACCTCCAGCACGAACAGGATGGGGTTGTCCAAGTCGTAGAGGACTTCGTGCTGGTTGTCTCCGGGACGGGGACGCGCCTGGATGAAGACGTCGGGGATGACCTGTCCGCTGCGGGCGTAGCGGTTGGTCTTGGGCACGTTCAGGTCGGGCAGCTTCAGGCATCGTTCCCGGAAGACCCGGTAGGTTCCCAGCAGGCGCCGGGCCTCGTCGACGCTTCCGTTGAGGGTGAACTCATGGGCGCTGCCGGCCAGGAAGTGCACGCCGTCCTTGCCGTAGGCGTCGTCGTCCGTCCAGTCGGGCCCGTAGATATGGCGGGGATCGTAGGGATAGGCGGGGTCGTAGTGGTCGAGCGCCTTGATGCGGGCCCACCAAGAGTCGGAGGCCGTGCCGCCGTTGGGTGTCGCCACGGGAGACAGGGACGTTGCGGAGCCGGGCTCAAGGGTGGTTGCCAAGCTGTTGTCCCGCGCAGGCACGGACAATTCGGTTTCCAGGTCCGCATTCATGTTGTGCAACCACTGCCATCCACGGGCCTTCATCTCGTCAAGTGCAGTGTAGCAGGCGTGCCTGAACACTTGGTGGCACAGGAGGCACTGTTTCACTTTCGTTGAAAACCGTTCAGGCGGACATGAACGGCTCCTTTTGCACGGTCTTGGTGGTCGGCCGGCTTCAAGGGAAAGGAAGCCGTATATGTCCGTATAAGCCGCTTTCAACGGGCACTGTTTCAATCTCGTTGAT
>JAAXGZ010000066.1 GCA_012271135.1 Caldilineales bacterium | reverse complement strand
TGACAGTATAATGGATTGGTATAAGTGGCCGGAACTGGTAATGACCACGGTTCGGCGATCGGAAACCTCGATTCGGGCATCGTCCAGGAGCAGTTCGAACTGCATGCCCGTAAAGTTCGATTTGGCGCTGTTGTAGTAGGCGCGCACCCCGTTCGCGAATTGGATGAAGGCGTTGGCGGAAGGCTCGGAAGCCGGATCGTGGCCCCCGTCCCCCAGATATTCCCCATATCCCTCGAATCCCGGTTCCAAGACGGCTGTTAGCCACTCAGGGTCGGACTCGGCGAAAAAACAGATCATGTCCACCGTATGCGTGCCGTTGCGGAACAACATGGCGCGCGGACCGTACAGATTGGCCACAATGTTGTGCAGGGAGCCGAGCGAACCCGATCTGATCAACTGGCGCACCAGGTGGAACTCATGGCTCCAGCGACGAGTGTGCTCCACTGAAAGCAGAACCCCTTCCTCGGCCGTCACCTCGATCATGCGGTCGGCATCCGCCAGCCGGGTTGCGATCGGCTTTTCACACAGAACGGCGCGGGTGCTGCCACGGGCCGCCTCGACCGTGATGTCGGCGTGCAGGTGGTCCGGCGTGGCCACACTCACAATGTCCGGCTGCTCGCGTTCCAGCAGTTCCCGGTAGTCGGTGTAGCAGCGGACATCGGGCCAGACATCTCCCCACAGTTCCTTGAACTTTGACAGGGCCCGGATGTCGCAGACCCCGACCACATCGGTCTGTGGATGTTGGTGGTAGGCCGCTGCATGGGATCTGCCAACCTCTCCGTACACGGGGATCCCGGAAGCTGCTTCGGGACGTCGGGCACCGATTCCGGTAAGCCCGACGATCACGGATTTGTACACCTTCATGGTTGCAGCCGAAATCTGTACGGGCGGGCAGCGAGAATGCTGAAGTTCGGAACCGGGGACCTGTGGACGGCAACCCGCGCACTCTGTGAACTACGGGGTATGGCCGTTCAGTGCTTCCACAATGGCGTCCACGTCGTACACGCACCCTCCCCAAGTGCCTCCGCTCGTGTTCTGTAGGGCGGCCCACAGGCGTGTGTCCTCCGGTAGCAGGTCGTCCGGGCCCAGATCCGGGTGTGGTGTGCGGGCATCCAGCACAGCCTGAGCCTGATCCGGGGACAGCACGGTTCCGTCCGCGGTGCCGGTCAGGTTGATCGATCCGGTCAGGTTGCGCGTGTCCACTTCGATGGTGATTTGGTCTCCTTCCCGCAACCGGCCCAGCGGGCCGCCAGCCAGCGCCTCCGGTCCGACGTGGCCGATGCACGCGCCGGTGCTGACCCCGCTAAATCTCGCATCGGTCACCAGAGCCACATGCTTGCCCCACTCCAGATAGCGGAGGGCTGACGTCAGTTGATAGGTCTCCTCCATACCGCTGCCGGCAGGGCCGCGGCCCATGAGGACGATGATATCGCCGGCCTGGACCGGACTGTCCGTCAAACCCTTGATGGCCCTGATGGCATCGCGTTCCCGGGTGAATACGCGGGCTGGACCGATCATGTGCAGGACTCCGGCATCGTCCAGCACCGTCGGATCGATGGACGTGCTCTTGATGACGGACCCTTCCGGTGCCAGATTGCCGGTGGGGAAGGTTACGGTACTGGTCATTCCGTTCCGCAGCGCTGCGACGGGTCCCATGATGACCTGGTCGGGCGCGACTCCGTCCTGTTCCTCCAGGATCGACCGCACCCGCGCTCTGCGTTCGCTGCGTTCCCACTGGTCCAGATTGTCGCCAACGGTTTGGCCGGTGGCCGTCAGGGCGTCCAGCTTAAGCAGGTTCATGTTCCTGAGGTGCAGCATCACCTCGGGCACGCCGCCCGCGAGGAATGCCTGCACCGTGACCCAACCGCGGGGACCGTTGGGCAGGACGTCGACCAGCCGCGGCACCTTCGAATTGATGCGTTTCCAGTCTTCCACGGAGGGGCGGGGCAGACCGGCCGCGAACGCCACTGCCGGAATGTGCAGCAACAGGTTGGTGCTGCCGCCGAACGCGGCATGCACCACCATGCCGTTGTGTAGGGCGTCCTCGGTCAGGATGTCCGCCATCGTGATGCCGTCGGCGTGCATGCGGACCAGGCACTTGGCGGACTGCCGGGCCATGTCCCGCCAAATTTCCTGTCCGGAAGGGGCCAGGGCGGAGTGGGTCACAGACATGCCCAAGGCTTCAGCCACAACCTGGCTGGTACCGGCCGTGCCAAGGAACTGGCAACCACCGCCGGGCGAACCACAGGCCCGGCAACCGAGTTCGGCGGCCTCTTCCAGCGAAATCAAATCCTGAGCGTACCGGGCGCCGATGGTCTGGACCTTACCTGCATCCTCGCCGCGTTCTGGAGGCAAGGTGACCCCACCAGGCACCACGACCGCCGGCAGGTTCGACTGGGATGCCAAGGCGATCATCATGGCCGGCAGTCCCTTGTCGCAGGTCGCGACTCCCATGACTCCCTTGCGCGTGGGTAGGGAGCGGATGAGCCTTCGCATAACCTGGGCGGCGTCGTTGCGGTAAGCAAGGCTGTCGAACATCCCCCGGGTACCCTGGGTGCGACCGTCGCACGGATCGCTCACATAGGCAGCAAAGGGGGTGCAGTCGAGGGACGTGATTGTGCGGGCGGCCTCCTCCACGAGGAGCCCCACCTCCCAGTGACCCGTGTGGAAGCCAAGGGCGATCGGATGCCCGTCGGGTGCCCTGAGTCCGCCCTGGGTCGAAAGAATCAGGAACTCGGGTTGGCGCAACCGGCCCGGGGACCAGCCCATTCCCGCATTCTGGGTGAGTCCGAACAAGTCGCCGGACGGGGCATTCCGTAGCAGGTCGTCGTCCAAGGGCAGGGATCCGGAGGGCCCCGGTCCGGAGGTAACGATGTCATAAACAGTCGAGTCCACTCGATCCACATCAAACGACCATTGGGTTTCGGTCACGGGGTGCCTCCGCGGTCAACTGGTTGGTCCGGATGCGGTTTGGGGCGCGGGCCCGCGTCCCTTGAACCAAAACGCGGCAGCCCTTGGGCTGCCGCGTACCGGTCGCCAGTGTCCAGGCGCATTGCGTTCCCCCTGCCGCGCATCCGGCTGGCTTCAAGCTTGAATGTGCTGGTCGGCGATGCCCTTCATCAAGTCCAGGTAGTCCCATTCGGTCTTGCCGTCGGCCATCGGCTGGTCGAAAATGAGGGAAAACGGTCCCTGGAAGTGGTGCTGGTTGAGCACGCGCATGCCCCCGATCAGATCGTCCGGGATGATGGCTCCGTCGTCGGTATACTGGGCCTTGGCATGGGCGGAGGTGGCATGAGGCGCAATCTTGGCAAATTCCTCGTAGCGGTCCTCACCCTTGAAGTTGCCGAAGTCGGCACAGATGGTGATTTGGCCGTCACAGAGTTCGAGGATGGCCAGCAGCTGATCCGCCTTCAACGACAGCTTTTTGAAATTCTCGGTAAAAACCTTCACGCCCCGTTCCGCTCCGTAGGCATGAAGCTCCTTGAGGGCGATTGCACTTTGCCGGATGTTGGGATCCTCCGTCAGGCTGCCGTTGGCATGCACGGGATCGGTATCGCCGGCAATCACGCGGGCCGCGCTCGCGCCAAGTTCGCCCGCCGTGTCGATCCAACTGCGGATCCAGGCTGTGTCCCTGTCCCGAACCGCCGGATCCGGCGCTGTGATGTCTCCGTCGTCAATCAGGATTGAGTACAGTTCAACATTGTGCGTGTCCGCTTCGGCGGCAAGTTCCGCGAGATAACCCTCTTCGCGGGAACTGAAGTGGAAGTGGCACAGTTCCAAGGTGCGGATGCCGTGGGCTGCGGCCCTGCCGGGCAGTTCCAGGAGATCGATTTCCCGGGCGGGGCCAGGCGGGGTTTGCTTGGCGGGATCGAAGCCGTCCAGCCACATGGCCCCCAAGGCTCGATGCAGAGTCCATGAAGAGACGGAAATACGGGCGGTCATGGTCTGGTCCTCGTTATGGGCTGGGATTCCAAGGGTTGTTCCTGCATGAGGGCATGGACTGCATCCTGTCGCGGCAGGCCGTTGCGTGATCCTACTGTACCGCAGCAGAGCGCGGCGGTCGCGCTGGCGAACCTGAGGGTTTCCAACCAGGGAAGGCCCGCGGCCAGGGCACCTGCATATGCGCCGTGGAAAGCATCGCCGGCGCCGTTGGTATCAAGCACTTCGACCTGATGGGCAGGCATGGACCCGAACGCACCATCGCGGGCCCACAGCAGCCCCTTGTCGCCGCAGGTCACCACCAACGTCTGCCGGTTGTTGGCCAACCGCACGACTGCGGCAGCCGGATCCGCCAGTCCCGCCAGTTCGGTCGCGTACCGCTCGGATCCGACCACGTGGTCCACGCGTACCGCCAGATCCAGGATGTCCCGGGATGCGCTGTCGGCGTCAATCATCGATGGAATCCCCAACCGTGCGGCCTGATCCAGCACCCGGTGGGCGACGGGCAACTGCCGGCCGTCCACCAGTACACAATCGGGTTGCAAGTCGGCGAGGGAGATCGCGTCCGGTGCAATCGATGGTTGCGGCAGCTTGTGGTTGACGAGCGCACGGCGGCCGTCCGGCTTGACCATGATCGCGGAGATGCTGGTGGGCACCTCGCCGCGCAGGAGGAGATCCGTGTGAACTCCGTGGGCCTTGAGTTCCGCGGCGTGGGCGTCCCCGAACATGTCCCGACCCAGATAGGATGCCAGCCAGGTGTCAAAGCCCAGCCTCCCGGATGCCGCGGCTGCGTTGGCGGCCAACCCGCCGCCGCACTGGGCAAGGTCCCGCGCCGTTCCCTTTTCGTCGGGACCGAAGTGATGGTCGACGGTGAAGGTGAGGTCCCAGCAGGCGTACCCGATTGCCAGAACGCGCCCCGCCAGGATTTTATCTACGGTCACGGGCCCATGGTCCTGCCGAAAAGCACCAAAGTCGTCTCCCGGCCGCAGGGCGATGTTCAACCGGTCAGGCCAGGATTTTTTCTTCCTCATCGTAGAGAAAGCAGGAGGCATTGTGATTGTTGGCCCCGACCGGGAAGGGCACGGGAGATGCCTCCAGGCAGCGGTCCATCCGCTGCGTGCAACGGGGATAGAACCGGCAGCCGCTGTCCACGCTGACCCTCATTTCCTCGTCGTCGATAGTGGTGGCCTCGTCGCCGCCCCACTTCACGGATGGATCGGGCACCGGAATCGAATCGAGCAGCAGTTGCACGTACGGATGCTTCGGGTTCTCGATCACGGCAGCGGCCTCACCGCTTTCGGCCACCGATCCCTGGTAGAGCAGGTAGATGTGGTCCCCAATCTGGTAGGCCGTGCTCAAGTCGTGGGTGATGTACAGGAAGGACATGCCCTCCTCGTCCCGCAGGCGCAGCATGATGTCCAGAATCATGGCCCGCAGCGAGGCGTCCACCATGGAAACGGGTTCGTCGGCCACGATCAGCTTGGGTTTCAGCATGTAGGCCCGGGCCATCATCATGCGCTGGCGTTGCCCACCGCTCAACTGGTGCGGGTACTTCTCCAGCACCTCCTCGCCGCGCATGCCCACCACGTTCAGGGCATTCTCGATCATGTCCCTGGCTTCGGCCTTGCCCGAGGCCATCTTGAAGTTGCGGATGATCAGGTCGAACACATGCTTGACGCGGTAGAACGGGTTGTAGACGGCATACGGATCCTGGAAGACAGCCTGCACCTCTCGCCGATAGTCCATGCGCTCCGGTGCTGTCATCTCCGCCAAATCCCGGCCTCGGTAGACGATTTGGCCGGACGTCAACTCCGTGAACCCCAGCACCAGATTGGCCAGGGTCGACTTGCCGCTGCCGGACTCGCCGGCAATCGTGGTGATGGTGGCCGGGGATTCCTCGATGGTCAGGTCGTAGTCCTGCAGGGCCACGGTGACGGGACCCGCGCTGAGCATGCCGCCGCCGTAGATTTTGGTGGCCTTCTTGATGTCCAGCAGCGGTGCCATGGTGGATGTGTCTCGCGGTTCCGTGTTCGGTCTAGGGTGTGCCCGCCCTAGTGGAGGCGAATGCCGTCGTCGTCGTACAGGTGACAGGCGGTTTCGTGCCGGCTGCGCAGTGCCCGCATGGGCGGGTTCTCCTCGCGGCAAATGTCCATGACGTGGGGGCACCGCAGCTGGAAGATACAACCCTGCATGTGCGTGCGCAGGTCATGGGTCAGCCCCTCGGTCAACTTGAGCGGCTTTTTCTCCTTGATCGATGGAATCGACTCGATGAGAAGCTGCGTGTAGGGGTGGAGCTGCTCGTTGAAGATGGATTCGACCGGCGCAAACTCGACAATGCGGCCTGCGTACATGACCGCCAGGCGATCTACCAGTTGGGCCATCAACCCCATGTCGTGGCCAATCACAATCATGGAGACACCGAGACGCTCCTTGACGTCCAACAGCGTTTCGCCCACCACCCGCTGCACGACGACATCCAGGGCGCTGGTCGGTTCGTCCGCGATGACCAGCACCGGGTCCAGGGCGATCGCCATGGCAATGCAGGCCCGTTGCTTCATGCCGCCGCTCAGTTCATGGGGGTACATGTCGTAGACGCGGCTGGGCAGGCCCACCAGCTGCAACAGCTGGAGAATGCGTTCTTTGAGTTCCCGGTTGGAGATCCTGCCTTCATGGGTGCGAATGGTGTCCTTGATCTGCGAACTGATGCGCATCACCGGGTTCAGTGAGTTCATGGCACCCTGTGGAATCAGGGACAGCTTGGTCCAGCGGGTCTCGCGCAGGTCGTCCCCCTCCAAGTCGGCCAGGTTGACCGAGTCCAGGTTGATCTCCCCGCCCGCAATGCGCCCCGGGGGTTGCACCAGGCGCAAAATCGCCATGGCGGTGGTGGTCTTTCCGCAGCCGGACTCGCCCACCAGGCCGATGATCTCGCCGCGCTGCACCTTGAAGGACACATTGTCCACCGCCCGGACGTCGCCGGACGGCGTGGCGTAGAAGACCTGAAGGTTTCTGATGTCCAGGACCGCGTCCTGTTCCGAGGGACCGCTGTCCACCATGACGGTGTCCATGGCGTCGATGGTCGTTGCAGCGGTCATTGCTCCCGGATCCCCCGCAGTCTCGGATTGGCGATTTCGTCCAGGCCCACGGTCATCAGGAACAATCCGGTGAACACAATCACCAAGGCCACAATCGGCATGCCCCACCACCACCACATGCCGCGGAACAGCGCCGAGACATACATGGCGTGGTAGATGGTCATGCCCATGGTGGGAATGCGGGTCGGGCCCAAGCCCAGGGCCTCGAGGCCGGTGGCCGCCAGGATGGCTCCGGACACGTTGCCGGTCAGACTCGCGGCCAAGTACGGCAACATGTTGGGCAGCATTTCGCGGAACAGGATGGAAAAGGTGTTGGCACCGGACAGGCGGGCCATCTGCACATAGCCGCGTTCGCGCATCGACAACACCTGGGCGCGCAGGAGGCGCGTTGGTCCGGGCCAGGCGAAGGCCGCCAACAGGAGTGCCAGGATCACAACGTCCAGGTTCTTGACGAAGGCCGAGATCACGATCAGGACGGCCAGTGCGGGAATCGTGATGATCGAGTCGCTGATGGTCCGGACGAAGGCATCCCACCAGCCGCCGATGAAGCCGGCCGAGAAGCCCAGGACCACGCCGATTAGCATGCCGGCGCCGGCCGCGATCAGGCCAATGTGCAGCGACCGCGGCGCCCCCACCAGCAGCACTGCCGTCAGGTCCCGGCCGTCGCTGTCGGTCCCCAGCGGATACTCCGGATCGGGCTCGCCGAAGAACGGGTTGTCGATGTTGGTCCAGACCGGGGGCAGGTTCAACGGCGCGGAGGCAACCCGCGCCCGGGTCGTGTCGTAGAGGCCCAGCGGACCGGCTCCCGCCATCAGCAGAATGATGGCAATCATCGACAGGCCAAGCAGAAACTTGAAGTTCAGCCACGGCGAGTCCCACGTGTTGAGGCCCCGGCGGGCGGAGTCCTGGCTTCCGTTGGCGGGTGCAGCTGTGGCGACGCTCATGCCTGGCCCTTGCTGTAGGTGATGCGCGGATCAATCATCGGGTAGAGCAGGTCGAGAATCAGGACGGCGGTCGCCACACCGACGATCAGCATGAACACGATGCCCTGGATCACGGTGTAGTCCGCCGAGATGATGGCCTGGTACAGGAAGTAGCCCAGGCCCGGGTAGCCGAAGATGAGTTCCACCAGCAGCGAACCTCCGGCCACCGCCCCCAGGTTGAGTGCCAGGGCCGTGACCTGCGGCAGCATCGAGTTGCGGATGCCGTAGAACCAGAAGATGCGCCGGGAGCGCAGGCCCTTGGCATTCGCCAGAATCATGTAGTCCTCGCCGTCCGTGGTCACCATCATGCCCCGCATGCCCAGGGCCCAGAACCCCATCGAGGTGACCACGATGGAGAGAACCGGCAGCAGGCCGTGGTGGAGGACGCTGAGGATGAAGTCCAGGTTCCATCCCGGTTCCACGCCGCGGCCGTAGTTGCCAAAGGCGGGGAAGATCTTCCACTTGAAGGCCAGGAACGAAATCAGGAGGATCCCGAACATGAAGAACGGGATGGAGGTGAAGGTCAGGGACACCGGCAGGATGTTGCGGATGAACGCCGGTACCCGGCGCCAGGCCATCAACGCGCCAATCAGGTTGCCGGCGCCGAACGACAGAATCGTGGCAATGGACACCATGCCCAGGGTCCACGGCAGGGACCGGCCGATGATGTCCGTAACCCGTGCGGGGAAATTGGCCAGGGAATAGCCAAGGTCAACCCGCACCATGCTCAGAAGATAGTTTCGGTATTGGACGTGCCAGGGGCCGTCCAGGCCGAATCGGGCGCGCCAGGCCTCGATCAGGTCGGCCGAGTTCTCAATGTAGCCGGCCTGTTGGATCATGCGCTCCACCATCGCCGTGATTGGGTCGCCCGGCGCCAGGCGGGGAATGGTGAAGATCAGGGTGGCGCCAATCCAGATGGTAAGGAGCCACATGCCAAGTCGGCGCAGGAAATACCCCAGTGTCAACTCGCTCATGTGCGTATTTCCCCGGTGGCAGCCAATGCAACGTTGTTGAACGGGAACGGGGGCCCTGAGACCCCCGTTCCCGCATTCAAATCACTTGTCGGCGTCAGCCCTTACTGGGCGGCCGTGACTTCGTGAATGATGTAGTGGGTGTGCTGCCACCAGGTCGGCGGGTGGATGTATTGGTTGTCGTAGGTGGGCCAGTTTGTCCAGTAGGTCTCCATGAACGGAATGATCTTCTTGGCCTCGGTAATCGGAATCACCGGCAGGTCCTCGAAAAGCAGTGCGGAAGCCTCCACGAAGAGATCGTCCACGGCCGGGTCGCCCACGGCCAAGGCGCCGATCTGGTCGACAAGGGCACTGAAGGCTTCGGCGTTGTCACCGCTCCATCGCCACGAGTTCTTGTTGGCGCGCTCGCCAATCGGAACCAGCCAACGGGTGTTGAAGTTGTCGAGGGTGGCCCACGGCTCGTTTACGGAACCACAGGTTTGCCAGCCCATGCGGGACTCGAAGTTGCCATTGCGGAAGTTGTCGCCCCAGATCTGACCGGCCTGGTTGACCTGCACGGCATCGATGCCCTGACGCTGCAACTGTTCGACAACCACCTGCGCGATACGCTTCTTCTCAATGAAGCCTTCGTGCACGGCGATCTCGAGCGAGAGCTCATCGCCGTCCTTGGTCCAGTAGCCGTCACCGTCGCGGGTGTAGCCCTTGCCGGACAGGATCTCGGCGGCCATTTCGGGCGAGTGCGTGAACAGCTGGTCCACATCCCAGGTGCCGGCCGCATCGGCCAGGTCGACCAGGCGATCCAGCGGCGGATAGGCCGGGAAGGGGTGGCGGTTCTTGAGCGTCGTGCCCTCGTAGGCAATTGCCACAATTTCGTCGCGGTCAACCATGTAGTTGAGCGCCCAGCGCATGTCCTTGTCGTTCCACGGCTCAATCGCGTTGTTCAGCTCGAACGTGCGGGAGCAGGGATCCGGGACCCAAGCCAGCGGCATGTCGGTGAACCACGTGACCACGTTGGGGTTCTGGGCCTGGACGGCCTGGAGCTGACCCAACGTAATGTCCATGAGGCTGTCGATGCCGTCGTTGGCAAAGTTGTTGACCGCGGTCTCGTCGGAGGCGCTGCGGATCCAGATCAGCTTCTTGGGTTCCGGCATGTCCCGGAATCCGGCTTCAACGCCCCACCAGTTGTCGTCGCGGACGTAGCTGAACTCGGTCGGCGAAATGGTGTCCAGGATGTAGGGACCGGTCCACACGGGCCAACCCTGGTCCGTGTCGTAAAACTTGAAGGTCAGGGGATCCTGGCCGGCCCAAATGTGTTCGGGCACGATGGGCAGGGAGCCCCAGATCTTCACGGAGTGGTGGTCCAACTGGTAGCGCGGGTTCGGGCGCGTCAGGTTGAACACGACCGTGAAGTCGTCAACCTTTTCGACGCTATCGACCCAGTCCTGTTGCGCGGCCGCGTAGCTCAGTTCCGTGTGCTCCAACAGCATGTTCATGGTGAAGACCACGTCGTCGGCGTTGAAGTCCTCGCCGTCGCTCCACCTCACGCCCTTGCGGATGTTGAGGGTCCAGACGTCGAACGTGTCGTTCGGGACGAAGGACTCGCCCAGCCACGGTTCCATTTCGCCGGTCTGGTAGTTGAGCATGAACAGCGGTTCGGTCGAAGCCTGATGGTTGCCTTGGTTGCGCAGGCCGCCGGGTACGTAGGGATTGTGCAGTTCGGGATCGGCGAACTGACCGCCGCGGGCATCAACCTCGAAGATCAGGGTTTCGGCGCGGGACGCGTTGGAGTAGTCCTCCATCGTGTCGTCGGCATCGGCCATGGCATCGCCGGAGTCGGCAGGGGCCGCGGGCTCGATGGCCGGGGTGCCCGCGCAGGCCGTAAAGGCCATTGCAAACACCAACAGCAACACGCTGAAAGGCAAAAGCTTTCTCAGCTTCATGAATTCCTCCGAAAGGAAGTGAACAAAAGAGCTCGTCCAGCGCGCAGGCCCGGAGATCCGGATCGACGGATCGGAATCCGAACGCAAACACTACGGGGATCCGTAGTGCGGCGCGCTGTGGGAGCGGATTGGGTTCGGGGATTGTAAGGCTTGAAGCCAGTCCAATCCAAAAAGGCGAAAGCCCGTTGCAAGACGCACGACCCGCGGACGAATCCCCGGTCTTGTACAGGCCTGCCACCCTGCACGGAGGTTACAGGACCTTGGATCGCGCCGGGATGCCAAACGGGCGGACGCGTCCGGTCTTGGCAAGGCGTCAACCTTGCGCGCCGTCCAAACCGGTACCGCGTAGATCGGCCCCGGTTAGGTTGGCCCCGGCCAAGTCGGCTCCATCGAGGTTGGCATTGGCCAGATTGGCATCCACCAGAATTGCCCCGGCCAGGTTGGCGTTGGTCAAATCGGCGAAGCGCAAATCGGTTCCGGTCAGATCGGCCCCTGCAAGGTTGGCCCCTGCGAGGTTGGCCCAGCCCAGGAAACGACCGCTTAGGTCCAGGTTCTCGCCGCCTTGATTGACAATGCGCCAGACCGTCCGCCAGGTTCCCGACAACACTGTGGCATTGTCCAACTGGACATCCCTTAGATCGGCCAAGCCCAATTCGGCCCCGTGCAGGTTGGCGCCCCGCAGATCGACATTGCGCAGAGTGGTCCGATCCAGATCCGCTTCGGTTAGATCCGCGTCCCTGAGATCCGCGCCCGTCAAGTTGGCATCCCGCAGGTTGGACGTAACAAGGGAGGTGCCCCGCAGCACGGTGCCGGAGAGGTCCGCCTGTTGCAGCACCACTCCGTTCAGCATCTCGCGGCTGAGGTCCGTGCCTGCCAGCTGCCAGCCCAGTTGGGCCTGATTGTGCAGACGCCAAACCAGCATGGCCGTGGTCGGAAGCGTCGTTGTGTCGTCAATCCGGGTCTTGCGCAGGTCTGCCGCAGTCATGTTGGCGTTGGCCAAACGGGCACCGCGCAGGTCCGTGTTGTTGAATCTGGCTCCGACAAGGTTGGCCGTGCCGAAGTCAATGCCCTGCAGGTTGGCGTTGGCGAAGCTGACTCCGGACAAGTCTTGGCCTGCGATGGGTTCGTTGACAATTCTCCACATCCGCGCCCAGTGGGCGCTCAAGGCCGTGTCATCGTCTATTGTCGAGCCGCGAAGCCAAGCTCCGGTCAAGTCGGCCGATGTCATGCGGGCTCCGCGCAGGTCGGCTTCCCGCAAGTCGGCTCCCTGGAATCTTGCGCCGTCGAGAACCGTGTCGCGCAAGTCCGCGCCGCGCAGATCGGCGCGTGCGAACAACGCTCCGGTCAGATCGGATCCGACAAAACTTGCGCGTTGGAGGCTGGTCTCCGTGAAGTTGGTGAAATAGAGGGTTGCGTCGGTGAAGTCCACGTCCGGAGCAAGCGCCATCGACAGGTTCGCGCTGGACAGGTCGAACCCGGCGAACGACCGATCGTGCAACAGCTCTCCGGAGAGGTCAAGTCCCTGGCAGTCCCTGGGGCATTGCCGGATGAGCGGTTCCAGATACAGGTTGTAGCCGTAGAACAACACCAACAGCAAGGTTGGGATGGTGATAATCAGCGCGATGACAATGCGCCGTTTCAGGATCTGTCGTTCGATGGCCTCTGCGGTGTAGGCACTCATTGCAGTGTTCGAAACTCGTCGGAACCTTCGGTTGGGCACGGGCCGTTTGCGAGGGGGTGGTGTCACCGGATAACTATAAGCGGGCAATGCCGCTGGGCGGGTCATTCCATGCCGAATTGCCCAACCACCTCTCTCCAACATCGGTCCTGAAGGAACCGGGTTGGGCGATAATCAAATGGATCCAATTTACCCAGGAGGCTCCAGTCCAACATGAGATCGATCGTCTATACCGCTCCCTGGCACATGGTGATGCGGGACATGGATGTTCCGGTACCAGGGCCCGAAGAAGTCCTGGTGGACGTCAAGGCCGTGGGCATCTGCGGGTCCGATGTGCACGGGTACACGGGCAGTACCGGCAGGCGCACGCCCCCCATGGTGATGGGACACGAATTCAGCGGTATTGTGTCCCGCTTTGGCAGTGGGGTCGCGGGCGTCGAGGAGGAGGACGAGGTCATCGTGTCCCCCATGTTCCCGTACGACGGCATCGGCCAGCGCCAGGTCGTCGGCGTCAACCAGCCCGGGGCCTATGCCGATCACGCGATCGTTCACAAGTCGATGCTCTATCCCAAGCCGGAAGGCATGTCCTGGAACGAAGCGGCCATGTGCGAGCCCCTTTCGATCGCAGTCCACGCCATCAGCCGGACGCCGATAGCGTTGATGGACACGGTGGTCGTTGTCGGTGCCGGTACCATCGGTCTGCTCGCGCTTCAATGTGCTCGGCGCAGCGGGGCCGGCACGATCATCGTCACCGACATGAGCGAGCACCGTTTGGGACTGGCCCGTGCCGTTGGTGCCGATGTGACCATCAATGTGCGGGAAGAGGATCCGGTGGCCGCCGTCATGGACATGACGGGACAGGCCGGTGCCGACGTTGCCATCGAGGCCGTTGGCTTGACGAAGTCGGTGCAGCAGGCCCATGCCATGGTGCGCGTCGGCGGCCACGTAACCTGGATTGGCAACAGCGATCTCATGATCGAAGTGAACATGCAGGAGGTGGTGACGCGGGAACTGACCGTGGCCGGCACCTATGGGTTCAGCACCGAGTTCGAGCGGGTCATCCAGGCGATTTCCAGAAAGGTCATCGATGTCGAATCGCTGATCGAAAAGGTCGCGCCCCTGGAGGAGGGGCCGACACTGGTCGATGGCCTGGCCAAGGGCGAACTTGACCTGATCAAGGTCATTCTCATTCCGTGACGGCACCGTGGCGGCCACCATGCACATCGCAGCCTTTCCCAAGTGCTATCTCGACGCCATTTGCATCGACCGCACGATGGACGTCTTTCAATGGATTGACATGGCGGATGCCCTGGAGGTTGAAGGGCTGGAACTCTACGAAGGATTCTTTGCGTCCCTGGACCGGGGCTACCTCGAGTCGATCGGCGACGCCTTGGCACGCGGCAACCACGCGATGCCCATGCTGTGCGTGTCGGCGGATTTCACGCATCCCGACCCGACATGCCGGACCCGGGCGGTCGAACACCAGCTGCGGATGATGGAAACGGCCAGGTTTCTCGGTGGCCGCGGGACGGCGTGCCGCATCCTGACCGGCCAGCGCTATCCCGGTCTGTCCCTGCAAGAAGGGCTGGAGCGGGTGGCCGAGTGCTACGACCGGATTCTCCCGGTCGCGGCCGAACTGGACATCGTGCTGGCGTTGGAGAACCACTACAAGGACGGCTATTGGACCTGGCCCGAATTCGCGCAGAAGATGGCTGTGTTCCTCAAGGTTCTGGCCTCGGTTCCCGAGTCGCCGCATTTCGGTGTTCAGTATGATCCTTCCAATGCCTTTGTGGCAGGGGATGATCCGATTGAACTGTTGGATGCGGTCCTTCCCCGGGTGGTCACCATGCATGCCAGCGACAGGTTTCTGGCGGAGGGCGCGACCCTGGAGGACGTCAAGGCGGCCGACGGTTCAATCGGCTACCTCGATGCCCTGCAGCATGGGGTCACGGGACAGGGTCTCAACGACTACGATGCGATATTCAGCCGGCTTGCACAGGCTGGTTTCAATGGGTGGGTGAGCATTGAGGACGGCATGCACGGCATGGACGAAATGCGACGCAGCGTTGACTTCCTGCGCGCCATGCGCGCCAAGCACTTCGCATAGTTTCAGAGGGAACCTGAGGCATGGATGCCCTTGTCAAGTACGGTCTGGTTGACGGCCAGGTGGAGATCCGGCAGACGGAGGAACCGGAGTGCCCTTCCGACCGTGTGCTGATTGGGGTGCGTGCCGCCGGCGTGTGCGGCAGCGACGTTCATCTGTGGCGCAACCACCAGAGTTGGGAGATTAACCTGCCGCTGGTGCTGGGACATGAATTCAGCGGCGAAGTCTTGGCAGTGGGTGCGGACGTGGATGGTGTGGCTCCCGGAGACCGGGTTACGTGCGAGACCGCGGCAAAGGTGTGCGGCCGCTGCGGCTACTGTTTGGGCGGTGCGTACAACCTTTGTCCCAACCGGTTGGGCTATGGAGCCCTCATCGACGGTGCCTTCACAGATATCGTGGTTGCGCGGCCCGAGATCCTCCATCCCCTGCCTGATGCCGTGTCGTGGGAGCATGCTGCCCTGACAGAGCCGGGTTGTGTGGCGTACAACGCACTGGTCGAAAAGACCGACGTGCGTGCAGGTGACTTGGTGGTAGTCCAGGGTCCGGGGCCCATCGGCATCATGGCCCTGCAGATCGCGCGAATTCAGGGGGCCGGTACGCTGGTGGTGCTGGGAACCGGTGCCGACCAGGCCCGATTGGACATCGCGGCCGAACTGGGCGCCGACCACGTGATCAACGTCGAGGAGGAGGACCCACACACCTTGGTTCGATCCCTGGGTGACGGCTTCGGCGCCGATCTGGTGGTGGACTGCACCGGCCATTCCGCCGCCCTGCAGTCCGGCATGGAGATGGTGCGTCCCAACGGTCAAATCACGAAGATTGGCTGGGGACCGCAACCGCTGGACTTCAACCTGGACCCGCTGGTGCAGAAGGCGGTGACGCTGCAAGGCTGCTTCAGCCACACCTTTGCCACGTGGGAACGGGTTCTGACCCTGCTGCAGACCGGCCAGCTCAATCTGGACCCGGTCATCGGCGGTCTGTATCCGTTGACGGATTGGCACGAAGCGTTCTCGGCCATGGAATCCGGGGCCAGTGTCAAGTCAGTTCTGGTTTGGAACTGACCAAACCACTGTCAACGCGAGGGTGGTGGATGCCGCTATGCCGGGAGCACTGATTCAATTGTCGTTGGATGTCACCACCATCCCCGAGGCCCTGGAAATGGCACATGCCGCCTGCGACGCCGGCGTGGACTGGCTTGAGGCCGGTACACCACTGATCCTGGCCGAAGGGCTGCATGGTGTGCGGGCACTGCGTCGCGAGTTTCCGGATACCCCTCTTGTGGCGGATCTCAAGACCATGGACGGGGCCGGCCTGGAGGGGGAGATGATGTTCCAGGCCGGTGCCGACATGGTGGTGGTCATGGGCCAGGCCCACGACGCGAGCATCCTGGCCCAGGTGGAGATGGCCAGGCGGTACGGTAAGCAGGTGATGTGCGACGTCATGCTCTGTCCCGACAAACCGGGCCGGGCAAGGGAAGCACAGGACATGGGCGTGGACTACATCATCGTTCACACGGGGTTCGACGAGCGGAACCTGGAACCGGCGCGGACACCGCTCGAGGACCTGGAGGCGGTTGTCGACGCGGTTTCCATCCCGGTACAGGCCGTGGGCGGCCTGAGCGTGGCACAGGCGCTCGAGACGCTGGACCTCGGCGCGCAGATCGTGGTGTTTGGGGCGCCACTGGTGATCGCCGGTGACGCCTTCAAGGCCGCGTCGGACGATTTCGCCGGCTTGATGAAGGAAATTGTTCAACAGGTACGCGAGCGGCATCCCGACTGAAAGGGTCGGGTGCAACCAACCTTTGGGGGAAATAGACATGCAACTGATAGAGCAAATCCAGAATCTGGACTTCCCGGCGCCCCTGCCGGGCAAAGTCCTTTCGGTTCACCAGACGTTCGACACGGTCAAGGTTGCGGACATCCACGCGCGGGTTTTGGAGGCCTGGGATGAAAGCGGGGTGCTGGCCCGAATGAAGCCGGGCGCGGTGGTCGGGGTGGGTGCCGGCAGTCGCGGCATCGCCAACATCCCGATGCTGGTCAGGGGTTCGGTCGACTGGCTGAAGGCCCATGGCTTCCGGCCGTTCGTGTTTCCGGCCATGGGCAGTCACGGTGGGGCGATCGCCGAAGGCCAGAAGACGATGCTGGCGGAACTTGGGGTCACGGAAGAAAGTGCGGGTTGCGAAATCAGGGCGACCATGGAGGTTGAACCGATTGGCGAAATCCCGGATGGCGGGCCGATCCTGTACCAGGGGAAGGATTCGATGGCGGCCGACCACTGTGTTCTGGTAAGCCGCATCAAACCGCATACCGACTTCCGCAGCCACCTTGAGAGCGGTCCGTCGAAGATGTGCGTCATCGGATTCGGCAAGCAGCACGGAGCCTCCATCATGCATGGCGGTGGTGGAGCCTTCTTCCAGAAGTACCTTGCGCCTGCCGCCCGCATCTACGCCAACAGCACCAACTTCATTGGCGCCCTCTGTCCAGTTGAGAACGCCTATGACGAGACCGCGCGCATCGAGTTCCTGACCTCCGATCAGGTTGGCTTGGAACCCGAAGCGGAATTGTTGCAGGAGGCCAAGGACATGATGGCCAGCCTGCCCTTCCCCGAAATCGACGTGCTCGTGGTTAGGGAGATGGGTAAGAACATCAGCGGCACCGGCATGGACACCAACATCGTGAGCCGCCTCATGATCCCGCGCCAGGAGGAGGAGTTCGGGACTTCGGACGTGGCCGTGATCACGGTTCTTGACCTGACCGAGGAGACCCACGGCAATGTTGCCGGTCTGGGCCTGGCCAACATCACGACCGCGCGCGTGGCGGAGAAGATCGATTGGCATGCCACGTATACCAATGCGGTCACATCCGGGATTTTCGGCATGTTCCGGGTTAGCCTGCCCATCACCATGCCGTCGGACGAGAAATCGCTGCATGTTTCCATGCGCGGTTGTGCGCGGCCGCCTGAGGATGCGCGCCTGGTGTTCATCGAGAACACGCTCATCCTTGACGATTTCCATGCCAGTCCCTGCCTACTCCCGGAGATCGAAGCACATCCCCGGCTGTCCGTGACCGGGGAGGTTCCCCTTGCGTTCAGCGAACCCGGTGTGATGCAGAGCCCTTGGCGGCTCAATTGACCACGCAGCTGGCCATTGGGCTTCTCCTCGGTGACCCGGCGGGAGTTGGGCCCCAGCTGGCGGTGCGGTTGTTGGCGGGGCCGCTACCGCCGCAAGTCAGGCTTTTTGTGGTTGGCCGCCGCGCGTGGCTACGGCGTGGCGCGCAACAAGCCCAGTTGCCGGTTCCGGATCTTCCCACTGTTGCATTGACCGACCTGGACCAAGTGTCAATTGACCGCCCGATCCTGTTGGAGCCGGAAGGAGACGACCTGGACCGGGTTCCGGTTGCGTCGGTGTCCCGGGAAGCCGGCATCGGCTGCATGGCAAGCCTGCGCACGGCAGCCGACTTGGTCGCGCGTGGTGTGCTTGCGGGATTCCTATACGGTCCCATGCACAAGCAGTCCTTGCAGCTGGGCGGTTCGCGCCATCCCGACGACGCCGCGCTGTTGACGGGGTTGTTCGAGTGTCCGGCTCCAGCCCACGAGATCAACATCCTCGACGACTGGTGCACGTCGCGCGTTACATCCCACATTCCGCTGGCCGAAGTCCCTGCCCGGGTTTCGGCTCCCGGCGTACTGACAGCCATTGAACAGCTGCATGCCGTCATGCAGAACCTGAATTTGCCGGACTCCCGCATCGGAGTGGCCGGCCTCAATCCCCATGCCGGCGAGGGAGGTTTGTTCGGAGACGAGGAAGTGGAAGTGATTGGCCCCGCGGTCGACGAGGGCCGCCGGCGAGGCATTCCGGTGCACGGACCGTACCCGCCGGACACGCTGTTCGTGCGCCTTGCGGATGGTCAGTTTGGGGGTGCCGTCACGATGTACCACGACCAGGGGCAGATTGCCATCAAGCTGCTCGGTTTCGCCCGCGGAGTCACGGTAATCGGCGGGTTGCCCGTGCCCGTGACCACCACTGCCCACGGTACCGCCTTCGACATCGTGGAACAAGGCACCGCACGACCCCACTCGCTGATCAATGCACTCAAGGTCTGTTCGTCGTTGGTCACCAACAACAGGAAAAGGTCAGATGCTTCTTAAGGACAAAGTGGTTCTTGTCACCGGATCAACCACAGGCATTGGCGAGGCAATCGCTAGGAAGTGTGTGGCGGAAGGTGCTTCCGTCATGGTTCACGGACGACGCGAACATGCGGCCCAGGGCTTGTGCGTGGAACTCGGCGACGCGGCCGCCTACACTGTGGGCGACGTTACGGACCCCGAGCTTTGCGAGTCCTTGGTGGCCAACACGGTTAACCGGTTTGGACGCATCGATGGCGTGGCCAACAACGCGGCTACCACCGCTCGGGCCACCATCGAACAGACTGACGCGGCCACGTTTGATCGCCACTATCACATTAACCTGCGGGCTCCCGCCCTCATCATCCGAGCCGCCTTGCCGCATTTCCGTGCTCAGGGCGAAGGTACCGTGGTCAATATCGGTTCGGTCAACGCATGGTCGGGACAGGCGGACCTGATGCCCTATTCCGCATCCAAGGGCGGGTTGCAGACGATGACTCGCAACATGGCCAATGCCCTGGCCGAGGATCGGATTCGGATCAATCAACTGAACGTCGGCTGGTGTACGTCGCCCAACGAGATTGCACTCAAAATCTCCGAGGGGCTACCGGAGGACTGGTACCTGAACGTGCCCAAGGCCTTCGCCCCTACCGGGAGGCTCCTGACGCCGGACCAAGTGGCACACCATGTTGCGTTCTGGCTGTCACCGGACTCCCAGCCGGCCAACGGCTGTGTCTACGAGTTGGAGCAGTTTTGCATTCTGGGCCGCAGTTCGGCCCGCGACTGGGACGTCTGACCAGTGCGAAACACAGGCAGTCGACCTGGCATGAATGCCTGAGCCGAGCGTTTGCGGTGAAATTCGCTGACGGCAACGTCGACGGGGTTCACTGTGCCGTGAGCCTTGTATTGCCTGTACCAAAGTCACCCAATGGGTGAACCGATATCGCAATGCTTGTTTCTGCGCAACGTGCACGGTGCCTATGTACATGCAGTGCTCCTCACGAGCGGTGTCGACCCTGTGATGGGTGGCGTTCTGTCTGCTGAACTACTCGAAAAAGGACTATTGTCCCTCTGAGACTTGGCTGCCATTGGGGGTGGTATCCTGCCGCCGCGCCTTTCCTCGTCTCCGCATCTGTCCGCGGCCGGCGGTCCGTCAACGGACTCAGGCCAGTTTCGACGGCCTTCCCCGGTGATGTCCTGTACGTTACGCTTGCCTTGCCAGCCGTGGTGCGGGCATGAGGGCTGATAGGGGTAGGTAAAACCCATACGGGGTGAAAAACGGTTCAAAGAAACAGAAAAAGCATGGCGGGTTACCCTGTATCAACAACAAAAACCGGGAGCCGACCCTGCTTCTTCCGTCCGCATTCCATCCGCATGCCGAATGCATCGCAAGCCCCGGCCCCACCTGAGGCCCAGCCAGGTCCGGGGCCTGGCCCTGTGGGTGGGCGCGACCCTCCTGGCCCGTAGCGGCTGCCAGAACGCGGTCCTGGGTGCCCTGCCGGCTCTAGGCCTGGGCTGGCACACAACTCGCCCGTACCTGCGGGAATGGCTCCGTGACGGGTCCGACCGGGCCGCGCCCTGCCGGGTGCAGCTGGAGGTCGAGAGCTGTTTCGCCCCCCTCCTGCGCTGGGTGCTGGCCTGGTGGAAAGGCTTGGCACTGACGCTGGCCATTGACCCCACGGCCAAGGGCGAGGATTGGGTGGCCCTGGTTGTAAGCGTGGTCTACCGGGGCTTGGCCATCCCCGGGGCCTGGCGCCTCAGGACCGGCGACCAACCTGCCCCCTGGATGCCAGACTTCTGCAACCTGCCGGACCGCCTGGGGCCGGTGGTGCCGGCGGCCATGACCGTGCGCGTCCTCTGCGACCTGTGGGCCGCCCTCCTCCGCCAGGGTTGGCACCCCTACCTGCGCTACGACCGAAACATGACCTTCCAAGCCGCGACCGGCCCGCGCGGCGGGCTGGCCTAGTGCTTCGTGGCCCGGGCAGGCCAGGACACGGTGACGGCCGGGAAGGCCTTTCGGGAACGCAAACGGTCCTGCACTCTGATCGTGCTCTGGGCTCCCGTCCAGGAGAGCCCTTGGGTCCTGCTCACGGACGAAGCCCCCGAGCATGTGGAGCTTGGGGCCTACGGGATGCGCGTCTGGATGGAACAGGGCTTCCGGACGCCAGGCGCAGGGGCTGGCAGTGGTACCGCACCCGGTGCACGGACCCCGCCCGCGTCGACCGGCACTGGCTGGTCCTGGCCGTGGCCACCCTCTGGGTCCTGGCCCACGGCACGCGCGTGGAGGAAACCCGCCTGCGCGGCCAGGCCCCCGGCCTTGACAAGGGTATTTCCTAGATGAATTAGATGCGTGTTTCGGCTCGGCCATGCGGTCCCGGGTGGTTGGGGGCCCCGTGTTGGGCGCCGGTCCCGGTGGGAATCGGCTTTCGGTCCGCGGTTTCGGGTTTGGGTCCTGGATCCAGCGGGAATCCGGGGCAGGGGGAGCGAGCCGCGGGGTGGCGCGGCCTCGGAGGAGGGGGGCTGTGGAGCGGGAAGGACGGGCTTCAGGCGGTGGGAGGCGACAGGCAGCGCAGGCCGCCGGCGCGGTCGGGCCCCGGCGTGGGGGTGAGCTAGACGCGGGCCCACAGGCGGTTGCGGGCCCGCCGGCGTCGGAGGCAGGCCGCGCCCTGCCGCAGCACACTGAAACGGCGCGGCGGGAGAGACCTGGGCGGGGCGTCCGCGGGTGGACGGCGCAGCCGGGCGGGTGGCAGACCGCGGACGCGGGTCTCCTCGCGGCGGGTGCCGTAGGCGACCGCCAGCAGCGTGGCCGCGGCCAGGACCAGCAGGTGCCGGGCCACGCGCACGGGATCCGTGCGGCGCGTGCGTCCCCACTGCCAGCCGCCCCGCTTCAGGCCCCGGAAGCCCTGCTCGAGCCCGTGGCGGCAGGCATACAGGGCCGCGTCGGTGTGCGCCGGCGGGGTGTCGGTCAGCAGGACCCAAGGGTCCTCGCAGTCCTGGGCGTGCAGCACGATGAGCGTGCCGGGACCGCCGCCCAGGGTCCGGACCGGAACCCGGTCGCCGCCGGACGGGCGGAAGGTGATGTGAGGGGCATAACGCAGGACGGGATGCCAGCCCAGTTCCCTGATCCGCACCCACAGGGCCCGGCTGTCCAGGCCCCGGTCGCACAGGACGTGCACCGGCGTCCCGGCCGGGACCGCCGGTGCCAGTTGTCCCAGCAGGCGGCGGAAGTGCCCGATCCAGGATTCCGGGGCGTCGGCCCCCACGACATGCCAGGCCACTGGGAGGGCGTATTCGCGGTAGGCCACGCCCACCAGCGCCACCCACTCGTCCCTCTGGTGCGTCGGGTCGAGGGCCAGGACCAGGGGCTCGCTCCCGGAGGTCCACAGGTCCAGCACCCAGCCCAGCAGTTCCGGAAAGCAGGCCCCCGCATCCACCTCCGCCCCCGGACCCCAGGACACAATCCGGTCCGCATCGTCGCAGGTCCACTCCCGCAGTTCCCGGCGCACCGTCTCGAAGCACCCGTGCACCTCCAGGGCCGCCTCCGAATCCTGGCAGCCGTTGTGCGCCAGGAGGGTGCCCTTCACCCACAGGGCCAGGCCCCGCCGCAGGCGGCCCCGGACCGAGGGCAGGTGCCGCTTGAACTCTCGGGACAGCGGATACAATGAAGAGGTGCGAAGCATGGCCACACGCCGGGGACTGACAGGCGTTGAGACCTCCAGTGTACCGGCCCGGCCCTGCTTCGTGCCCCCCCGTCAACCATCGCATCTTTGTGCGAATAACCCTGTCAAGGCCCCCGGCCGGGGGCGGCGACCGCCCTTGGAACCGGCCGTGCCCAAGCACCGGCCCCTGACCCTGTTTCAGTTGGGCTGGAGCCAGGCCCAGTGGCTCCTGCACCGCGGCTATGGCTGGGCCCGGGTCCACCCGAGGAACTGCGCTGGGTGGACCCACCGGCCGGATAGCTCCTGCTTCGCACAAAGATGCGGATTGGGGCTTTACCTACTCCTATCAGCCGTTTCATCCTCCCCTCAGGCCGATGGTACCGCCCAGGTCGGACACAACGTGCGAAACCAATTCAAAACTGTCCAAACCATAGACATCCGGCATAGGATTGTAAGGTTGCTCGCTCACGCAGGTCGACCAGAGTCCTACATTCCGATACATTGACCACACCATGAGCACAAGGGGTACCTCATGGTTGTTCGTCTAGTCTTACTCTCTCTCGTTGCTGTGTTGTTGCTGGCGCTGTGTGCCACGACAACACTAGCCAGGGAACCATCACTCTCACAGCGAGATTTGGAAGACCTGCTTGCTGACCATCCCAATCTCAACTTGAAGGCTGACCACGATGGACCACTGCCTACCCGCTCCGAAGTCGAAGCTGCCATCGAAGCGGCGTTGGCCGTGAAAACAGCCATCGAACACATGCCAACCGAGGCTTCCTCGGAAGAAGCAACTGCAGCCTTTGCCGGAGCCAACGGGACAGGTGATGCTGATATTGAATACCATCGCGTCTGTAACGCGGCTACACCAGGCTTGACAGGCAAGGTGCGCTTTCAATTCTGGCTTGATTCCGATGGTTCGGAATGGACTGGTATCAACAAATTCAAGGCCAAGTTTATCCCCGCGCCAACATTGCCCACCATTGGTGGTATCGACATTGAAGCCATCGAAGGCACCATTACCAACAAGTACAACTACCCGTCAGCCAATAACCAGAAGTGGGTAGGTGCAGCCAACGTCACTATCACTCTGACCTACTTCGAATACTTTGAAATGTACTTATATTCTCATGTTCTTTGTAGCGTGCAACATCCATGAAAGATTTAAAGTTCACACTGACTCTGATTGCCGCATGCCTGGCAGCACCCTTGGGCATACTTATCGCTTTGGCAATCTATCGCATAGTCTGGGTGATGGCACATTGAAACCATGTAATTGTTCCTATGGTTTGGACAGTTTTGAGCCGGTTTCGCGCGCTGTGTCCGACCTGGGCGGTACCATCTGTCTGAGGTGAGGATGAAACGGGAGGGGCGTTCCGGTCCCCCAAGCAAGGAACCGCAGGGGGCCTGCTATTGTGGATGTAGGACCACACCTTCAATGGGGGCTCCCGTGTTGCTGTGGTCGAATTTGTCGTGGGGCAGATCCACGCTCACATTGAACTCCTCGAACGGGTTCGGCAGTTCCGGAACTTCCAAGCTCTCCGTAGGGCGCGGCCCGAGTCGGGCCACAAGACCATGAAAGGGGGTTGGTCATTTCCCAGCAGAGCAGTGCGATGTCCGCCAGGCGCACGTGATAACTGTCCATCATGGCCTGAGCCGCAAAGGCACCCATGGGACCCCTACACAACCAACTCAGATTGTAAGCGGTAGCCGGTGTGGGCGTGTGCCAGGCAAGAAGTGTTCCGACACGCCGCTGTTGGCATCAGACGCGGATCCGCGCAACACCCCGATCCCAGTTGAGTTCAACCATCGGGACTTCCCAGGTCGTGGTTCGATTGCCATCGCGGTATTGCTCGCCCCCATCCTCAACACTGCGGCGGACCATGGCAAGCACGGTCCCTTCGACCGCGGAATTGGGAATCCCCCTCACCTTCTTTCGGCCTTTCTGACTCAGTGATGCGACGGTGGTGCCATTGTGTGTGAGCCGCTGTCTACTCGCTGCCAGTTGAACCGTATCGCCCGCATGCAGTTCCCGTAGCGCTGCATGGATGCGGTGGTTCCCTGCCTTTCGACCTGCGTAGCTGAGGTAGAAGTCCTGCAAGCCCAATATCGCATGCCCCATCAGTGGATAGGAACCACTTCTCGGTCCCTCTCTGTGAAAGCATGCCTCGCCTGTGAGGTGTCTCAGGTGTGGATTGTCCGCGCCTTGGCGACGAAACAGGACTAGGCTGTCCATGGCGCGGGTCATGGCCACGTAGAACAGTCTGCGCTCCTCTTCCAGATTGTCCTGCCGTCGGGGTTTCCAGTGGCCGTCCAGAATCAGCACCACGCGAAATTCCAGTCCCTTGACGCTGTGGGCAGTGCCTGTGAATACCCCCTTGCCCACCCGTTGTTCGCGGCGGGCCTCAAGCAGGCAGTCGATCATGTACGACGTGAATTCCTGCACGGGAAACTCGTTGCCGCCGGTCTCCAGCTCCCAGTGTTCCTGTACCTCCTTCAGTTTGGCCGTTGACGGACCAGCCTTGAGGCTCAGGCGAGCCAGTTGTCGGTCCAGGTCCGCATGGGTGAACAGTTCCGTCCTTACCGGGTCAAGATGTGTGAATACGGTGTCATATTCTCGGATGCGAAACGGCGAAACGGTTTCGTCGCTGCCCAGGGGGAGGCTCAGGGGTATGTCGGCATGGCTTGCTGCTGAACGGAAGTGTTCCAGTTCCTCTCCGGTGAGGCCGTGTCTGGCCAGGACGGCACAGTCCTCCCAGGCCAGATCCGGCAACAGGCCCTTGAGTCTGGTCAGTTCCGCCACGGCGGCCAGGGCCTGGGCGACGGTGTCCCGGCAGTCCACGATCTGTACGCGGCCACGCAGCCCGCGATCAACGTTTGCCAAGATGCCTCCGGGGTGGTGGTTGTGGCGCGCCTCGTTGATGCGGATTTCGTGTTGGGTTTTCATCCGGTCGCGGTTGTGCGCGATCAGTTGATTGGCGGCCGCAATGATGTGATTGGTGGATCGGTAGTTCTGGACCAAATAGTGGCGTTGTGCGCGGTAGTCCTTCTCGAACTGCCGGATGAACCTGACGTTGGCTCCCCGAAATGCGTAGATGCTCTGATCGTCATCGCCAACGGCCATGATGCTCAGCTTGTCGTCCGAATCCTCAATGGTGCGTCCCGCGATCGCCGAGATCATGTCGTACTGTGGCTGATCGATGTCCTGGTATTCGTCCACCAGGATATGCCGGAAACCCGCCAGCAACCGCTCGCGCAACTGATCGTCCGGGATGCCCGGAACGTCCGACCGTCCCGTCAGTAGTGCTGTCGCCTGGGAAATCATCTTGCCGAAAAATTTCTTGTCGAAGTCAATGGGAGCTCGGCCGTGGATTGTGCGACCTTCCGGCAATGCGGCCTGGCCTGCCAGACGCAAGGCCAGGCCGTGGTAGGTCTGGACGGTAATGAACCGCGCGTCGTCTCCCAGCAGGTTCTTGAGGCGCTGGCGCAGTTCCACCGAGGTGCTGTGGTTGAAGCAGAGGACCAAGATGCTGAATGGGGGAACCCTTTCCACGCGGGCCAGGTAGGCGCACCGGTGCACGACCACCTTGGTCTTGCCCGAGCCGGGACCGGCCAGTACCAGCATGTTTCTGTTGGCGGGAGTCTGCACGATCGCCTGTTGGTGTGGGTTGCCCAATGCTTCGACGATGCTGGCAAAGGACTGTTGGCTGGTGGCCACGTCCAGAAGTTCCCGTCTGCCCCGGAAGTAGCGGCGGTTGAAGCTAACATTGTCCAACTTGAAGTAGTCGGCCACCAGCGCCAAGGCAGACTTCATGCTTTCCTGGCTCAGTTGGGCGTACTCGTTGACCACGTGTACTTGGTTGACCTTGGCCTTGTAGTGGCGGTCCAACGGTGCATAGTCCCCTTGGCTGTACCGGCGCTCCTTGGCTTCGCCCTTGAGGTTCATGGTCATGGCCTGTCTGAACACGGCCAAACCGTGCTGCAGGATGATGACGTTTTGCTCGTGTAGGAACAACAGACCCCGTTCAAGCGATGGCAGGGGATTGTCCGGATCCTTGACCAATCCGACACAACCTTCCTGAAGCTCCTTGAGCGAGAACTGCACCAGGACTTCCGCTTGGGCAGACATGTGTTCCTCTGGAACTTTGGCGTACAGCTCCCCAAGAATTCTTTTGGCAAGGTCGTGGCGCCGTTGGACCGTTGATTTGAGGCTGTCCCACTTCCGGTTCAGGGTGACCAGATAGTGGTCCTTGCGGTTGAACTTGAACTCAATGCTGCCCTTCCGACCGGCCATCCCGCGGCCGTCCGCGGCGATGCTCTTAAGCAGGTTTCGAAGCAGAGAGGGATTGCTGTGCGCCAATCCTTGGTGGATCAGCATTTGGTTGAGCCGCCTCAGGTCCAACGGGTATGCCGTTTCAAGGTCGGCGTCGGGATGTTCGTCCTCCAGCAACGCCACCATTTCGTTCTCGACTCGGCGGACAGCCTCGAATTCCCGCTGTGCTGCCCTGGATCCTTTGGGGCGCAGGAAGGCGGTCATGAGCAAGCCGTCCGACACGATTCCGGCCTGTGCCATCTGATGCAGGATGCGGATTACCTCCTGGCTGCCGATCCTACGCGCTTCCTGTTCGCCAACCAGGCTTCCCAATTGGTGTGCCAGGAAATCCGCATTCAACCCATCGTCGATGTCCGAGTTGATCAGGACCTGCAGCAGAAGCTCCCATTTCCGTCGTGCGCTCTTCGAAAGCTGAAGTGCATCCAGCTTGCCCTTGGCTTCCTCTAGGGACGCAAAGAGAGGTTCGCCGTTGAAGACCTGATTGGAATTGTGGTTTCGGAGCAGGTAGCCACCGCGTTCCAGCCAGGCGACCGCGGTCTTGACCTTGGTGTCCGCCAACGAATCCGAGATGTCGAATGATGTATCGACGCTGTCCGAGCGCAGCAACTCGCCCGTGGTCATGACGATTTCCTCGCCCGATCGACGTTCCTTCCTGCGGATGCCCCTCAATACCTGTTGGATGTCCCGTTGGGAAATCCGGGACATATTGCCCAGCCTGAACTGGGTCTCGATGTCCTGTTCATCGAACAGGAGGATGCAGGCTGCCGGACGGCCGTCCCGCCCGGCGCGACCGGCCTCCTGCAGGTAGTTTTCGAGCGAGCCCGGTACTTCGATATGCAGGACCAACCGTACGTTGTCCTTGTCCACACCCATGCCAAAGGCATTTGTGGCGCAAATGACTTTTAGCCGGTCGTGAACAAAGTCTTCCAGCACTTCCTTCTTTCTGGCCGGATCAAGACCCCCGTGAAAGTACGCGGCCCCAAACCCTTGCTGCGCCAGGAAGTAGGCGGTGTTCTCGCTGGAATGTTGGGTTGAGCAGTAAACGATGCAGCTGCCGTCGTCTGGGAGCTTTTCCTCCAACAACTCGGCTGCCGTGGCCAATTTGGTTGCCTTCGGCACAAACCGGACCTCGAACGCAAGTTTCGCCCGTTCCACGCCGGCGGCATGCAGGGAAAGTGTGCAGCCCAAGGCGGAGTCGAAGTGTTGCCGGATGTCTTCAATGACATCCTGTTTGGCCGTCGCGGTGTAGCAGGCAATGGCAGGGGGAAACCCCTGGTGCTTTGCCGACTGCTCCCTGATGAACCGGCTGGCGTACAGGTAGTCCGGACGGAAGTCGGGGCCCCACTTTGACAGGCAGTGGGCCTCGTCGAACACCCAGCATCCGATTTCCCGGTGGGACAGTGCTTCCTCGACGGTACGGTTCCTGAGTTGTTCCGGCGCAAGGTAGAGGAGACCGATGTCGCCCATCCGGACCTGTTCCAGGACGGCTCCGCGTTCGGGCGGTGTGAGCAGGCCGTAGACAGCTGCCACTTCGGTCACACCAGTCCGCTCGCGCAGGTTGTCGACCTGGTCCTTCATCAAGGCTTGCAACGGTGAAACCACCACGGTGAGCAGTCCGCGCCGGAAGTACCGGACCAGGGCTGGCAGTTGGAAGCACAGCGACTTGCCACCGCTGGTTGGCAGCACGCCGAGCACCGAGACGCCGTTCATGCCTGCTTCCGAGAGTCTCCGTTGCAGGGGCTGTCCGTCTTCCGTGAGGCGAAAGTCCTCGAACTGGAAAAACCGCCGCAGCTGGGCGACCGCATCATGGTTCCTGCGACAGTAGGCACAGCTGTCCTGCCCACAGGACAGTTCCCGCAGTTTCCGCAGCATGCCGGGGATCCCTACATGCTGGCGACGCACCCACTCGGGCAGCACGGAGTTGCCGCCTGCCACCCTCAGCCAGGCCACACAATAGGCCCAAGCCGGCAACGACTCGCTATTGGCCATGGATTCCCGAGCCAAACGCCGCAACAGGTTCGGGCACGCGTGCTCGTCGCCAAGCCCGATGGCAACGGTTTGGGCTTCCTGCTCGGAGGCAATCGGTGGCTGGACCAGCGTATCGAGAATGTCGGCCAGGCCCTGGAACGGCCTCGCGCCGCCTGAATCCGTTGCCCGGCGAAAGCAGTAGGCGTAGAACCGAATCAGGTCCGGCTCAGTATCCGCCTGGTGCCGGCAGGAGGCGTACTGCTCGCTGAACAAACGGGTGGCGAGCCTGGCGTCAGCCACTGGATCGTTGACCGTATCCTTGACCAGTTTGTAGTTCTTGACCAGCCGGTGATACGGATTGCGGGGGAAGGCCAGGGGCGACAGGTAGAGAGTGTCGATCACCCGGATCTGAAGCAGATGCAGATCCGGATCGGTTTGCCTGAGAACCGTCAGGTCGTGGCCTATCAGGTTGTGGCCGAGCAGGTATGTGCAACCACTGCAGAAGCGGTCGAGTTCCTTCAGCGCAATTGATGCCCGCCGCGCACTGGTCGGCTTGCGCTTAAAGGTTTGGCCGTCGTGGCGCACCGCGCCAATGTCGGTCAACCGCCCGTTCCGATGTACTTCCAAGTCGATTGCAACGAACGACCCGAATGGGGCGGGAATAACGGCAGGTATCGTCGGTGAGGCCACTGCCATCACTTGATTCCCTGCGCAGTGCCAAACGATCGCCTTGTTGCCGGACTCGACCAACCCGAGGATGACATCCTTCCCCGTTGCTGGTTGGAAGTTGGGGTTCGGTCTGGTGCACGCGTCCGAATCAGGAATCCGGTTGTAGGACAGGGCACCACCTGCCATGGTGCCAGCCTGCATTGAATGGATCGAGTCCGTTTCTGCCACCGGGGGCTTGAATGACGCCGGTCGGCTTGTGGATTCATTGCACCGCCAACCGTTGGATGCCAGCCCATGTCAACCGGAGAGTAATCCGAGACAGGGACGTCCGATTCCACGGGCCCTGCAAGTCGTGGCCAAACGCAGGGCCCTCTGAGTTCCGGTTTTTCACTGCTGGGGCGATGTTGAAAGCGAAAACAGGGCAGATCCTGGAGTGGTTGCACCGAACTCAGGTCTGCCAGAAGTGATCAAGGTTGTCCAAAGGCTCCCAGCCAAGAACCCGGCGCATCTTGCTGTGGTCGAACTTGCCGTGGGGCATGTCCACGCTCACGTTGAACTCCTCGAACGGGCTCGGCAGTGCCGGTACTTCCAGGGCTCTCCTCAGGGCGCGACCCGAATCGGGCCACGAGACCATGAACGGGGGTTTGACGGACGGCAATTCGGGGTTGGTCATTTCCCAGTAGAGCATCACGGCCACTTCCAGGTCATGGTGTTCTGCGAAGACACGGAGGACTTCGTTGCCCAGGTACTTGGTAAGGAAGTAGAGCGACGCGTAGGGACGGCTGGCTGCCTCGACCGGAATCTGGTAGTCCCAGAGATGACTGCCGTGGCCGTTGACCAAGTGCAGCAAAGGGCTGGTCTGCACAATCCGTCTAATTCCAAACTCCACGGCGGCCCGCGCCATGTTCAGGGGCCCGACCGCATTGATCCGGAAGGACTTGACCTCGTCATCGCGGAGCACGGAACAGTTGACGATGGCATCCATTCCTTCGCAAGCAGCTCTGACCTGCTCCGGATCCTGCACATCAACCTGAACGAATTCGTGGGGTTGTTCGATGTTCGAGGCCGGCATTGGGCAGTGGGCACTCCTCGCTGGTTCGAGACTTTCCCAGTCGAGCGGTGCGATGTCCGCCAGGCGAACCTCATAACTGTCCATCATGGCCCGGGCCGCAAAGGCACCCATGGGACCACCGGCACCGAACAGCACCACCTTCCGGATTGGACGGGATCGAACGGGATTGACGGGCGCAAGAATCTCCTGCCAGGGCCGAGTGTCCTTCACGGGCGGGTCGGCAGGCAAGACTCCGGGATGTTGTTCAAGACTCCGAGAAGGTGTGTAGTTGAACGGGGGACTGCCGCTGGTCGATCGTTCCTCGATACCGGTGTTCAACCCGTACCTGATTTTGCTGTTGGATCCGGATGCCATGATGTGGAACACGTGCCACTCCGGCTTGCCTGCATCGATGGCTTGGGACAGGTCCACTGCCAAGGCCCTGTCGATGGCGTGGACCGCGTCGTCCACGTGCACCCAACGGGGATCAAACGGCTCGCCTTCAATTTCCTCCTCATCCACAACGTGGCCAAAGCGCAGGCAAATGGCTTCGATGGTGCCGAGCCTGATCAGTTCGCGGACGGATAGTTCGGTGACCCAGGGTAGCAATTCCCTGGTGGTGGGCGACGGCCGCGGCCTCCACATCTCCGTCACGTCCCAATGTGGAGGATACCGGTCGAACAACGCCAGGGAACTGCCCACAATCACGCGGGGCACGGATGCCCGAGCCGACTCCACGATCAGGTTCCGGGTACCGCGCATGACGAGATCCATCGCGTCGGGTTCGGAAATCCTGTCTCCTTCGAAAGCATCCGCCAGTCGGAGCGGCAAGAGGTGGACAACCGCGTTGACATCGCACACTGCCTCCGTTGCGATTCGCTGGTCCGACAGTTCACCGGTTAGGTACTCGACTTCGGGCGATACGTCCGGATGCTCGCGGCCCACGACTCGCACAGTTGTGCCTTGCCGGCGGTTCAGGAACTCAATCAGACGGGTGCTCAGCAGGGACCGGGCGTCGGTGAGCAGGATGCGCATAAATCATTGACCGGGTTGTTTGTGGAAAGTTGTGGGCACTCGGTTGCTGGTGGGGTGTGGAGTCAAGGCTGGAGGGTGACCTTGATTGACTCTGTTCCTTGGGCCACCAGGCCGAATCCATCCTCGAAACCGTGCAACGGCAGGTTGTGCGTCACGATGCGGTCCATCGGCAGAAGGCCTTGTTCCAGCATCCGAATGGCAACCGGGTAGCTGTGGGGACTCAGGTGGGCACCGTGGATATTGAGTTCCTTGGTATCTCCGATGATGGTCCAGTCCACGGTCACCGGTTCGCGCATGACGCTGAATTCCACGAACGTGCCCAACTTGCAAATCATGTCCAGACCCTGTTGCACGGCGGCGGGATGACCGGTGGCCTCGATGTAGGCATCACATCCATAGCCGTTCGTCAAAGTGAGAACCTCGTCCACGACGTCCACTTTGGCGGCATTGAATGTCAAGTCGGCCCCGCACGCCCGCGCAACCTCCAGGCGGGCATCGTTCAAATCAATGACGATGAGCTGGGCCGGATTCTTCATCCGGGCGGCTGCCACCATGCCCAATCCCAAGGGACCGGCACCGGCGATCACTACCGTGTGCTGCAGTTCGATGTCGGCTCGTTGGACAGCATGGATCCCACAGGCCAACGGTTCCACGTAGGCTGCCCAGGCCGGCGGGATCGATTCCGGGACCTTGTAGTTGAGGGCCCGGGCCGGCAACTTTACGTACTTGGCCATGGCGCCGGGAGTGGGTTTCCGGAACCCGTAGATATCGTGTTTCATACACATCCAGTACTGTCCCCGGAGGCAGTACCGACAGGTGTTGCACGGCACAATCTGTTCCGACACCACCAGGTCGCCCAACCTGAATTCGCCGTTGCGATCCGCACCGGTACCCAAGGCGACCACTCTTCCGGCAAACTCGTGCCCGGGGATGATCGGAGCCTGGCAGTAGCCGGGTTTGCCGGGTTGATCCCAGAACATCGGCGCACCCATGAAGCACTTCAGGTCGCTGGCGCAAATGCCGACCGATGCCACCTCCAGAACCATTTCGCCGGGACCGGGGACCGGGACCGGAGCTGTTTCAAGGCGGTAGTCCTCCGGCGCATGGCAGACGACCGCCTGCATGTTGTCGCCCAAGGGGAAGTCAGTCTGGAATTCTGTCGCCACGGCGGGGTTCTGCCTTTGTTGAGGTGGAGATGGCGCCGGTTGTTGGCTCGGCCAATTTCACGCCAAACCTATGGGAATTACATACTTGACCAGGCACCGGAACCCGGAGGTCCCTGCGCCGTCGGCATGCCTTGTTCACGGGTCGCCGAGGTCGATTTGTCCATTGCCAAAGGCAACAAACAGGGACCGAGCGCCTCTCGCCGTGCAGAAGCCCCATTCCCGCGGGCCGTCGGGCGCAGGGCCAGGCCCCGCGCCAAGATGTTTCGAGCGGCGTTGCGGTCCGCGTTTGCGGTGTGTCCGCATGCCGTGCAGTGGAAGTGTGCCTGTGTCTTGCGATTCTCCTTGCTGACGTGTCCACACATCGCACATGTCTGCGACGTGTAGGCAGGTGGAACCTTCAGTACCTGCCCCGCCTTGTAGTCCAGGAACCGTTCCAAGCGGCCCCAGTTGGACTTCAGTATCTCCCGGTTGAGTCCGGCCTTCTGCTTCACGTTCCGGCCGGGCTTCTCGACCGTGCCCTTGGCGCTTCTGGTCATGCCCTTGGTGTTCAGGTCCTCAATGACCACGGTGTGCGCCGTGTCGGCCAGCTTGCGGCTGTGCTGATGCGCGGCATTCTCCCGGCGCCGCTTCTGCTTGCGTTGCAGCTTCTTCAACTGCC
>JAAXGZ010000138.1 GCA_012271135.1 Caldilineales bacterium | reverse complement strand
CAACATCATGAAGTTCACGGAAGGCGGATTCAGAAATTGGGGCTATGAGGTCGCGCGCAATGAGTTTGGGGGCAAGGAGATTGACGGCGGTCCCTGGGTTGAATTGCCGCAGGGTATCGTGGTGAAGGACGCCATTGCGGACGCTTTCCTGCAACAGATTCTGACCCGGCCCGACGAGTTCGACGTGATTGCTACGATGAACCTGAACGGTGACTACATCAGCGACGCGCTGGCAGCCCAGATCGGGGGTATCGGCATCGCTCCGGGAGCCAACATCAACTACGTGACCGGCCGGGCGGTGTTCGAGGCGACGCACGGCACGGCGGACAAGTACGCGAACCTCGATCAGGTGAACCCGTCATCCATGATACTGAGCGGCGAGATGATGCTCCGCCACATGGGGTGGACCGAGGCTGCGGATACCATTGTCCAGGCCATGGAGGCTACCTTCGCGCAGAAGACGGTCACGTACGATCTGCACCGCCTGATGGACGGCGCGGAAAGGGTGTCCTGCAGCCGTTTCGGCGCATTGTTGATCGAAAAGATGTAGTCCAGCGCACTTGACGGCAGTTCAATATCGGCCCCGTACGGGCTCTTTGCGACATGTGGCGATCCTTGATCGGCAAGAAGATCATCATGGCCGGCACCGGCTTGATTTGGATCGGTTACCTGTTGGTGCACATGTACGGCAATCTGAAGGTGTTTGCCGGTGAGGAGGCTTTCAACCACTATGCCGAGAGCCTGCGGACGCTGGGCGAACCCATGGTGGGACAGGGTCACGCCCTCATGTTGGCGCGCATTGTCCTGACCCTGTCCTTGGCAACCCATGTTTGGGCGGCCATTGTCCTGACCCGTGCCGCACAACAGGCACGGCCCACGGGCTACGCCAGGTTTCGCCAAGCATCCGGCAACTATGCCACGATCACGATGCGCTGGGGCGGACTGGCCCTGGGTCTGTTCATCCTTTATCACTTGGCGCATCTGACATGGAACGTGCCGGTTCTGACCGGGGAGTACGAGCCAGGCAACACCTTCGACAAACTGGTGGTTGGCTTCAACAACCCGGTCAACATGGTCCTGTACCTGCTCGCCCTGGTGGCGGTTGGGCTGCACCTGTGGCACGGCGGCGCAAGTTTTTTTCAGACTATGGGCTGGCGCACCGCTGCCAACCGACAGCCGATCCGGTTCCTGACAGGGGCCCTTGCCGTCGCCATTCCCGTAGGCTTCGCTGTCGTGCCGCTTGCGGTAGCGACGGGATTGGTGGCCTGATGACCCCTACCGTTGTTCAGGGGCCTGACCGCGGCATGAACAGTCCGGGATGCATAGCCGATGTCTGAGCATTTGCGCCACTGGCAGGACGGCCCGGAGCTTGACGGGCAGGTGCCGCCGGGACCCATTGAGAACAAGTGGGACGCCCTCCGCTTCTCCATGAAGCTGGTGGCGCCGGCCAATCGCAGGCACTACCATGTGATCGTGGTGGGTTCCGGCCTAGCTGGCGCGTCGGTGGCGACCGCGCTTGGGGAACAGGGCTACCGCGTCTCCTGCTTCTGTTTTCAGGACAGTCCGCGCCGGGCTCACAGCGTTGCTGCGCAGGGTGGCATCAATGCAGCCAAGAACTACCGCAACGACGGAGACAGCATCCGGCGCCTGTTCTACGACACGGTCAAGGGCGGTGACTATCGTTCGCGCGAAGCCAACACCTATCGGCTGGCCCAGATCAGTACCGAGATCATCGATCAGTGCGTTGCACAGGGAGTTCCGTTCGCCCGGGAGTACGGCGGATACCTTGACAATCGTTCCTTTGGCGGCGTGCAGGTTTCGCGTACATTCTACGCCAGGGGTCAGACCGGCCAGCAGCTGCTTCTGGGCGCCTACCAATCGCTGACACGCCAAATTGCCATCGGCCAAGTGGAGATGCATGTCAGATCGGAGATGCTGGACCTGATCGTGGTGGACGGGATTGCCAGAGGAATTGTGGTTCGGAACCTCTTGACCGGCGAGCTCCGGGCGGTCCTGGGAGATGCGGTGGTGCTGGCCACCGGCGGCTATAGCAATGTGTTCTTCCTGTCGACCAACGCCAAAGGTTGCAATGTGACCGCTATCTGGCGGGCCTACCGCAGAGGCGCGGTTTTTGCCAATCCCTGCTATACACAGATCCACCCCACCTGCATTCCGCCGTCCGGTTCGCACCAGTCCAAGTTGACCTTGATGAGCGAGTCGCTTCGCAACGACGGCCGCATCTGGGTCCCGCGGCGTCCCGGCGATTCCCGCCCGCCCGATGCCGTGCCGGAACCGGACCGGTACTACTTTCTGGAGGAAAAGTATCCCGGTTTCGGCAACCTGGTGCCCAGGGACGTGGCGTCCCGCAACGCCAAGCAGGTGGTGGACGAAGGCATGGGTGTCGGGCCGCAGAAAAACGGTGTTTACCTTGACTTCTCGGAGGCGATGGAACGCTTGGGACGGGCCACGATTGAACAGCGGTACGGCAACCTGTTCGACATGTACCACAGCATCACTGGCGAGGATCCCTATGCCGTGCCGATGCGGATTTACCCCGCCGTCCACTACACCATGGGAGGCCTGTGGGTGGATTACCAGCTGCAGAGCAACGTCCCCGGCCTCTTTGTACTGGGCGAGGCCAACTTCTCGGACCACGGAGCCAATCGGTTGGGTGCCAGCGCCTTGATGCAGGGGTTAGCCGACGGGTACTTCATCGCACCGTATACGATCGGCAACTATCTGGCCGGAACCGATCGGACCGCGGTGACCGCCGACGCGCCTGAAGTGACCGGGGCCATCGCGGATGTGCGCAACCAGCTGTCGGCGCTGCTGGGGATCCAGGGTCGGCGCACCGCCCTGTCCCTGCACCGGGAACTGGGCCAAATCATGTGGGAACAGTGCGGCATGGCGCGCACTGCCGAATCACTGTCGACCGCCCGAACGCAACTTCAGCAATTGCGCGAGTCGTTCTGGAACGAATTGTACGTTCCCGGAGATGCGGGATCGCTGAACCAGAACCTTGAGTTTGCGGGACGCGTTGCGGACCTGATCGAGCTAGGCGAACTGTTGGTGTTGGATGCCCTGCACCGGGAGGAATCCTGTGGCGGACATTTCCGGGAAGAGAGCCAGACCGCGGACGGTGAGGCCAAGCGCAACGACGAAGAATTCAGCTATGTTGCCGGTTGGACCTGGCAGGGCGAAGGAGCTGCGCCCATGTTGCGGCGCGAGCAGCTGGCGTTCGAGGCAGTCCGGTTGTCGGAACGCAGCTACAGCTGAAACGGGGGTATGGGCGGCATGAAACTTCATCTCCGCGTTTGGCGCCAGTCATCGGCCGACGATCGGGGTCGCTTTGAGGACCACGAACTCGACGGCGTCAGCCCCGACTCCTCATTTCTGGAGATGCTTGACCTCCTCAACGAACAGCTGCTGGAACAGCGGAAGATGCCTGTGGCCTTCGACCACGATTGCCGCGAAGGGATTTGCGGCATGTGCGGGTTGATGATTGACGGGGTGGCCCACGGACCGGTTCCAGGTCACACCGTATGTCAACTGCACATGCGGCATTTCAAGGACGGCGACCGCATTGTGATCGAGCCGTGGCGGGTTGCAGCGTTTCCGGTGGTTCAGGATCTGGTTGTGGACCGCGGTTCCTTCGATCGCATCCTGCAGCGCGGCGGCTTCATCTCGTTCGCCACCGGCACCGCGCCGGAGGCGAACTCAATCCTGATTCCCAAGGACAGGGTGGATACCGCCATGGATGCCGCGACGTGCATCGGCTGCGGAGCCTGTGCGGCAGCCTGCCCCAACGGGTCGGCCACGCTGTTCACCGCTGCCAAGATCGGCCATCTCGGCCACCTGCCCCAAGGGCAGCCCGAGCGCTACCGGCGGGCAATCGGCATGGTGGAACAGATGGATGCCGAGGGGTTTGGCGGCTGCACCAATGTGGGAGCCTGCACGTCCGTGTGCCCCAAGGAGATCGGTCAGGACTTCATCAGTCAGATGAACCGGGACTACCGCCGGGCTGTGTTGGGTCGGACCGGGGACTGAGAGGCTGGGCGGGGCCGTCTACCGTACCGGACAGCAACCGGCCCGTTGACGATTCGGGAACGTCAGTCGATGAAGGGGAAGCTTTCCCGATAGCTGATGGTGTCCAGCGTGTGCTGGGGATCGCTAACGAACAGGATGCCGGGGTGCATCGGGTTCTGCTGAAAGTGGAAGACCAGGTTGGCGCGGATTTCCCCCTTGGGGTCCGGTCCGATCTTGGCACCCTGATGGGGAATATGGCTGTAGAACACCACCGCGTCCCCCGCCTTCGGATACAGGTCGGCATGGACCTGGTTGTCGCACCAGACCTGGAAGGGATTTTGGCGGTCATCCGTGTAGAACATGTGTGACCGCATCTCATCCGGGATTGGCTGGTTCAGGTACTCCCTGAGAAAGGTCAGCCTGGCCGTGTCCGGGTCGTTGTCGGTTAGGTAGAAGGTTTGGTTCATGCACAAGGCACTCGCCGGCTGGATGCAGTCCGCCTTTTCGTCCTGGTAGTAGTAGTCGAGGAAGTCCATGTGCCATTCCTGACGGTACTCCTCGGGATTCACGTGGGCGCGGACCGAGCGCAACTGGCACTGCCGACCCATGATGGCCCGAATGTACGGAGTGGTGCGTGGATTGGTCAGCAGAGGCTTGACCAAATCCGGTCGCTGTTCCAGCAACAGGTTGAAATACACGTTGCCAACCGAGTTGGCACCACAGTATTCCTCACGGTCATACATGCCGTACAGCAGATCCTTCCACTTGGCCACCTGATCCGCGTCCAGCGCGTTCTTGACCAGCAGGTAGCCGTTGTCCCGCAGAAACTGCAGGTCCTTCTCAAAGGAGTGGTCTGAAGACACAGGTATTGCTCCTCGGCGGGTCAGCCAGAAAGGGAGAGGCTTCATTCTACGGGAGCGCACATGGAGCAAAAAAACTTAAGCCGCCCGCAACGAACCTCGTTGCGGGCGGCTTGACCAATCCGCTACCTTCTCCCCATCGGGGAGAAGGGCCATCCCATAGTGCGAATTCAACTGAGCTGGTAGGCTGCCATGCCGTGTTCGTGTTCGTCCAACCCGGCGATCTGCTCTTCGTCGGAAGCCCGCAGGCCCATGCCCACCTTGATCAGGGCGAACATGATGCCTCCGCCCACGAGAGCCCAGACCAGAAGCACGATGCCGCCGATCAACTGCGTGACAAACTGCGTGGCATTGCCTGCGATCAGTCCGGAGATGCCGCCGTACGAACCGTCGGCGAACACGCCTACCATAAGCACGCCGAACAGTCCGACAGTGCCGTGGACCGATACGGCGCCGACCGGATCGTCCACCTTGAGCACGTACTCAACAAACCGCTCGCTAAACATAAGGACTACGGCTGCCAGGCCGCCGATGACCAGGGCGGACCACGGCGCCACCACGGCGCACGGAGCCGTGATCGCGACCAGCCCCGCGAGGGAGCCGTTGACCGCGCCCGTCAGACTGATCTTGCCGGTCCGGATGAGGACGATGTAGACATACACCGTGGTTCCGGCCAAGGCCGCCAGCATCGTGTTCACGGCAATCATGCTGAGCCGCAAGTCGGTGCCGCTCAGGGTGGAACCTGCGTTGAAGCCAAACCATCCCAGGAACAGAATCAGGCCGCCCAGCACGATGTAGGTTGCATTGTGGGGGGGCATGTGGTTGGGAGTGCCGTCCTCGTTGAACTTGCCGATGCGGGGGCCAACCATTTTGGCGCCAACCAGGCCGACGAAGCCGCCCATCATGTGCACGACACCGGAACCGGCGAAGTCATGGAAGCCCATGTTGGCCAGCCAGCCGCCGCCCCAGACCCAATGGCCACTGAGGGGGTAGACAATGCCGCTGAGAATGAAGCTGTACGCCATGTAGGCCGTGATACGCGTCCGCTCGGACATCGCGCCGGACACGATCGTGGCGGCGGTGGCGGCAAACACCATCTGGAAGAACCAGTCGCGGGCATGGGCCACATCGTAGTAGTCGCCCAGCAGCAGAAAGCCGTCGCTGCCGATGAAGCCGCCGATGTCCGTACCGTACATCACGCCATAGCCGAAGAAGAAGTAGGCCAGGCCGCCGATGCAGAGATCCATGTAGTTCTTGGACCAGATGTTGACCGTGTTCTTGGCCTGCGCAAATCCGGACTCGACCAAACCGAACCCGGCCTGCATGAAGAAAACCAACACGGCTGCGATGGTCAGCCACACGAAGGTCAACGCCTCGCTGGCCGGATCCTCGGCTTCAGCCATCAGGATCTCGCCGGTTGGATCGCCGGCTGCCAGGGCGGAACCGCCAATGACTGCCAACAGGGATACTGCAATCAGCAGCATCAAGGAAAGGCGCTTCAACAAGGATGCGTTCATGAGTCTCCTGGATCCTCCCGGATGGATGCTCGTCTGGAAGAACGATGGAGCAAGTTTAATTAGGCTATGTTGCACAGTCTTCGTCAATATGCATAGTGATTCGATGTGAATAGTGCACATCAATGAAAGTGAGAAGCAAGAGGCATAGTCAGCATCGAGGTGTTCAATACCTCCAACATGGGTGAGATTTTGTGCATTATGTATCAAACTGGTAGGTTTGCACATCCAGGACTGAGGATTTGGTTTCAGGACTGGAATTCCCGTGATGCGGGGGCAGCCCCTCGTGCGGTTTGGGGATCGCCCTGAGGCGTATGCGGATAGGAATCAGGGCTCTGGACAGCCCTTCAAGACAACGATTTCGATTCAGGGCGCTATGCTAGAATCGACCTTTGTGGCCAGTCGGTCCGCACCCGTGTGCCCGTTCCGCGGACCGTTACCGGCCGGTTGGTGCTTATTGTCGAGAAAGGGGACCGGGAGACATCCTTCCGCATCATGCTGCGCTTGTCATTCCTGCCGCGGAATTCATCGTTCACTTGGAAACTGGCATACGTCACCCTCAGCCTCTACCAAAAGCTGTTTTACCGGATCACTGTGGAAGGGAAGGAACACGTGCCCTTGCGCGGTCCGGCCGTCCTTGCTTCAAATCACACGTCGGGACACGACATCGTGATCCTGGGGTGCAGCAGCCCTCGGCAGATTTTCTTTATGGCGAAACAGGAACTGTTCGAGAAAAATCCGATTGTTTCCGAATTTTTTCGGAGAGCCGGAGTCTTTCCGGTGCGTCGCGGCAAGAGCGACAGGAAAGCCATCGCCCATGCCTTGAAGCTCCTGCGCGACGGCTGCATGCTGGGTATGTTTCCCGAAGGGAAGCGGTTTCCGGCTCTGAGCGAAGGCAAGACCGGAGTTGTGCGGCTGGCCTTGAAGGCTCAGGCTCCAATCGTTCCGGTCGCCATCATCGGGGCGCGCGACATCAATCACATGCGCCGTACGCGCCGGTGGCACCGCGATCGAGTGCTGGTCCGCTACGGGGTGCCCATTCAGGTCGAGGACGACCCGGCACACAGCCGAGACATGGATGCCGCCTACACCCACGCTCAGGAACTGACGACACGCATGATGAAGGCGATCGCTGAGATGTTGCCTCCCGAGATGCGGGGCTTGTACGCCTGAATCCGACACCGGCGCGCGTGCGTTGTCGGCTGTACGCCAGAACGAAGCCCGTCATCAATCCGCATACCACTGATCGTCGGTAGCGCGGATACCGGGTACTTAGTGGGTGATTTGCCCCAGTCTACGCTGCGTCTGGGAGCGGTACGCAGGTCCGATTGCTCCTGCCAGACCTAGTCGGTGCTTGCATTGATCCGCCCATCCGTTGGCAATGGATTAGGCAGTTCCGAGCGGTGCGTACCTGCCGTTGATGGCGTCCAGCACCGCCTCAGGCGGACGCAGTTTGCGATCCGGCAGGTGTGAGAGCGGCGTTTCGGTCAAGTCAAGCATCTCGATCAGGTCTTCCTGATCTTCATTGACATAAATCAGACCTGTAATGAATTTTTGTTCTTCACGGGCGGATTCGAGCAAGTCTTCGGCGGCGCGCTTGTCGGTCGGATCATGGTTCTCGCCGACCTTCTTGAGCACAATGTAGCTGCCGTCGTGCATTTCGATGCCGATTTCCGACTCGTAGTCCTCTATCTGAATTTCCTCGGCCGGAGGCACCAGATCGACGATGTTGAGGACCAGATCGTTTTCCCTTCCCCAAGCGTAGCTCTTGGTGGACTGGTCGTGGTTGTTGAACGTAACGCAGGGACTGATGATGTCCAAAACCGAGATGCCGCGATGCTTGAATGCTATGGACAGGAGGCTCTCGATCTGCTTTGGATCACCGGCGAAACTACGGGCCACCAGGGTGGCGTTGGCCGCCAGCGACTCGATGCAGATGTCCAGCGGAGGTAGTTCATTCACCCCGTGATACTTCATGGATTGGCCTGCGTCTGCGGTCGCGCTGAACTGGCCTTTGGTCAGACCGTAGACTCCGTTGTTCTCGACGATGTAAATCATCGGCACGTTGCGGCGCACGGCATGTTTGAACTGGCCGATGCCAATGGAGGCGGTATCCCCGTCGCCGCTGATGCCGATGATCTCGAGTTGCCGGTTGGCTACGATCGCACCTGTGCTGACTGAAGGCATCCGCCCGTGCAGGCTGTTGAAACCATGGCTGCCTTGCAGGAAGTAGGCCGGGGTTTTGCTGCTGCAGCCAATCCCGCTCATCTTGACCACATTGTGCTGCTCCAGGTTGTGTTCCCAGGCAACGTTGATGATCCGTTGGCTGATGCTGTCGTGTCCGCACCCCTTGCAGAGCGTGGAGGGCCGCCCACGGTATTCGGTCTTGGGCAGTCCCAGCCCGTTGAGAGCCGAGCGGCGCGGTTTCCCGCTGCCTCTCGCAGGTCGGGTCGGTTTCCTAGCCATGTTGAGTCCCAGGCCTAGCGTTGTGTGATGGTGGTGATTTGTTCGGTGATCCAACGGGCGGACAGGGCCAGTCCGTTGCAACGTCGGCTAGACACCAACTGGTGGTCCGGAACGTCGGTTTCCAATTTTAGGATGCCGTGCAGTTGTCCGTCGGCGTTGTTCTCAATCACGACTGTGACTTCGTGATCGTTGATGAAATCGCGGATGGTCTGGTTGACCGGCAATGCCCGCACCCGCAGGTAGTCGGTCGGAATGCCGGTTTCGGCAAGCCGCACGCGGGCCTCCTGTACGGCCGGGTGGTTGCTTCCCAGGGAAATCAGACCGATACGCTCGCCTGAGTCCCGGACAATGTCCGGCTGCGGCACGAGGCCGCGGGCGGTTTCCAGCTTGCGTTGGACCCGTTGCAGGTTGTGCTCCCACACCTCAGGCTTTTCCGAGTAGTGGGACATTTCGTCGTGCCCGGTGCCGCGCGTGAAGTATGCGGCCCAGTTGGACGGAGTGCCCGGGAGCGTTCGGTACGCGATACCGTCGCCGTCGACATCCCGATAGCGTCCCCATTCGGCAGCCAGTTCGTCCAGTTGTTCCGCGTCCAGAACCTTCCCGCGGTTGATGGGTTCGTCGGGGTACTCGAGCGGCTCCGAAATCCACAGGTTCATGCCCAAGTCCAGATCGGTAAGTACCAGTACCGGGGTCTGCAGCTGGTCGGCCAAATCGTGAGCGCGCCAGCCGAACTCGAAGCACTCCTTGGGCGAAGAGGGGAACAGAACCACATGGCGCGTGTCACCGTGACTCAGGGTGTAGGCACTCAGGATGTCGCCCTGACTGGTGCGCGTGGGCAGGCCTGTGCTGGGGCCCATGCGCTGCACGTCCCAAACCACGACCGGGATCTCGGCGAAGTAGGCAAGACCGATGAACTCGGCCATGAGGCTGATGCCGGGACCGCTCGTTGTGGTCATGCCGCGTGCGCCGGCCCAGCCGGCCCCGATGGCCATGCCGATGGCAGCCAGCTCGTCCTCGGCTTGGATTACAGCGAATGTTGGCTTGTCCGTGTCCGGGTCCAGCCGGTAGCGGGGAAGTGCGTCGGCAGCCGCTTCCGCCAGGCTGGATGATGGGGTAATCGGATACCAGGAGACCAGTGAAACGCCCCCAAACACTGCACCGAGGGCCGCCGCAGTGTTGCCTTGGATCAAAATCCGGTTTTCGTTGAACCCGGCCATCGGCTCCACACGCCAGGGCGCCAGGTTCTCGTAGGTCTCGCTGCAGTGGTCGAAACCAGCTTGGGCCACTTCCAGATTGAGCTGAATGGCAGAATCCTTGCCTTTCAACTGTTGCTGCAAAGCCCTGTGGATTTCCTCCATCGGTAGTTCGAGCAGCCATGCCAGAGCTCCGACGTAGATCTGATTGCTGACATATGCCCGGAGGGCTGTGGGAACCTTGAAAGGAGCGACCAGCGATTTGACGGGGAGCTCGATGTAGGTGACGTCGTCCCTCCGCACGGCCACCGGGATGGCCGAGTCATGAAGAATGTAGCCGTCCGGTTGCATTATCGCCATGTCCTCGACCGCGGTGGCCGGATTCATGCACACCGTGATTTCGTTCAGTTCCCGCCTTGCCAGGAATCCTTCGCTGGACACCCGGATTGAATACCAGGTCGGCAGCCCTTGGATGTTGGAGGGGAAGATGTTCTTGCCGGTAACTGGGATGCCCATGTTGAACAGGGCATGCATCAATACCAGATTGCTGGTCTGGCTGCCGGTACCGTTGGCGGTGGCAACAGTCAGGGAGAAGTCGTTGACGATGTGGTCGGAGATCGTCAGCTCCGGAACGGTGGCTATTTGTTCCATGAACGCAACGGGCGATGACCTTGACCCGTCCTGAAGTTCAACATGATCCCTAGCACGGTCCTCAAATTATCCGGCCTGCCGCATACGGCACCGGCACCCGACTGGCCCCAGCGGCGCGACCACCCAGTCTTGCGTCACGGACGAGAAAGACAGGGCGAAGGCCATTACCGGAAGCAGGAAGCGGTGTTCGCTTCCCATTGAGTAAAGCCATTGTAGTGGCGCGCATGATCGTGAGTCAACAACCCGGACCCTTGGTGAAATCGGGCTCAGACTGCCTCAGTCAGGCTCTGGCTGAGCCACCGGACGGTGCCTGGAGTGCCTTCAGACGCATGGGATCCTTGTGCTACGATCCGCAAGTCTCAACAACCCCGACATAGTAGCAGGCCGGCCTCCGTAGGATGGGCCGTGCATGACGCGGCCGTCAAGGTTGCGGTTGTCGGCTGAGCTAGCGGCCGTTGGAGACGAGCATTAGACATGGTAATCCCCTGGAGATCCAACATGGCTCGTAAATTGACCCGTCGCAGTTTCCTCAAGGTAGCAGGGGTGTCCGCGACCACCCTTGCCGTTGCCGCTTGTGCGGCCCCAGGTCCGACCGCGGCGCCGGCCGAGGGCGCTCCCTCCGCCGAACGCGTTGAAATCGAGTTCATGAACTGGTGGGGTGCCCACCGCGAGGCCCTCATGGACGAGGCCATCGCCAACTTCCACGATATGAATTCGGATGTTCAGGTCAACAATTCCGTCCAGCCGTGGGACGGCCGCGCGGAACGGGCCGCCACCGCTGTGGCCAGCAACAATCCGCCAGCGTTGATCATGACCCAGAGAGTGGAGACCTATCAGTTTGCACACGAGAATCTGATCCTCCCGATCGACGACTACGTGCAGGCTTCGGGCATCGATCCGGACGCGATTTTCTATGCCGGCGAAATCAACAATCAGCGCTGGCAGGGCCAGCTCTATTCCTTCCCACTGCCCACCGGCGGCGGCAACACCGGCCAGTACTTCTACAACAAAACAGTCTTGGCCGAAGCCGGCTTGGATCCGGAAACTCCGGTGGCCACCTGGCAGGAGTTGACCGAAGCCTCCAGGGCCATCACCCAGAAGGACGACCTCGGCATCACGGTCATGGGCGCGAGCCCGGGCGGCGGTCCGGTGGGATTTGGTCAATGGTTGTATTGCAATGCAGGCCAGTTCGTCTCCGACGATGCTCGCACAATCATGTTCGACAGTGAGCAAGGGATTGAGACTCTGGAATGGATGGTTGACTTCACCAACGAGATCAACGGGGGCATCGACAATGCCAACGAGTTCTTTGCCGGCACTTCGGCCACGTCGGCGGATCATCCGTACTACAACGAAAAGCTGGGTTTCATGTTTACCGGCGTGTGGCAGTTCGGCCACTTGCAGGCCACGGATCCCGACATGTGGGCGGACACCTCAACCTGGGGCGTGGGGCAGATGCCCTACAACGGCAACAACGCCGACGCGGCCCACGCTGGCGTCGCCGGCCTGTCCGGCTCGTGGGGCTATGTGATTCCGGTCTCTACGCCACAGGACCAGGCGGATGCGGCCTACCAGTGGCTGGAGTTCTTCGGCACGCATGAGCAGGGCGGCTGCTTGTTCCTGTTCAACCAAGGTCGACCCTCGCCGGTGGCCCAGTGCAACGAGAACTCCGCCTACTACGACGACAACGCCTATTGGTCTGTGGTCCTGCAGTCGCTGGCGTCGGACGTGAGCGTGGCGGTGACTCCGGTCCAGGCCCGGATCAACGATGTGGTCGGGACTGTTGTCGACGAAGCCTATTTTGGCCAGCACGCCCCGGCTGATGCCCTGGCCAAGGGTGCCGAGGAATCTCAGCGCATTCTCGACGAATTCTGGGCGGGCTGATTGTTTGTGGTGGGAGCAGGGAAGAGCCACAACGGCTTTTCCCTGCCACCCCACCCAGCCCGTATCCCGGTCTGCCTCAATGGATACCCGATACCCATGCTGACAGGCATGCAGAGATATCTGCACCGCCACCGTGCCAAGTGGGTGGGCTTCGCGTTCATCCTGCCGTGGATCCTGTCAGCCCTGTGGTTTGACCTGATTCCGTTTGTTACGAACCTGTACCTTTCCTTCACGGACTACAGTGTTTCCACCAGCGCCCCGGACTGGCTGGGCTTCGAGAACTATCGCGAAATCCTCGAGATCGACCCGCTGTTCACCAAGTCGTTGGGGAATACGGTCTACTACCTGGTCCTGGGTGTGCCGATCCGGCTGGTGGTGGCCTTTGCCATCGCGGTACTGCTGAACCTGCGGATTCATGCCTTGGGCACCTTCCGCACCATCTTCTACATTCCCTCGGTAGTGCCTCTGGTGGCGGTGTCCATCATCTTCTTCGGCATGTTCAATGCCCGGTACGGTATTTTCAACCAGTTGCTGATCCTGCTGGATCTGCCTCCAGTGCGGTGGCTGACCCGTCCCGAATGGATCAAACCGGCGATGATCATCATGAGCACCTGGGGCTTCGGTGCCCAGATGGTGATTTTCCTGGCCGGCCTGCAAGGCATTCCGTCCGAACTGTACGAAGCGGCCGAGATGGACGGCGGCAGCTACTGGCACCAGTTGTTCCGCATCACGATTCCCATGGTGTCACCGGTTATCTTTTTCAACCTGATCATCGGTATCATTGGCGGCTTCCAGGTGTTTGCGTCCGCATACGTGCTGCTGGGCCCCGGCGGCGGACCACTAAATGCAGGACTCTTCTATGTCCTGCACATTTACAACAATGCCTTCAGCTACTTCAGGCTGGGCTACGCGGCGGCCCTGTCGGTAGTGTTGTTTCTGATCATCCTGTTCTTCACCGTGATCATGGTTAGGACCTCGGATCGCTGGGTCTACTACGGGGACACGTAGGCCTCAACGGAGCAATCGAGCATGGTCGAGGGACTTTATGCACGCATCGCCAAGTGGACCTTCGTCTACCCGTTGCTGCTCGTCAGCTCAGTGGTGATGCTGTTCCCGTTGGCGTGGACCTTCTCCACCTCTCTTAAGACTGCGGCAACGGTCACGTTGCGGGAAGTCAAGCTGATTCCGGACCCGGTCCAGTGGTCCAACTACATTACTATCTTCGAGGAATCGCCGCTGATCCTGTACACCCAGAACACGATGTACATGGTGGTGACGTCCGTGATTGGCGGCGTCGTGATCTGCGCCTTGGCCGGATACGCCTTCGCCCGCATCGCCTTCCCGGCGCGGGAAGTCCTGTTCTATGTCCTCCTGAGTACGATGATGCTGCCGCACGTAGTGCAAATCATTCCGCTGTTCGTCATTTTCGACCGGATGGGCCTGGTGGGCACTTTCTGGCCCCTGATCATTCCCCGGCTCCTGGGACACAACGCCTTTTACATCTTCCTGATGCGGCAGTTTTTCAGGGGCATCCCGCTCGAACTCAGCGATGCCGCGCGCATGGACGGTTGCACGGAACTGGGGATCTGGGCCCGGATCATCATTCCCAATTCCAAGCCGGTGCTGGCGGCCGTGGGCATTTTCTCTATTCAGTTCGCCTGGAACGACTTCCTGTCGCCTCTGATCTACCTCGGTCCCAAGAAGGAACTGTGGACGCTGGCCCTGGGCCTGAATGCCCAAAAGGGATTCGAGGGCGAAATCACCTCATTGCACAAGATGATGGTCATCTCCGTCTACATGATCATCCCGATGCTGCTGGTGTTTGCGTTCGGCCAGAAGTACATGATTGAAGGCGTGACCTTCTCCGGTATGAAGGGTTGACATAAATTACAATGCAAATCCGGCAAGGAGCACCGAACCATGTTGGAAGCCCACATTGTTCCCCAAGAGGACCTGGATTTCTTTGATCGCAACGGCTATCTGATCATTCGCAATGCGCTGGACAGTGATCAGATCGAGTCACTGATCGAGGTCGGGGATTCCTTGATCGCCTCGGATGACCAGGTTTCGCGGCAGACCGGAGCCAGCGGCCGCTACGACAGTTTCCGCAACTCGGTGGCCAAGCACCAGGCGTTCCGCGACCTGATCGATCATCCTGTGGTTCTGCCCACTGTGGTCCAGTTGCTCGGCTCCGACATTCATCTGGTCACATCCCACTTGATTTACAAGGGAGGCGATCCGGAGGGCACCCCCGACACTTTCCGCGAACCGGGTTGGCACCGGGACTACTATCAGGCCCAGAACGACATGGGACATGCCCGCATTCAGCGCCTGTTGGTGAAGTGTGCCTACTACCTGACGGACCTGAGCATGGCGAATTCAGGAGTGACGATGGTGGTGCCGGGCAGCAATCGGCTGACACAGGCCATCGAGATCCCGGAGGGCAGGGTGGATCCTGCGGGAGCCGTCGAGCCGTCGTTGCATCCGGGCGACTGTCTGATCTTCGAGAACCGGACCTACCATGCCGGTGCCGCCAACCAGGTGGCGCGCACGCGCAAGGCCCTGATGATGGGCTACGGGTACCGTTGGATCAAGCCGATGGACTACCGGGTCCAGTCCGACGAACTTCTGGCGCAGATGACCCCGATGCAAAGGTTCCTGTGCGGCGAGCAGTTCGTCGAGCGCGAGACGTTCGATTTCCGGGGCGGTGACAATCCGATCGACGCTTGGTGCGAGAAGCACGGACTGCCCACGGTTCGATACTGATCCCCGTGTCATCTGCCCGGGCGTAGGAATGCCAGGCTGTGTTGTGCCGCGGGCGGCCATTCCCACCCGCGTGGGTTGGCGCACGCTAGAGCCAAAGCGCGAGACGCTATTGAGCCGTACATCCCAAGACATGAACCCACCCCACGTTTTTGTCGCACGCCCTGCTTCCGACATGATGTCGGTGCGCCAAGTGCTGGACATTGTCCTGTCGAAAACAGAGTGTCTTGATTCGGAGGTGGTGGCCCTGCGGGAAGCTGCGTACAGGGTTGCTGCAGAGGATGTGCTGGCCCCCGCCGGGTTTCCTCCGTTTCCGGCATCGATTATGGACGGCTATGCCGTGGTTGCCGCCGACGGTCCCGGCGAGTACCCGGTGGCAGGACAGGTCATGGCTGGTCATCCGGCCGGCTATGTACAGGAACCGGGCCAAGTCTCCTACATCACGACCGGCGCTCCCATGCCTGAAGGTGCGGATGCGGTGGTTCGGATCGAAGATACGGAGCCGAGTGGTGACCGGGTACGGATCAAGGTTGGGGTGCAACCGGGCCACGACGTGCGGCAAGCGGGTTCCGACATGGCTCCAGGCACACTGGTGGTACGGGCCGGCAGCGTATTGGGACCGGCCGAACTCGGACTGGCAGCCACAGCCGGGGCAGGAACCGTGGCAGTGACCAGGAGGCCGCGGGTCTCCGTCCTGTCCACCGGTGATGAATTGCAACCGCCGGGAGAGCCCCTGGGGCCCGGACAGATTCCGGACAGCAACCACGTCATGTTGTCCGCGATGGCGCAACGCATGGGGTGCGATGTGTGGCCCCGGACTGCGATCGCCGAAGACACCGAATCGCAGCTTGGGCAGGAAGTTCGCGGCAGCCTCAGACAAAGCGACTTGATCATCACGTCCGGTGGCATATCAATGGGTGAAGCCGACCTGCTGCCCAAGGTCTTGGTGGACTGCGGTGCTGAAATCCATTGCGAACGGGTGTTGATGAAGCCGGGCAAGCCGTTCACGTTTTCCTCGTGGCAGGCGACATCGGGCAATCGGCGGTGCGTGGTCTGCTCCCTACCCGGCAATCCGGCCAGTGCCATGGTCACGTTCCTTTTATTCTGTGTACCAGCCCTGCGCCACATGCTGGGACACCAGCCACCATCCCTGCCGCACATTCAGGTTGTGCTGGGCAGCGAACTGATTCCAGACGCAACGCGTCCGGAATTCCATCGGGTTGCCCTGGAATGGGACGATGGCCTGCACGATGGCCGGGGCGGCTATCGCGCGGCATCTACCGGATCACAGCGGAGCAGTCGCCTGCTCAGTATGCTGGACGCCGACGCGTTGGTGACGGTTGCGCCCGGTTCCCAGCCGTTGCCGGCCGGTTCCAAAGTTTCCGCGATTGACCTCCGCCACCTTTGAACCGCGGTGGGCTGCGGTTGACCACCTCCGTGCGTACGGCCAGTTCATGTCGCTGGGACACGGTGTGTGCTGGAAGAAGGGCCCGCCCGGGCCCTGTTTTTGGCTTCATCTGTCCTTCTGACCGCACCGCTCTAAGGCATAATGAGCCGGCCCCGGCTGAGCCGAGAGCCGCCTAACCCAATTCAATTCAGTCATCAAGGAGCCGAACATGGTCCTTACGCGTCGACGATTCCTGAAGTCAAGCGCAGTTGCAGCCACCGGTCTGGCATTGGCCGCTTGTGTTCCGGCGGAACCCAGTGTCGACATGCCTGCCGGAACTGGTGGCGACGCCGCGATGACGGAAATCACCTATCTGATTCGCTCCGACATCGGAGTCAAGATCCAGGAGTGGACGGACGAAGCAATCGCCGACTTCGCCACGGTCGAACCGAACATCACGATCGAGACCATCGGTGTGCCCTGGGGTGACTACAACGCGAAGCTTCTGGCCCAGTACGCGGCCGGTGATCCACCGGAGATCTCCGCCAACTATGCGGCGGGATTCCCCACGTTCTATGCCAACGACGCCATCGTGGCGCTGGACGAATTGGTGTCCGAGAACAACGTAGACCTGTCGGTTATCGAACAGGCCGCCCTGGATGCGGTAACCCGTAACGGCAAGCTTTGGGCACTTCCGTTGGCTCACCTGCCCACGATCGTCTATTACAACCTGGATGCCTTGGAAGAGGCCGGCGCCACGATCCCACCCATTGATTGGGCCGACACTTCGTGGACCACCGATGCGATGCTGGAATCCGCCAACGCGGCGGCCCAGGACATGGACGACCCGACCAAGGCCCAGTACGGCATGATCTTCGGCAACGGTCAGTTGGGCGTGTTCGAATGGCTATGGGGCGCAGATCCCTTCAACGACGTGGGAGGCCCCGAACACACCGAGGCCTACAAGACGGGCATTGTCACCGAGTCCTTCTACGACTCCGAAACGATGAACAACTTTATTGGCTGGGTCTACGACGCCATCTATGGCAGCAGTCCGGTTTCGCCGCGGCCGTCGGACACCGACGCCATTCAGCAGTTGGTGGGCTGGCCCATGATGAGCGGACGCATCGGCATGGCCATCAATGGTGCCTGGTCGGTGACCAATTTCGCCGCTGTTGAACCGTCCTGGCGCTGGGGCGTGGGCGCCTTCCCGTACGGTCCGGCCGGAGTGAATACCTCTCCGCTTTTCAACGATTCCTGGATGCTGGGCAAGGGTGCCAAGGAACAGGATGCCGGTTTCCGGTTCCTCCAGTACCTTGCCGTGGAGAAGGGAGCTGAACTCTACGCCAAGATTACCGGCTTCTTCCCAGCGCACAAGGAGAACTATCCGATCTACTTCGATAGCCTGATGAACATTCCCAACTTCGCGCTGAGCCGCGAAGAAGCCGAGACGGCACTGCTGGATGCGTTCAACTACGGTTACGTGACTCCGGGCAAGACCTTGGACTCCTATCCCGAATGGAATCGGACGTTCAACCAGACCATGGGGCCCATTTGGAACGCTGAGGTGTCCGTGGCCGACGGTCTGGCGCAAGTACAGGCCCAGTTCGAGAGCGTGATCGAGTCCAAGTCCTAATCAGGCCGACCACAGGTCGATTGTCCGCACATGTCCGGCATGGCGGCGGTTGGCGCCGGCGGAGCGGAAAGGCCACGCCTTTCCCTCCGTTGGCGCGAAGCCATCAACTTCTATCTCTTCCTTGCGCCCTGGATTTTGGGTTTTTTGGCCTTTACCGCCATTCCCATCGTCGCGTCCCTGTTCCTCGGTTTCACCAAGTACAACGCCATCAGTCCACCCGACTTCGTCGGACTCAAGAACTTCAGGTTCCTGTACAACGACCAGGTTTTCTGGAAGTCGCTTCGGGTGACGTTGACCTATACGGTGGTCTTCGTGCCGCTGCAGCTGGTGTCCTCTCTGTTGCTGGCCATGCTCCTGAACCTGCGCGTGCCTTCCATGCGCACGATCAGGACCATCTACTATCTGCCGTCCATCCTGCCCACAGTGGTCACGGGCCTGGTCTGGATTTGGCTGTTCAACGCCGATTTCGGGTTGATCAACTTCTTTCTCTACAAGGCGTTCGAGATTAGGGGACCGAACTGGCTGGGCAGTGAACGCTGGGTCATGTCGGCTGTCATCATTTCAGGCCTGTGGGCACTGGGCGGCGGTGTCATCATTTTTCTGGCCGCGCTGCAGAATGTCCCCGGCGAGTTCTACGAGGCTGCCGAACTGGACGGGGCCAATATCCTGCACAGGTTTTGGCACGTCACCGTACCCATGATCTCACCGGTGATCCTCTACAACCTGATGATCGCGATGATCCTGTCGCTTCAGGTGTTCACCCGGATTTACGTATTGACCCAGGGCGGTCCGAACTACGCCTCCTACTTCTACAACCTGTACGTGTACGACAACGCGTTCAGCTACCTCAAGCTCGGGCTGGCCTCCGCTCAGGCCTGGATTCTGTTTGTCCTGATTCTTCTGTTGACCGTGCTGGCCCTGCGCACTTCCGGGCGCTGGGTCCACTATTCCGGCGGAGTGTAGTGTGGCTGCCGCGACCACCGCCACCGGACCGCGCCGGATGGGCCGGCGCAGTCGGGAACGCCTGTACAAGGCGATTGCCCTGCTGCTGCTGCTGCCGGGCATCCTCTGGGTGTTGATGCCCACGGTGTGGATGTTCTCGGCCGCGTTCTCGCGCCTGGAACAAATCATGCGGTGGCCTCCCGACTTGTGGCCCGATCCCTGGGTCTTCTCCAACTTCTACGAAGGTTTCGCCTTCCTGCCGTTCGGCCGCTATTTCATGAACTCGACCCAGATCGCGGTAATCCGGGTGATGGGGCAGGTGCTGGCGGCATCCATGGCGGGCTACGCCTTTGCCCGCATGCAGGCTCCGGGCAAGAACTTGCTCTTCATCCTGGTCCTGTCAACGCTGATGCTGCCCTACACGGTGACGATGATTCCGCAGTACATCATCTTCCAGAGACTGGGCTGGATCGACACCTACCTGCCGCTGATCATTCCCCACTTCGACGGCGGTGCCTTCTTCATCTTCCTGTTCCGGCAGTTTTTCCGTTCGATTCCGGACGAACTGACCGAGGCGGCTCGCCTGGATGGCTGCAGCTACTTTGGAATTTACTGGCGCATGATGCTGCCGTTGTCCCTGCCGGTGATTGCCGCTTCGTCCATCCTGATTTTCCAGAACTCGTGGCAGGAGCTCCTGCAGCCTCTGATCTTCCTGCACGACAACGGCAAATACACCATCCCGTTGGGTTTGGCCAGGTTCCGCTCCAGTTACGGCTCCAGTCCCTGGCACCTGATCATGGCAGTCTCGATCGGTGCAGCATTGCCACCCGTGGTACTGTTCTTCATCGGGCAGCGCTTTCTGCTGTCGGGCATTGTGGTGTCGGACAAATAATCCCGGCTCTGGTCCATCCCCGCGTTCGAATGTGGCCCAGCAGGCCGAGCCAAACGGGTCTCCTCGCTGGCCGGCAAACGGTATTGCAACCGGGGCAACATCCGCTGCCGATGATTCGCCGCCCGCCGCCCGTATCATGCATCCGTTGGACGTCAACACAATCCAGCACCCAATTGCCGGCGCGATTTTGCTGATCCAGTGTTGACTTGGTGTGTCCTGGTGGCTAGAATGGCCCTTCGTGTCCGAGGTCCGTCAGGTGTTCGGGCAGCAGATTACAAATCCAGGTTCAGGACAGGCTGAACGCCGTCGCTGTCGGCCCTGGGTCGGCAGAGGAACTTCCCGACTTCCTCCGGTCCGCAGGGCCGGAAGGTTGCCTCACGAAACAGCAAGTGGGGGCGCGGCTTGGGCAACCGGACCGCGACTACAACCGCAACAGAGAGCATTCCCGCCCGCGGCTGGCCGCAGGGTAAGGGGTGAAAGGGTGGGGTAAGAGCCCACCAGCATGTACAGAGATGTCCATGGCTGGGCGAGCGTGCAACCGGGAGCAAGGTGAGCGGGTTGCGGGCCTTCGGGTTGGCAATCTCACCGCAGCGGAAACCCTGTGGCCCGTTGGGGTTTTCGGGGCAAATTTCCGCCAGGCCGAGTGTAGTCTGAGATAGATGACGGCGACGGCGCGTACGCGTCGTACAGAATCGGGGGTACCCAGTCTGTGCCTGGCGCACATGCTTGGGATCGGATGTGGAATGCGGAAGCATCCGACCGGCCGACGTGGCGGAACCGGTAGACGCGGTAGACTTAGGATCTATTGCCCGCAAGGGCGTGGAGGTTCGAGTCCTCTCGTCGGCACCAGAGTTGACGGTGGGCGGGGCTGGGGCCCGTGGCCTAGTGGGAAGGCGTCTCTTTTGCAAGGAGAAGATCGTCGGTTCGAATCCGACCGGGTCCACCTCAGTTTTGCGGTTGCGCGGGTGTAGTTCAGTGGTAGAACGTCTCCTTGCCAAGGAGAAGGTCGTGAGTTCGAATCTCATCACCCGCTCTGTCTGCCGAGGTAGCTCAATTGGTAGAGCACAGCACTGAAAATGCTGGGGTTCCCAGTTCAAGTCTGGGCTTCGGCACTGGGTCCCGGAGGGGGATCGTCTAACGGCAGGACTTCGGTCTTTGGAACCGACAATCAAGGTTCGAATCCTTGTCCCCCTGTTGGCATGTGCAACCTGGATGTAATTTGACCGCGGCGGTCATAGCTCAATAGGCAGAGCACGTGATTGTGGTTCACGTGGTTGTGGGTTCAAGTCCCATTGGCCGCCCTCCGGAACGAAATGGCACTGGTGTCGTTCGACCCCTCCAAGAGAGGGGTCGCTTCGTTCAAGACGGATCGGGGTTGGCGTCCGTCGGCACCACAGGCAGAAAGGTCCTTCGCCACTCAATGTCCGAGCCAGGGTTCACAGTCGGCCTGGTACCTGTACGGGACTCAAACCATTCCGACAATTGCATGACGTTGGTGTATACCCCGAACAGTCCCGGCACCGCGCACCCGAGTCCCCAGCTGACGATGCCCACCTGAACAGCCGTTCCGGTGGTGCCGTCCACTGTCAGCAGTGGTCCACCGCTGTCCCCCTGGCAGGCGTCGTTGGACGTGAACAGATTGCCCGCACACAGCATGTTGACCGTGATGTGAATGTCCTTTCCGGTCCTTTGACGAAACGCCTGTTGGCACACTTGGGAGTCGGCCAGGGAGAGTGTGGCGGCATGCAGCTGCGCCGGCGCGGTTCCCGTCTGGCTGTTGATCCATGAAGTGGTGCCCCATCCGGCAACAACGGCTTCGGCATTGGATGAAAGCAGGTCTTGCCTGTCGGCCGACGGCAGCGAGACTGGCTCGACGTCCAGGATTGGTTGCACCAGTCGGACCAATCCGATATCGAAGTCTCCGGTCCGATCATCGTAGTGCTCGTGCCCCAACACTTCCACTACGTCGGATTGGGTGCCTTGGTCGGCCGACAAGTCTGCAATGCCGACGACGACGCGCAGGTCCGACGGCAGCATGAATGATCCGTCCGGATTGGTCAGGCAATGCGCTGCTGTCAGGACCCACTCCGGGTCGATTAGCGTGCCGCCGCAACGCAACCCGGTCTGGGGGCTGCTGTGGCTGGACAGCACCAGGGCCGCCATCCATGGGAAGGCGCCGGGTGCGGCAGGGGAGCCTCCGATCACCTCCTCTGAGGATTCCTGTTCCGTCCCCAAACCGAAGTCCTGCCCCTTCCACGACTGGATTCTGACAGTGTCCGGTGTTCCGGTTTCCTGCAAGCTCCCGGCAATGGTGATGGCCAGTGTCATGAGGCCGACTGCCAGCTTCCAGCGTAGTGTCATGGCGGTTCAAGGCGGCGGCAGCCGGTAGCTTGCCGACGCGGAACGGCCCCACACCCAAGTCTGTTCGTCCGGTGTCAGGGAGTTGATGCAACCCGCGGCGAGCTCGACCACAGCCCTGTGGCTTTGCATTACGGTGCATACTGGCCAGTCGGTCCCAAACATGACCCGTTGGCAGCCACAGTGTTGGAGCAGATGATCGAACCAGGGCCGGACATCGGCATTGGTTACATGGCGTTCAGGTCCCTGGTTCACCAGTCCGGAAAACTTGCAGAAGACGTTGTCGGCCCGGCCCAGTTCGGCGACAAGCGACTTCCACTGCTTCCAGTAGTCCGGCCCGATCCCGGGATTGCCAATGTGGTCCAGAACAAAGGTGTTGTTGGGAAATCGACTTGCGAGACCCAGCACGGTTGGCCAACTCGCCGGTTTGGTAAGCAAATCGCACGAAAGGCCCAAATTCGCCATTGCCATCATGTTGTCTGCAAACGGTACCGAGGTTTCGACAGCGCCTTCATTGGTCGGGTTGTGTCGGACTCCCTTGAACAGGGAGTACTCAGCATACTTGGCCAAGTCAAGGGTGGTATCGGTACTCGTCAGGTCAAGCCAGCCAACGACACCCACAATGTGTTTGTGGCGCTTTGCCAGCGACAGCAGATAGTCGTTCTCTGTTGGTTGTTGACGGGCTTGCACGGCCACGGTACCCGAAATGTCCGAGGCACGGTTGAGAGGTTCAAGATCGGCCGGAAGCCAGTCGCGCTGTAGCACCTGTCTTTCCCCGATCCAGGTGTACTGGGCCGGGTCGAAGTGCCAGTAGTGTTGATGGGAGTCGATCCGCGTCTCGGAAAGTTGCTGCGACACTGAAACCTCCGCAGGTGCTGTACGTTCGTGATTCCCGGTAGCGTATATGCCTAGTCCCGGCACATGGCCGGCCCTGCCCGCCATGTGCCGGGCATGTGCAACTGCCAAACTGGTTGCTCATTCGCGCTCTACAGGCACGGGTTCAACCGCCAGCACTGTTTCGGTCAACATCGTGCCATGGGTGGCCAGGGACCCGAAATCTCCCGATAAGGTGCCGCTAAACACCAAGTGTCGCCGTTCCGACACAAAGTGAAGGTCGGACACCAACGCCTCCGTGCCGTCGGCCTGTTCGGGATGCACCAGATATACATGGTATCCGGGCTCGCCGTTGACCGTCTCCACTTCGCGGGCCACCAACGGAATCCCTTGGGGATGGAGGCGGCGTGAAACCGCCACAGTGGAACGAACACTCAAATCCAAGACACCAGATGCAGGTTGGTGCTCAAGCAGCAACAGCGACACTCCCGAACCGTCTTGTTCGTGGACGAGATCCTGCCGCGCCAGACACAGGAATCCCACCTCGGTCGAGCAATCCTCGTCGGAAGCAAAGGGAGTGGCAACAGACCATTCCGGACCAACCGAAATCACCAGGTCGCCGTCCTGTACGGCTTGGGTATCTTGAGCGGCCGGCGGCTTCGGCCGGCTGCCTTGCACTACGGCCGCCATGCGGGCCAGATGGCAGCCCGAACCAAGATGCACCGACGTACCGGCCTGTTGCGGGATCGTTTGGATGTGAGCGCATCCGGCCTCGTACAGGTGTTGAGGCTGGAATGACAGGTTAGGTCGCCAAAACCAGAAGAAATACGACGATGGAGGATCGCCTTCGATGGCAGCCGGGCCTTCCAGGACTTCCAGCAGCCGCCAGCCGTTGGGTTCCAACTGCGACTTCAACCCATCGGCTACCGCGATCGCGGCCCTGGGGTCGGTGAAAACAACTCGAGATCCGGTTGCCAAGGCCTCCTCAACGACGAGACGTGCCTCCGGTCCTGCAATCAGGTCCTTCCATTGCACCAATTTCGCCGGAGATTGACGTGGAGTCGTTGTCAGGTCCAGTGGTTGAGTACTGGGGGTGTCGGCAGGGCGGGACGAGGCCAGTTGTTCCTGAAGAAATGACCCGATCGACTCAGCGCCGGAATTCCACGAGCCAGGGTCCTCGTCCGATTGGAACGGCTCGCGGTCCTGGCATCCCAGGAGGACCGAAGCAACCAGAATGCCGAGAACGGCGGCTGCGACCCCGAGAAAGCCGGTGTTGCCCGGTTGCATGTGGTGACACCATTCTCAAGCCACGGGCGGGTGTCTGTTACAGGCCCAGCGACTTACGCGTGATTACCGACGTCGTGAGTGTGCACTCACAGGTCCTCCGGCCATTTTCGTCCTGCAAGGCAATTCGCCATACATGGGTGCGGAAGCCCAAGTGCAAGGGTCTGGCTGTGCCGGAGACCCGTCCCGAACGCACGGGGCGTATGTGGTTGGCGTTGATTTGAAGTCCGACGGCCGCCAACGTGGCTTGGTCGATGCAGCAGTTGGAGGCAATGCTGCCCACCGACTCGGCCAATACCACCGAAGCACCTCCATGCAGGATTCCCATACGCTGAATTGTGCGGTGGTCCACCGGCATGCTGGCTGTCAAAAAGTCGTCCCCGACGGCGTCGATCGTGATGTCCAAGTGTTCCAGTACGGTTCCCGGAAATCCCCTATGGAGCCGGCCAATGTCCATCTCGACGGTCCAAATGCTCATAAGCTGTGGTTTCTTGGTGTGTACTGCCAACCGAGTTGAATCAGTATAGCGACAGGACTGCCCTTGACATGAAGGCGATGGCAGTGGGTCGGCCAAGTCGCATTGTGTGCCGCACCTCTCGCGGTCTGCTCAGGTCTGGGAGCACTGTTGCGAATGCGAAATCCAAATGCCTGCCAACGTGCAATCGCCAAACAACAATGTTCAGGAAGCCGCTTGGACCGGACTACGAGACTTTGCACTCAGCCTTCTGCAAAATGGGTCATGCCATTCAACTAGCACTAGGTAGCATGCAGTAAGAATTCAATCGTCCACAGCCTGCGCGTAGCGATCAGGCCTTCGCCTCATGGACCATGGGTATCGTAATGGCCCATGACCCAGTCGGCAATCAGACTGGCTGTCGCGCGTGGGTTTTCCAGATGGACCCTATGGCCGGCATGCGGCACCGTGTGGGTTTGACACTTGGGAAGCCGCACATTCATTGCGTCTGCGATGTTTCGGAACTTGATGTCCCTTTCCCCCGTGATCAGCTGTACCGGTCGGTCCAGGCGCGACAGGTCATTCCAGAACGAGGGCTGGACCCCTGTGCCGAGCAAGTGCAGTGAGGCAGACCAACCTTGCCTGATGTTCTTGGAACTGACACGGCGGCCCAGGTCAGCGGGTGCTCGGACCCCGCCAAACAGCGGCAACGATTCCCAGTACCGATCGAAGACACCGTCAGGGGTTTCGGCCAGGAATTTGGCCAGGTCCCGATCGAGAGCCAAACGTGTCTGACGACCTGTAACTTCGGAGATACCAGGGGATGCACTAAGGAGCGACAGCGATTTCACCGCATCGGGAAACCGACAGGCTAAACCAAGGCCTATCCGCCCGCCCATGGAGTATCCGGCCACATGCATCGGGTACGGATGCCACCGGTGCATCACTTCGTGCAGGTCGGCAAGCACTTGGTCGAATTTCAGGTTGGGATCGGGAATGGAGCGCGTGCGGCCGTGACCAGGAAGGTCGATTCCCAATAGGGAAAATCGGCTCGATAGAACGCAGGAGATCGGATCAAGACTTTGAACGGTGCCGGTAAAGCCGTGCAGGAGCAGTATTGAGGGGCCGTTCCCTGCAGTGGCTCCGTGGTAGGGGATGCCGGATGCAGCTACGCAAGTGGGCAGTGGATGCCAAATCACTGCTGGAGGTCCTCTACGAGTTTCCGTGCGGCTGCTGTGTCCACTTTGCCCAACTCCGTTCTTGGCAACGATTTTACCCAGACGAATTGCTTGGGAACTTCGTGGACAGCCAACCCGGTTCGCAGCCTGTGTCGTAGAGCGTGTTCGTTGGGTAACCGATTGGCGGAAGGCTGCATCACCGCCACCACGCGATGGCCCCATTCCCGGTCGGGTACTCCGGTGACCCAAGCGACTTCGATCTCCGGAAGCTCCATCAAGCTTTCCTCCACATGACGCGACGAGACGTTTTCGCCTCCGCTGATAAACACCCCGTCCTGACGATCCAGCACATGCACGGAGCCGTTGTCATCCAGCAGACCCCAATCGCCGGTTTGGAACCATCCTTGGCCGTCCAGCTCGCACGACAATGACAACTGAGGACCCCTGATCCAGATTGCGCCTTGGTGTCCGGCCGGCAGCCGCTCGCCGTCGACGTTCCTGATTTGGATTCCGGCGTGTCGCAGGGCGGGGCCCTCTCCCGCCCTGCTTGCGCGGCCAGGTCGTTCCGCCGCAATGTGGGAACAACTCTCCGTCATGCCGTAGCTGGCAACAACGTCCAAGCCGCATTCCCTGCACTCCGAGCGGAGGGACTCGGCTACTTTGGCACCTCCCGCCAAGACTGTGCGAAATCGTTGGCCGGGAGCGGTCAAGTCCAGGTTTGCATCTAGCAGGCGCACCAGCATGGTCGGAACCAACGCAGCATGAGTCACCGCGCCCCGTTCCATGAGCTCCCTGGCTTCGTGTTGATCGAATCGGCTGCGCATGCACAGGCTGAACCCGAAGATCAGGCTCCGGAACAACAAGGCCAGTCCGCCGATATGGTGCAAGGGTATGCAGTGGAGCCAGCAGTCGGAAATCCGGTATCCAAGTCGGTAGCTGGAGGCTGCGGTACTCCACAGCAGGTTTCCAAACGTGACATTGATGGCCTTGGGTGTTCCAGTGGTGCCCGATGTGAAGACCCAGCCTTGAGTCCACTCCAAGTCCGGGTCGCCGACCATGTGTGCGTTGGGTTGGCTCCGGACGGGTGCCGAGGAATTGAAGCCCACCACGGGAATCTCGACTGCCACATGCTCGACTGCTCCGTCGAACGTTCGCGAATGTGCTTCATTGGGTCCCTTGCCGGCTCCGAACAACAACAATGTCAGCGGCACCTGGACAATGTGCCGCGCCAGAACTGCAGGCGGCAGAGCAGGAGCGAGGATCGTGGCAGGCCACCCCAGGCGTGCACAGGCCAACAGCAGAATCACCGTCCACTTGGGATCGGTGTTCCAAATCGCCGCGTTGTGCCCCTTCATGGTCGAAACCGCTGCCTGGAGGAACAGGCAGGCGTGGCCCACCATGGCCTCGACATCGCCGAAGGTCAGTTGTTCATGTTCCAGGTACAGAAATGGATTGGAGGGGTTGGCGGCAGACTGCGCGGCGAGCCAATCCGGAGGTGAAGGGACATGTCTCATGGGCGCCAAGGGTACTGACGGAAGTTCGGCGGGCGCTTTTCCACGAACGCGTTGCGGCCTTCGTTGCCTTCCTCCGTCATGTAGAACAGCATGGTGGCGTCACCGGCTAGACTCTGCAGGCCTGTTTGGCCGTCGCAGTCGGCGTTAAGGCCTGCTTTCAGAAAACGGATGGCCAAGGGGCTGTGACGCAGGATTTGTTGAGCCCACTGGACACCTTCCCGTTCCAGATCCGTCAGCGGTACCACCGCGTTGACCAAGCCCATGTCCAAAGCTTCGGCAGCTCCGTACTGCCGGCATAAGAACCAGATTTCACGGGCCTTCTTCTGGCCGACAATCCTTGCCAGGTAGCTGGATCCGAAGCCGGCGTCGAAACTGCCTACAATGGGCCCCGTCTGGCCAAACACGGCGTTGTCGGCGCTGATGGACAGATCGCAGATAACATGCAGGACATGGCCTCCACCGATGGCAAAGCCGTTCACTAGGGCAATGACGGGTTTGGGCATAACCCTGATGATTCGCTGCAGTTCCAGCACATTCAGGTGTGCCTTGCCCTCTTCGTCGGCATAGCCGGCGAAGCTACGGACTTTTTGGTCCCCTCCCGCACAAAACGCGTGGACGCCGTCCTTGGGTGAAGGTCCGTTGCCGGTAAGCAGGACCACCCCAATGTCGGCATCCGCCCACGCATCCCTGAAGGCATCAATCATCTGTTCAATGGTTTCAGGACGGAAGGCGTTGCGGATTTCTGGCCGGTCAAAGGCGATGCGCGCCATGCCGTCCGCCATGCCGTACGTGATGTCGGTGTATGTTTTCACTGTCTCCCATGCGGCGGCTGGTGTCACCATGGTTCAACTGGCTCCTGCATGTCCAAGTAGATCGATGTAGTGCCTTTCCTGGGCAAGATCGTCCGCGGCCGAGGTCCGAATTTCCAGGATCGAGGCAGGTGGCCCGCCCATGCCATCGGACAGGGCCCCATCCAGACCGCTCAATTCTGACACCAGACGATGGTCCAGACCGAAAGCCGAGGCCAATCCGGCGAAATCGAGTCCGTGTGGCGCTACGAACAGCTGTTCGGCTACGTCGGCGAGATCCGTGACTGGCAACCGTTCGAAGATGCGTCCGCCATCGTTGTTTAGGACCACGATACAGAGGTTCGCGATATTCTGACGCCGGACCTCCGCCAGACTGCCCATGTCGTGCAGCATTGATACGTCTCCAATCAAGAGAACTACCTGATTGGATGTCGCACCGGCGACGCCAAGGGCAGTGGCCAACAACCCGTCAATGCCGCTGGCTCCGCGATTGCCAAGCATCACACCATTGTGGAGGCCGATTCCGGCCGAGTCCAGAAGCCTGATTGGAAGACTGTTTCCGGCAACCAGAATGGTATTGGGTTCCAACCACTCGATTAAGGTCCTCACCGCTCCGAGATCCCAAAGCGAAGACGCTGCCAAGCACGTTCGTACGGTCCGCTCGGCCAATGCGTTCAGTTCCTGCCATCGGGCTAACCATCCCTGCCTGGAAACAACCGGATGCTGCAGCCTGCCGGCCTCATGGCAAAAACCGACAGAGTCGCCTATGACATACTCCGTTGTCGCGGTCGTGTCATCATGGACTTCGCCCGTGTCATTTACATAAATGTGTGTTCCGCCATCGGCCAGTCTGTCCGACCACCAGGCAATTAGGCGCGTGGAAACCGGCAGGGTGCCAAACCGAACGATCAGGTCCGGCTGCAGGTCCTCCAGGAGGCCTGCTTGCAACAGGGCATCGCAATGGGACACGACGTTGCAACGTGTGCCTGCGGGAAACCTGCAACCCGACAGGGGATCGGCCACCACCGGCATCGCGGTGGACATCGACAACGCATGCACAGCATCGAGCATGGGCGGACCGATTCGGTTGGGGCCGACAACTATCACCCCCCGGCGGGATTGGGTTAAGGCGGACCGAATCTCGTCCGACAGGTCAATGCGGGCATGGGATCCCGGAGACTCTGGCATCGGGCAAGTTGCGGTGGCCCGGCGCACCAAATCAGTTGGTTCAAAGGGTTTATCGAACTGTGCGTTGAGATGGACCGGGCCGGGCCGCGGCCCGGAGGCGGATTGCACCAGGCGGGTTACCTGATCCGACAGTTCGCGTTGCCATTCGCCGTGGTCTGGAACTGTTGCCGGGACATCCAGTTCGGCTCTGACATAGGGGCCGAAAATTCCGGGTTGCAGAATCGTTTGGTTGGATCCGGTTCCCCTTAGCCGTGCCGGCCGGTCGGCGGTCAGCAAGACCAGCGGTACATTGCTCTGGGATGCCTCCACGGTTGCCGGAAGCAGTTCCGCTACGGCCGTCCCCGAAGTCGTGACGACGGCTGCCGCCTTGCCGGTAGCCAAGGACCGGCCCAATGCCTGGAACGCCGCACTTCGTTCGTCGTGGTGGACGGTATGGGAAGCGGATTCATCGCGCCAAATGTTTAGGACCAGAGGGGTGGACCGGGAGCCCGGACAAATACAAAAGTGACGGATCCCGAGTTCCACTAGGGTTTGGACGATTACGTCGGCCAACTGAAAGCTGGGAGGATCGGATAGCCGCATGCCGGGAATCAGGACTGGGCCGTCAGGGCCTGGTGCATGGGCTGGAACTTCCACTCGGTTTCATCCCACTCGAGTTCCGGTCGGCTGCCGGCGACGATTCCGGCACCGGCAAACAGCCAGGCGCGTGCCTTGTGGATCACAGCAGAGCGGATGCCGACGCAAAACGTGCCATGCCCGAAGCGGTCGAACAGGCCGAACGGGGCGGCATACCAGCCCCTTGGCTGCCTTTCCAACTCATCGATTAAGAACATGGCTTGGTCGGTCGGGTCACCTCCCAGGGCGGCGGTTGGGTGAAGATGCTCAAGCCATTCGAGAACATGCCGGGCCGCCCGTGGCGTGGCCGAAACCGGTGTACGCAGGTGATGGACATTGTGCAGTGACAGGATTTCGGTGTGGAGATCCTGGTCCGGAAGGGCTTTGAACTCGTGCAGGCGCGCGAGCAGGTTATCGACCACGATGCGGTGTTCATGCTGGTTCTTGGCCGAGGAGAGCAGTTCCCGGTGTCCGTTTCGATCCTCCTCGGCGGATTGGCGGCGCGGCGCGGTGCCGGCCAAGGCCATGGTGTGCAGGCGACCGCCATCCAGTGTGCAGAGCAACTCCGGCGACGCGCCCAGGAACACCGAACCGTCTTCTTGGTGAAACAGGAAACGGTAGCAGTCGCTGTAACAATGGGCCAGGCGTGCCATGGCGCGGTTCGTGTCGGGCGGCTGGGCGAAGTTCAACTCGCGCATGCGTGCCAGCGCCACCTTGCTGATCTGGCTGGTGCCGATCCGATCCAGAACTTCGCTGACCATACCGCGCCATTCCGTCTCGGCGACCGGGTTCTCAACAGTGTGCGACGTACCCGTTGACACGCCGGCGCAATGGGACGGGTTGCCTTGCGGAGGGTTGGCGCCGTTCCGAGCCAAGTAGCTGAGAATCTCGCAGCAGTGGCCCACTGCTTCCTGGGCATCCACACTTGAATCAACCAGAACGTTGATCGTGAGCCACTCGCGATCCTCAACCGCCTCATGTTGGAAATGCGGAAGTACAAAGCAGCCCGGTGCAAAGGATTGCCAGACCTTGTCGGACAGATACCCACTGGAAAAGGAGAAGCCTCCGACCAAGCGCGGGCCTCGGCCCGGTCCCCGGCAGACAGCATTCCCGAACAGCAACTCCGACTGGGCCTGAATATCAGCGAAGCGATCGGCCGGATCACCGCGCAACACAGCCGCCGCACCCCATCCCCTCAGTGCGTGTCGTGCGACCGGGTTGAACCACTGGATGTGCCATGTATCCGGCACAAGTGCCCTGACCATGTCCGGGGAGAATCCCGAAAAGGGCTTGGTGACCGATACGAGCCGCTGTTCTGCGTATGTGTCCAAGAGGCCGATGGTGCTCGATTCAGCTGCCCGTGGATGCCTTGGCAACCGCCCGGTCCGGGAGGCCCACAGACCGCATCAGCAATGGAATCAGCGTGGCAAGCATGCGGTCCTGATCAGGATATCCCGTCAACGACCACTGCATCACCAAGTGGTAGATGGAACCAGTCCAGGCGGCGGCCACCACCTCCGTGTCCACGGGGTCAATCTGCCGTTGTCGAATGGCGTCGTCCAACAGATCCTGAATGATTGCGGCGAAACGGGTCTGGATGTCCCGGACTTTCTGATCGAACGCTGGTCCCAGCGACCGGGTGTGTACCATCAGGATTTTCAGTTCTCGCCGATATTGCCCGAATCCATCCAGGCATGCTTCTGTCGCCGCCGCGATGCGCACGGTGGCGTCGAGATGTTCACCGATGGCGGCATGGACCTTGCGTTCCACCGAGTTGGCAAACCGGTCCATCAACGACAGGAACATTCGTTCCTTGCTGGGAAACTTGGCGAACAAGGCGGCCATCGTGAGATTGGCCCGGGCCGCAACCCCCTTGAAACCTGCGTTGGCATAGCCCTGCTCCGAGAATTCCTCCAGGGCAGCGTCCAGAATCAGTTTTTCCGTATCCGGTGAATGCATTGGCGACATGACAGGTCAGGACATCGTATGCAGTCAGTATAGGGGACTTGCATAGATGATCGGACCAAGCCATGGCCCATCGCCCAATCAAATGAGGCCGGACGATCAGTACCGTTCGTCCATCCAGCGGCCGACCTGCTCGTTGGCAGCGCGCATCAGCTCGACGTGCTCCGGATCCGGCCGTTCCAGCTCGTCGAGCAGGCCGCGGTGTCGCGCCTTGTTGCGCTGGTAGGCGCCGCACGGATGAAAACCGACTCAGCCGGGTTTGTCGAACAGCGCTGCCAACACCTCCGCGTACCACTCACCGTCGTTGGGGACGAAGCCCCTGGGGCGAGCGGGGTTTCTCAGCCCCGCCGCGTCGGCCAGCAGCACGGGCTGTCCGGTTTTCCCGTGCCCTTCGTCGAGATGGGCCACCGGCTCGCGGAAGTCCTGGAACGACCGTACGTCCACGAACGGCCACGCGGCTTCAACGACCTCCCTCGCGACGGCTTCGTTGGCTTCGTCGCGCTCCCCCAGGATCAAGTGGTGGGGGTCGTGGCGCCGAAGGGCATCGTGGGTTGTCCGGTAGTAGGCGCGGGCCAACCGGGTGAGCTCTTAGGGCCCGCTTCGGACTGCAGGCGTTCGGGGTCGAAGATCGGTCCGGGCCAGGCATTGTTGGGGCGCGCGTGCACCCACGTCGGACAGTCGCTGTAGAACTATCCAATGAGATTGCGGTCTTTGCTCAGCTCAGCGCAGTGCGCGCGCGACGTAGTCGACCCATTCCTGCCCCTGTGAACCCAGAAAGTCGAAGTGGGGGTGTGCTGCGCCCATGGGTGCGCTTCGGTGAACGTCAGCAAAGGGCAAGAGGGCCTGTCCAGGGCCCGCCACTCGTCATTCGTGAACGAGCGCGAGTGCCGCCACTTGAGCGCGGTCACTTCCTACACCCAACCGACGGTGTGGAAGGCCCACTGCCTGCGGTTGGGCGCCACGGACTCCCGGAGCCAGCGCTCGGTGCTGCCGTCGTCCTTGTCGCGCCAGCGGTGGCTGTTCTCGGGATAGTGCAGGCTGGCCGGGTCGATGTGGTTGAGGCCGAGCGAAAAGAAGGGCTTTCCGTCGGATGTGACAAGCCACCAGTGGTCGTCGCGCCGGCCCAGGGTGAAGAAGCCGTCGGGTTGGGCTTGGGTGGTCTGGGTCCTGACCGTCCCCGCAACCGCGGCACCGCCGGAGACCTGATGTCGATTGGCTCCCATGGCTATGTGTCCGTGTCCTGCATCAGAAAGGCAAATCGCTGTTCCATGACCCGGCGGTAGGCAGCCTTGGTTTCATTGTAGGAACGGTGAAGCTCCGCGATTGACGTTTCATCGAAGGATAGAAGGAGACGCCAATGAAATCCGGGTCGGGAGCGATGCGGCCGGCCAGCAGGTCGTACAGGACCCGGCGATCCACGTGATCCGGCACGGCGCCGGGCGTGCCCATCCGGCCCTGAAGCGCGAACGTGTACACGTTTCCGAATTCCTGATCGCCCAGCAGTGCCGGCACGCCCAGTGCTTTGACACTGGGCTTGATGGAGTTTACGTCACTGACATCCTGGGGGCCGAGGATATCGATGTAGGGTGCAATGCGCTCTCAGATGCCGTTCGTGAAGGCTGTGTGCTTGACGTAGGCTCCCAGTGCCATGTGCTTCGAGTCATGCTTGCGGATTTCGGCGTGGGCGATGTTGTGGACTCGTTCGACAATTGCGCCGAGCAGTGCCTCCGCATCGGCGAGGATCTCTTGTGAACCGGCTTGCTCAGGCAGCGGTTCACCGGCCTTGACGGCCGAGATCCAACGCGGTAGGTCAGCGAGCCGTTCTGGCGCAGATCCGGGAAGGAGGCGAAACTCGTTCCGTAGACGGTATTCAGCTGCGCGATATCGCCGTGATAGCGTTGCTCGAGAACATCGAACAGTTGCTCGCGGCCGGGGCTGCCGGGTTCGTGGGACTGTGTCTCATTCAACCAAAGATCTTCCCGCATGAACGACCCATAACCGTAGTAGTAGCCGAGAACCCACGGTTTGTCCCGATGGGGTGCGACCCGTCGGGCGACCTCCTCTCCGACAAACCGCCGATACGTGGCGCGGAAGACATCGGGACGTCTTGCGCCGGGCTTCAGCTCAACCTGATGCTTGATCAGCGGGACATGGATCGCGTGGGGAATTTCGGCTTCGCGGTAGATTCTGTCCGCGAGGTCGGTGTCATTGTTGCCGGAGGGAATCCGCTCCAGGCTGTAGGGGCCGGACCAGAAGCAGTTGAAACCCAGTGCGCGCATCTTGCGGATGCCGTCGCGCATCCACTCTTCCTGACTGTCGCCGTAGACAAATGTGATGGCAGCCTCCGACATGCTTGTGATCGGATGACTGAGACCCATGCCAAAGAAGCCGTGTCCGTCGGGCGTGACCAGCCACCAGCGATCGTTGATGCGTTCGGTGTGGAAGAAACCAGTTCGTTGCCCCTGGATATTGACGGAGCCGCCGTAGCGATCGAACTGTGGCCCGTTGGATACAGGATTCCCACGGAGTTCAGGAGGGCCTGCGACGGAGATCGTTTTCGCACACCGGACTGTTCGATGGCCGTATGGCAGTGATTCCGAGGTTAGGATACTAGACGCAAGTTCCGTGGCAGGGGGTAACCTATGGCTGTACTGGATCGATTTCACCTGACCGGTCGAGTGGCTGTCGTGACCGGAGGTGCCAGTGGCATCGGTGAGAGTTTCGCCTTCGCGCTGGCTGAAGCCGGGTCCAACGTGGCCGTGGCGGATAGGAATGGTGGAAGGGCCCGGCATGTGGCTGAGCGCCTTGAGGCGTTAGGGGTGGAGGCATTGGGCCTTGAGGTGGATGTCACGTCCCGGGAGCAGGTTCGATCGATGGTCGCTGAAGTCACGGACCGCTGGGGACGTGTCGACATTGGTGTCAACAATGCGGGAATCGCTTTGAAGGCCAAGGCTGAGGAGATGACCGAGGCTGATTGGGATGCGACCATTGCAGTCGACCTCAAGGGGGTGTTCCTATGCACACAGGCCGAAGGCCGGCTCATGCTCGAGCAGGGAGCCGGTTCGATCATCAACACTGCCTCGATGTCAGGCCGAATCGTCAATCGACCCCAGTTGCACGTGGCCTACAACGCCGCCAAGGCCGGAGTTGTGCAGCTGACGCGCAACTGCGCTGCCGAATGGGGAAGCCGGGGTGTTCGCGTCAATTGCATCAGCCCGGGTCACACGTTGACGCCAATGACCGCCTTGAACATGGATGGCTTCAACGGTGAGATCTGGAAATCCAATACACCCATGGGCAGGCTGGGGCTGGCTCGCGATCTTCAGGGCGGATTGGTGTACCTCGCCTCGGATGCGTCCAGCTACGTTACTGGTCACAATCTGACCATCGATGGTGGTTACACTCTCTGGTAGTGCGGCCCTCTCTCGCCAACTTGGCGGCGGACTACCATGCCCGCCGGATCGCTCCTGCGGTGCCGCTCGACTAGCTCGGTTGGCGCTGGAACGCGGATGTCCTGATAGACAGGCGAACCAAGGAAACGTTGGCGAGCCCGGTAGGCGGACCCTCAGATTGGGAGATTCAATAGCCCTGAGCGCATCAGGAACATGACGCCCACGAGGGCTGAACAGGCTGCAACGGTGCCAACCAGAAACCAAATGAACCACGCCAGGCCCTGCCGGCGCGTGGCCTGAAGTTCCTCGCTCAACTGGGCATTCTTCATCGTCAGGTCGTTGATGTCTTCCGCCATCGTGGAGATTTGATCCTGCATGGCCTGCTGCGCGTGCATCGTTTCCGTAATCTGGCCCAATCGGTGGTTGATTTCCGGCAGAGTGGCCAGTTGAGCCTGAGTCTGGGCTACCGCGTCAACCAACGTGAGCATCGCCGTGGTTACGCTTTGGAACTCGACCGACGGCTGGACCTGGGTTTCGCTTACGGGTTCGGCCTCCACTTGGGCAGGTTCGTCGGGAAAGTCCATCATGGCCAGCTTGGCCCGCACCGATTCGTGATTGAGTCCGGAACTCATCTGTTCCCTGGCGGCTTTCAGGACCGCAATGTCCCGTTCGTCGAAGGTCCGGGTGCTGCCACTCTTGGGACTGGCCTCGTTCGAGAGATAGGGAGCGAACTCCTTGGCATAGCGTCGAACGGTATCGGGGCTGACTGCCAGTTCATTGGCCACAGCTGTAACGGACTTGCGAGTTACGGTAGGTGCATTCATGGCATTGGGCACCGGAGCGTGTCCTTAGAATTGCGAAAACGGGAAAATGGTGTCCGAGGCAGAGGTCTGCGAACTTGCAGACCTGCCGCACCGCGTGCGAGGTTGTGCTGATATTGTACGGGATTCGCTACCAACACCTAACCGACGCGACAGTACAGGATTGGGTTGTGGTGGCCAGCGGCACCATCCCCTTTAGAAAGGGGATTATATCGAGGGGTTG
>JAAXGZ010000059.1 GCA_012271135.1 Caldilineales bacterium | reverse complement strand
GACAGCGACGGGGCACGCCACGGCCCGGGGCTGGGCGACCTGCTGGCCGCGGAGAGCGATGCCCGCAAGGTGAAGGGCCAACGGCGCAACCGGATGCGGGACCTGGAGCAGAAACACCGGGAAGCCGGCAACGTGCAGAAGGCGGACCGCATCCTCCGCCACAACCTCGGCAACCGGAAGTGGGACCGCTACCAAAAGCAACACAACGCCCAGGTCAGGGACTTCCTGTGCCAGGCCGCCCACAGCGTCGTCGACCGCGCCGGCACCGTCGCCGGCGAGGATCTGACGGCATCCATGAAGTCGGCCAAGGTCATGCACCGCGACACCCAACGCCGTCTGAGCGGCTGGGTCAAGGGCGTGATGGCCGACACCCTAACCTTGATATCTCGACGCAGAGGCACTGCGTTGGTGTTGGTGAACCCCGCCTACACGTCGCAAATCGACTCCCGCACCGGACTCCTGCAGGGGGGCACGGCGGTGGGACCGGTTTTACGGCCTGGACGGAGTCGTGTTGGACGCGGACACCAACGCGCCGCCCGCAACATCCTGGCGCGCATGTACGACGACGAGATCACGCTGTACACGCCCTTCCGAGAGGTCAAGCGACGGCTCCGGGATCGAAGCGGGACAACGGTGGGGACGGCTCCACCCGGACTCGAGTCCGCACAGGCGGCGCAAGCCGCCTGACGCCCGAGAGCGAATTACCCCAAACCCATAAGGTTGGGGGAACTGCAACCCTGCTACCCGCCCCTGCGTACCTTGATTGAAGGCCCCTGCCGCGCGCAGGGGCATCGCGTGCCGTGCCGGAGATTGGGTGTGTCAGCCGACGTTTCGAAGAATCCGTCCGACGAAGGGAAAGATCCTCCGGACTCCCCGTCGCCCATGGATCGGGATGCAGTCGACTGGCCGGGGATCGCCGATGACTGGGATCCGCTGGCCGACGACAGCGACGACTGGGAGCAGGCGGCCACCCTCGAACCGGGACCCGACAGCAGCGAGCGCCTTGTGGCAGCCATCTGTTACGGATCCCTGCTGGTCCTGCCGTTCGCGATCCCACTGATTGTGCTCGTGAGCCGCACGCGCACGCGCTTCCAACACTACCACGCCGTGCAGAGCCTGGCCCTGGCCGTGTCGGTAACACTCCTCTGGATCGCGATGCTGATCGCCGCAGGGGTGTTTGGTTCAACCCTCCCTTTCATCGGCTGGCTGGCTGGCGGCATGCTCCTCTGTCTCATGCCGATCACCTGGATGATTGCCGTCTCGGTGGCCCTGTGGGCGGCCTGGCAGGCCTTGCAGGGCCGTACCGCGTCGATTCCCCTGCTGGCGGAGTTTCTCAGGTACCGGGGCTGGCTGCCTGCAGGCGAGTAGGTCGCCGGACCGCGCCTCAAGCCGCCTGACGGCCGTCGCGGCCCCAGGTCTGCACCCAACCGCCCACGGCCAGGATGTAGCTGAGCACGATTACCACGGCACCAACCGCACTCAGGATTCCGCGCACGAGGTCGGGCAGGCCGGCTCCGCCCGGCAGGAAGACCAGGCGGGTCGCCAGGACCACAATCACCACGCCCGCCAAAATCTTTGGCCAGGCAACCTGTTCCCCGGACAGGGCCCCTTCCAGCAGGCTGCCCAGCGTGCGGCCCGTGATCAGCGGGCTGAAGACCCAGAAGACGCACCAGATCAGCATCAGGAAGGCCCAGATCATGATGGCCACGGGCACGCCGAAGAACACGAATCCGAGGAAGGGCAGCAGGCCCAGCAGGAACGGCATGGCCAGAAGGGACACCACGCCCCAGACGACGGCCATACCCGTCTGCGTGCGGATTTGGGTGGCGGCCTCTTCAAAGAAGGAGCGTCCGATTCGGTTGCTCAGGAAGACCAGCAGCGCGGTTCCCACCAGCACGGACAGGGTGCGGAAGATCCAGGTGCCCCAATTCCCGCCGGAGCTCTCGGCATTTTGGGCGGCCTGGGGATCCCACTCGTAGAACTGGGCCGTTGCCGGTGCCGGCGCAACGGGTGCCGGCGCACCGTAGGTCAAGGTTCCTCCCACCGACAGGCCATCGCCGAATTCGAACTGCGGTGATTTGAGATCCGCATCGCCGGCGATGCGGCCCCCAACGGCGAAGTTGCTTCCCGCCTCGCCGCGGAAATCCCCGGACACCGATGCGCTGTCGGCCAAGCGGATGTTGGCGCCTGCCGCGTGCACATCGCTGCCGAACTGTCCGGCCAACAGGATGTCCGCGCCGGCTGCCAGCGTGTCGCCCTCGATTCGGGCATGCGGCTCCACCACGACTCCCTTGTTGGAGCCGGTTATGTTGACCTCGACCACCGGGTCCAGCATCAACTCTTCGTTTTGGAGCATTGTCACTAGGCTGGCGGGCATCGCATTTGCGCCACCCGCTGCGACACGCAGATCCTCGGCCACGGTGCCTTCAACGATGACCGTTTCACCGGCCGCGTACAGGTCCCCTCCGACTTCGCCTGTCAGGAGGATGAACGCACCGGCGGCAAAGACGTGTCCGGTGACCACGCCGTCGATGTGGATGGTTTGCCCTGCGGCAAACAGGTCGCCGTCGACCGTGCCGGCAATCACCAGGGCATTGCCCGCCCAGAACAGATCTTCGGAAATGGTTTGTCCGCTCGGCAGTTCGTACCGATCGCCTGCTTCGAACTGGGCCGCCTGGACCGCGGTGAACGGCAGTACCCACAGCAAGGGCATTAGCAGCAGGGACAGCCACAGCCTCGAAAGACCGGCGAGAGTGGATGTGGGGCGGAGCATGGTGGAGTTGCCTCCGGAGCGGTGTGCGGGTACGGACATTAAAAAAAGTACGTTGTGGATCCCGAGTTGGGTCGCAACAGTGGATGCCCTGCGTTGTGCGAGGCACGAAGCGGATTCAGACCCCTCATACCATCCTCTAACACAGCACCTGCGAACGAAAGCGCTACTCGCTAATATACTGATTCTCGCCCGGCGGGGCATGAACTGCACCCTTGCAGGAGCCAACATGGCTTGAATTTAAGTACGGGAAATATATACACACATTTCAGAGAGACAATCATGGCAAAGGTAATCGGAATCGACCTGGGTACAACCAACAGCGTGGTGGCCGCCATTGAAGGCGGCGATCCGGCAGTGATTGCCAACGCCGAGGGCAGCCGTACCACGCCGTCCATCGTGGCGTTCACGCGCAAGGGCGAGCGTCTGGTCGGCATCACGGCCAAGCGCCAGGCTGTGGTGAATCCGGACAGCACGATTTACTCCGTCAAGCGCCTGATGGGTCGCCACCAGAAGGATGCCGAAACCAAGCAGATCGCGGAGGCGGTGCCCTACAGCATCGTGGCGGGCTCCAACCAGGACGCCCGCGTCCACGTGCCGGTCAACGACAAGCAGTACTCGCCTCAGGAAATCAGCGCCATGATCCTGAGCAAGCTGAAGCGGGATGCGGAGTCCTATCTCGGCGACGACGTGACCCAGGCCGTGATCACGGTGCCGGCCTACTTCAACGACAGCCAGCGCCAGGCCACCAAGGATGCCGGCCAGATTGCCGGGCTGGAGGTGCTGCGTATCATCAACGAGCCCACCGCCGCGGCGGTGGCCTATGGCCTCGACAAGAAGAACGACGAGACGGTTCTGGTCTTTGACCTGGGCGGTGGCACCTTCGACGTGTCGGTGCTCGAGGTGGGCGACGGGGTCATTGAGGTGATGTCGACCAACGGCGACACCCACTTGGGCGGCGACGATTGGGACGAGCGCATCGTCGACTGGCTGACCGACGAGTTCCGCAAGGACACGGGGATCGACCTGCGCAAGGATCGCCAAGCCCTGCAGCGGTTGCGGGAGGCGGCCGAGAAGGCCAAGATTGAACTGTCCACCACGCCGGAAACCCAGGTCAACCTGCCCTTCATCACCGCCGACAGCGAAGGTCCCCGCCATCTGGACCTTACCCTCAGCCGTGCGGTCTTCGAACAGCTGACCGCCGATCTGGTGGAACGCTGCAAGACGCCCTTCCGCAATGCCCTGAAGGACGCGGGCCTGACGGCCGGCGGCCTGGACGAGGTCGTGCTGGTGGGCGGCTCCACGCGCATGCCGATGATCCAGAACCTGGTCACGGAAATGACCAACACGGAACCCCACCGGGGCGTCAATCCGGACGAGGTGGTGGCGGTCGGCGCCGCCCTGCAGGGCGGCATCCTGGCTGGCGAGGTCCACGATCTGCTGCTGCTTGACGTGACTCCACTGAGCCTCGGCATCGAGACCCTGGGCGGTGTCAACACGGTGCAGATCGAACGCAACACCACCATTCCCACCAGCAAGGAGGAGACCTTCTCCACGGCGGCCGACAACCAGACCATGGTGGACGTCAATGTGCTGCAGGGCGAGCGGCCCATGGCCAACCAGAACAAGCTGCTGGGCAACTTCCGCCTGGAGGGGATCCCGGCGGCACCGCGCGGCATGCCGCAAATCGTGGTCAAGTTCGACATCAATGCCGACGGCATCCTGAGCGTCTCGGCCAAGGACAAGGCCACCGGCAAGGAGAACAGTATTACCATCACGGCGTCCACCAACCTTGCGGAGGACGAAGTGGATCGCCTGGTCAAGGAAGCCCGCGACAACGAAGCGGCCGACAAGGCTGTGCGCGACCTGGTGGAAGCCCGCAACGAAGGCGAAAGCCTGATTTACGGCACCGAGAAGGCACTTGAGGAGATGGGCGACGCGGTTCCGGCCGATGACAAGAGCCGCATCGAAACCCTGGTGGCGGATCTGCGCACCGCCATGGCCGGCGAGGATCTGGCTCGCATCAACGAGGCCAAGGATGCCTTGACCCAAGCCAGTGCGGCCTTGGCCGCCCAGGCCCAGCAGCAGGCGGCGGCAGGGCCGGACATGGGCGGGGATCCATCTGCCGCTCCCGGTGCCGAGACCGACGGGGGCGACGATGACGACGACGATGTGATTGAGGGTGAGTACCGGAGTGCCTAATCGCGGCAGGGCGGCCCGGCCCGGCGTGGCAAGATTGAAAGTCCGGATGTCGCGGTTTCCGCCGCGCGGGCTGGGCCTTTCCGCCGTCATCCCCGGTCATGTTCATTGATTGCAGTGCCTGTCGGGACCTGTGTGGCGGTGGGGGCCGGCAACCTTGACGAGGAGGGCAGTGTCGTACCGCCGGGAAATGGAATGCAGGTTACGGACTACTACCAAACGTTGGGCGTTCGCCGCGACGCCGACCAGGAAACCATCAAGCGCGCCTTTCGTAAGCTGGCACGCGCCAACCATCCGGACACCAACAAGGGGGACCCCGAGGCGGAGAGTCGCTTCAAGGCCATCAACGAGGCCTACACGGTCCTGTCGGATCCGGAGAAGCGCCGGAAGTACGATCGCTTCGGCAAGGACTGGGAGCGGTTCACCAATGCCGGCGGCAATCCGCAGGACTTCAACTGGCAGCAGTGGGGTGCCGGCGGCCCGCGCCGGGGCATGTCCCCCGAGGACATTGCCAGCATGTTCGGTGGCCAGCAGATGGGGGGCCAGGGATTTTCGACCTTCTTCGAGCACCTGTTCGGAATGGGCGGACCCGGGCCCATGGGTGGCCCGTCCGCCGCCCGCCGGGCTCCACCCCGCCCACCCCGGCGGGAGGTCAAGGCCGAACTGACTCTGGAAGAGGCCGCGGCCGGCACGTCCCGCAAGGTCCGCCTTTCCGGCGGCGCCACGGTTGCGGCCGACATTCCGCGCGGCGTCCGGGACGGTTCCCTGGTGCGGCTGCGCGGCTCCGGTGAAGGTGGCGAGTCCGATCTGCACGTGCGCATCGGCATCAAACCCCACCCCGTGTTCCAGTGTCAGGAGGACGACCTCCTGGTCGACGTGGATGTAGACCTGTACACGGCGGTTCTCGGCGGCGAAGTCAGAGTGCCGACCCTGGAGGGCCCCGTTCAGATGCGCATACGGCCCGGTACCCAAAGCCATACCCGCATCGCGCTTGCCGGCAAGGGCATGCCGCAGCTCAAGCAACCGAATCGCCGCGGGCGGCTGATTGCGCGCGTCCGCATCCGCATTCCCCAGGATCTGTCCCCGGAACAGACGGCACTGTTCCGACAACTACAGGACGCTCAAGGCGCGAAGTAGAGACCGTGGTCCGGAAACCTGCCAGGTTTCCGGACACTGGAAACGTTAGCCGGGCCGGCTGGCAGCCAACTGTTGCAGGACGCCCGCGGCCCGCACCCCGCCGGCTTCCATGCGGATCATTCGTTCCCGGTTGGAGACGGTCTCAAGGCGGATGTCGATTCGATCCGCCGGCAGCAACGATCCCAACCGTTCCGACCACTCGACCACCAGCACGCTGTCCGCATCCGCCAGCCACTCCGACCAGCCCAGGTCCTCGGCCTCCGCACCGGCCAGGTTCGGGTGCATGCGGTAGCAGTCCATGTGGCGCAACAGGCCTCCGCCGGGCAGGGAGTACTCGGCTACCAGGATGAAGGTGGGACTCGTGACCGGTTCCCGGATGCCCAGGCCCGCGGCCACGCCTTGTGTCAGGGCGGTCTTGCCCGCACCCAGGTCGCCTTGCAGCACAACCAAGTCGCCCAGGTGCAGGATGCTGCCCAAGGCCCGTCCCAAAGCCTGCGTATCCCGGAGACTGCCCGAGTAAAACCGGAACCCGGTGGATACACGGGCGGGTTCCGCACCGGAACCAGAGGTGGATTCCATGTTGTCTCGTGTTGCCTGCTCCGGAAATCCTCTGAAGGATCCCGGGTTCGCCTCGGGGACGGTTTCTACACCGGCTCTTCTTCCGGGATGAGCGTCTGAATCTGCTGCTTCATGCGGTCCAGGAGGAATCCGGTGCGATCCGCCGACAGTGTATCCACTGTGACGTCGATGGCGGCGTTTACCGGGCTGGGCTTCATTTGCACCCACTCGTCCTCGCCCAACTTCACCTTCAGCCCTTCCAGGGTTTCGACACGCTGTTGCTTGAACCGGCTGTTCAACTCGCTCATGACCCGGCTTCGGGACATCCAGTTCATCTCCACCTGTCCCTGTTGGTAGTGCATGTCCGGCAAACCGCTCATGACCCGGCTGATCGGCTCCCCGCGCGCCACCAAGTACTCCACGAGCTTCAGGAGCGCCATCATGGGATCCGGTGCCGGATGGAAGAAGGGAAAGATAAAGTTGCCCCTGCCGTTCAGCGCCACCAACACGTTGCCCTGGCCGGCGCTGGCCATCAGGTTGTGCATGTCGCTCTTGGTGCGCAGCACGGTGGAGTGGTAGCGGGACACAATCCGGTCGTAGGCCTGCGGCATGTGGTCCGGATAGACCACTTGGCTGTGTGGGTGGTGGTGCAGGGCCAGATCCAGGAACAGGGCGTCGCAGGTGATCGGACTTAGCCTGGTACCCTGCTCGTCGACCAAGTGCATGACCTCGCCGGACACATCGAAGATCACGCCCAGATGGGCATTGACGGCCTTGACGATGGACCCCATTTCGGTCTGTTGCCGGTCCAGCCGCAATCGGTCCAGAGACTCCTCCTGTTCCAGGGTGTTGAGCGGCACGTTCTCGATGTGCAGGCGGTTCAGGATACGCGACATGACCTCCGCGGCGCGGCCGTTGGAATAGTCGACCACCAGCTTGAAGGGCTGCCGTTCCAGCAATTCGGCGTTGACCTTGGACAGGAAGTCGTCCACATAGGCGGATACGAACCCGCGGGCGTACTCGATGCCGCCCAGATCGCCCATGCCGGCCCGCCGGAAGGCCTCCTGGGCATACGAGGTCTGCACCTTGCGCTCCATGGACTTGCCCAGGTTGCTCCCGTCGCCTTCGAGCAGCTGCACCATCAGCATCTGGGGATGGGGATCGTCCGGATGGACGCGGACGTTGCCGCCCGCCTGCACGTTCTCGTTGTGGCGCACGAAGTGGCGCAGGACCGGCACGGCCACGTTGCCCATGTCCAGCACATTGACCCCGGAACTGACCAGGCCGCTGACCAGGCCGCGCTTGATCATGCGCGATGCCCGGTTGGTGTCGCGGTTGACGGCCACGGCGGTCCCGGGGTCCAGGGTTGTACCCAGGGCGACCCCGATGCGCGCCGCGGCCTCCGGTGTCAGGTCCAGGTTGGCCTGGCCGCTGATGGTGTAGCCCCGGAACAGCTCCTGCCGCTCCTGCCGGCCCCAAATCACGTTGTTGCGGACGGTGGTGCCCCGCAGCACCCGTTTGTGGGGCCACAGCTTGACCCGGGGCATGAGGATCACCCCCTCCTCCAGGACCGAACTGTCGCCCACGACGCAATCCTCCGCCACATGGGCATGTGCCTTGATGCTGGCCTGGCGGCAGATGATGGCTCCGCGCACATGACTCGACGGTCCGATGTAGGAGTTGCGCCAGATCACGGACTGCTCGACCCGGGCATGGCTGTCCACAATCGTGGAGGGCCGGATTACGGACGGACCAATCACCGTGCTGTGGGCGTTGATGTGCACCCCGTCGCCCAGGAACACGGGACCGGTCAGTTGCGCCGTGTTGTGGATGGTGACATTGCGCCCGGTCCAGATGCCCGGGCGAATCTCCTCGCCGATGTTCTCCAGCAACCCCACGCGCCCGCCCAGGATTTCCTGGGTGGCCGCCACGTACTGTTCGGTGTTGCCGATGTCGCACCAGTAGCCGTCCAGGGTCACGCCGCGGATGATGCGCCCCTGCCGGAGCATGCTCGGGAACAGGTCGCTGGAGAAGTCGAACTCGCGGTTGTGGGGCACGAAGTCCAGGACCGACGGGTTCAGGACATAGATGCCGGTGTTGACCGCGTCGGACTGCTGTTCCGCCGGCCGCGGCTTCTCCACGAAGTCGTAGATCCGCTGCGTTTCGTCCTGCAGCACGACGCCGTATTCGTGGGCGCCTTCCACGCGGTGCAGAGCGATGGTCACTTCCGCATCGGAACTGCAGTGCTGCTCGTACAGCCGGTGGAAGTCGAAGTCGGTGACGCAGTCGCCCGTCACCACCATGAACGGCTCGTCCCAATCCGCGACCGCGGTCTTGAGGGAGCCGGCCGTGCCCAGGGGCTTTTCCTCGACGATGCAGGTGGTGTCGAGGTCATCGAACAACTCTCCCTTGAAGACGTCCTCGATCAGGGAGGCCATGTACCGCAGGGTCACGCGCAGTTCGGAGAGCCCGTACTGGCGGAGCTGCTGCACCATGTGCACCAGCACGGGCCGGTTGACCATGGGGACCAGCGGCTTGGGGCGCTGCAGCGTCAGGGGCTGCAGACGCGTGCCTTCGCCTCCGGCCACCGCGACGACCTTCATGTGTTCCATCCCCTTGGTGGCGAAACCGCGTACCGGTCTGTCAACGACTTGCAGGCGGCCATCTTACCAATGTGTCGTGCCCCGCCGGCCGCACAGGAACGGAACCGACTGCCGATCTTGGTGAAGGCAGTTTTGGCTCGAATCGTCAAAAAGTTGGAATGGTCTAGATCGGCGGCCAGGGAAAGTTGCGCCGATCGCGCCGGTGGCAGGGATATCGGGGATTGACCAGTAGGCGTTCCATGCGCAGGACCAAGGCTTCCCGCTCGGCCGCGGACAACAGCGACTCCAGGGCCCGGCCGGTGCGAGAGTCCGGATCCGCCGCGCGGTCGCGGCAGGTCTCCAGGTCCGCCAGGTGTTCCGGTTCGATGGCCTGGCCGGCGAACTCCCAGGTCACGGTGCGTAGCTTGTACAGGCTATGGAAGCAGATTCCGTGATCAATGGCCCAGACGCGCGGCCCTTCTCCAATCAGACAGTGGCCGCTCTTCCGATCCGCGTTGTTGACAACCCAGTCGAAGACGGTCAGGCGCCGCAGTGCCACCGCATGGCAGGCCTGGTACCGGAAAGTGAAGTAGTGTTCATCGGGATCGTGGGGAATAAAGAGCTGCACGCTGCCCGGGCCGTGTTCGCCCTCACGCAGGCAGGTGGGGGGGACTAGGCCCCAACCCAGAGCCTCGGAGATCACGAACGCCGCCGTTTCCCGCTGGCAAAGGGTGCCGTAGGGAAAGTCGCCCAGGGGGTTTTCGCCCTGCCGGGGCTTGTACACGCAACGCAGGGACTTCCCGTTCAGGGTGATGGTGGCCAGGAAGCTGTAGTTGGAACTGTAGGGCAGGACCCCCTCGAGTTCCATGTCGCCCTGCTCCAGAATGGGCAGGATCAGGTCCGGCGCGGTTGGAACGGCCTCCGTGTCGGCCATGGGCGGACCACCCGTGTTCGGTGTCAGAGCACGATGGGATCGGCATGCCCGTTGGAACGCGGGCAGAGGTGGCCGTCGGGATCGATGGGTTCATGACACAACGGGCACACGGGTCGGCCCGCCTCGACCACCAGCAGGGCGCGATCGCTGAAGGCCTGCAACTGCGAACTGTCGGCCCAGAAGCGGACCAGCATCAGGCGTGCTTCGTCGTCCTCGTCCTCCTCGTCAACGAACTCCTCCTCTGCGTCCGGAGGGCGCATACCCTGCATGAAGAGGGCAAACAACTCCTCGGACTTCTCGTAGCCGAGACCCATCTGTGTTACGGAGAACAGCGGCTCCAGCGGATGTTCCAGTTCCGCCATGGGCACCGAGGCGGGATCCGGTACCGGCAGGTCCTCGATGTCCTGCAGGAGATTGGCGATGCTGGTGGCCAGGAGCGCCACCTGCTCCTTCTCCATCCGCAGCGTTACCAGCAGGTCGTCCTTGCGGCCCTGCATGTAGAAGACGCGCCGGCCCGGCGGCCCTTCGGCACCGGCCACGAGCGCATCCACCGGCTTCAGATCGTGGTTAGGGCGCTGCATCATGTACAACCACCTTCCGGTTGTGCCTGTGCCTCGTCGCGTTTGTCGGCGGGCGGCTTCAAATCCGGCAGCGGACCGGCGTCGTTGATGCGCAGGATGGTGCACCCCGCTTCACGCAGGGCGACAATGGACACGGAGGTCGGGTCGATCATGATCCGCTGGAACAGGTCGATGGGCGTGCCCAGGTAGAACGCCAGCACGGACTTGATCGGATCGCTGTGGCCGAACACCGCCACCACTTCGCCGGGGTGGTCGGCACGAATGGTCTCCACGGTGTCCACGAGGCGGTTCTGCATCTCGCGCAGGGTTTCGCCGCCCGGAAAGCGGAACCGGCTGGGATGGTGCTGGACACGCTGCCATTCGGGGGTCTTGCCCAACTCCTTGAGCTTGCCACCCTGCCATGCGCCGTAGTCCACCTCCAACAGGCCGGGATGGGTCCGCACCGGCAGGCTGCGGGCCTGCGCCAGCGGCGCCGCGGTCTCGCGGCACCGCTCGAGCGGACTGGAATAGATGGCTGCCACGGGCATGTCCGCCAGCCGCTCGACCACAGCCTGCGCCTGGCCGCGGCCCTTTGCGTTCAGGTGCACGCCGGGAGTCCGTCCGGCCAGCCGACCTTCGACCACATAGTCGTTCTCGCCATGTCGCACCAGCAGCAGGTGGGTTGTCGATTCAGTCATCGATGCCCGCCCTTGCGCGTGCCAGGGCGGCCGCGCCCACCGGTCCGGCATCGTCGCCCAGGGCCGCCGCCACGATATTGAAGCCGGGTTTGGCCATTAGGTTGCCGTAGGCGCTTTCGCGCACCAGGTTCAGCAGGCTGTCCTCCATTTTCTCGACCACGCCCCCGCCGAACACCACCATCTGAGGGTCGATGACATTGACGAGGGAGGCAGTCAGGAGGCCCAAGTGGCGGGCCATTTCCCGAACCTCTTCGACCACAAGCGGATCGCCCCGCTTCCAGGCGCGGCGAATGATGCTGCTGGTGAGGCGCTTACGCTTTTTCTTGGCGATCAGTTGGGTTATCGCACTTTTCTCGCCCGCGGCCAGTCGCTCCTCAATGCGCCGTTCCAGGGCACTGCGGCTGGCCAGCACCTCGGCACAGCCATGGCTTCCGCAGGAACACAGCGGTCCGTCCACCTGCAGAATGGTGTGGCCCACTTCGCCCGCAATGAAACGCGGCCCCCGGCGCAACTCTCCGGACAACACAATCCCGCCGCCGATGCCGGTGCCGACGAAGACACCGATGACATCCTGCATCCCGCGGGCAGCACCGGCCACGAATTCACCGTAGGTGCCGGCGTTGACATCGTTTTCCAGCGTGACCGGAATGCCCTTGAGTTCCCGACTCAGTTGGTCGGCAAGGGGAATCGGATGGTCCCAGGCAAGGTTGACGGCCCGATGCACCACACCCGTGACCGGATCCGCCGGCCCCGGCACGCAGGCGCCGACGGCGGCTATCCGTTTCAGCCCGACCCCGGCCTTGTCGGCAGCCTTGCGAATGGTGGCCGCCATCTGCGGGACGATAACCTCGGCTCCCCCCCTCACATCCGTGGCGGTCTTGACGCGGCCCGTCACCTGGTGGCCCGGTCCAACGATGGCGGCCATGATCTTGGTTCCGCCCAAGTCCACGGCTGCGGCCAGAGGAGATGTTGGGGGCTTATATACGATGGTTGACACC
>JAAXGZ010000089.1 GCA_012271135.1 Caldilineales bacterium | reverse complement strand
GGAGGATCTGGGGGTTGTCGTGGTGTCGGTGAGTCAGCCGGCGGCGGCCACGGTAATCGGCAATGTGGCCGCCGCCGGTCTGCCGGTGCTGACGGAGACGCCGCCCGGGCGTACGCTTGCGGAGTTGAAGGCCTTGACAGCCCTTTCCCAACAGGGCGCCCATATTCAGGTCGCGGAGCAGTACCAGTTCCAACCCATGCACGCCGCGCGCATTGCGGTGGCCGCCAGCGGCCTGATCGGGGATGTCACGCAGGCGCAGGTGTCCGCGGCGCACGGTTACCACGGAGTCAGCCTGATGCGTCTGATGCTGGGTGTCGGCTTCGCCGACGCGGAAATTCATGCCGTCACGGTGGAATCGCAGCTTCTGGCCGGTCGCGGGCGGGTGGACCCGCCTCCTCCGGACAGACTGGATCCCTCCCATCAGACGTTGGCGCTCTTTCGTTTCGGCACCGGACAGACGGGCCTCTTCGACTTCACCGGAGACCAGTACTTTTCCTGGGTCAGGGCACCGCGCGTCCTGATCAGGGGTACCCGGGGTGAAATCCTGCAGGACACCGTTTCCTGGTTGGCGGATTCCCGGACACCGCTCACACTGCCGTTGCGGCGCGTGGATGCGGGCCAGGGCGGCAACCTGGAGGGGTTCCACCACAAGGGCATCCAGTTGGGGGACGAGTGGGTGTACCACAACCCGACCCTTCCCGGCCGTCTGGCCGACGATGAGATTGCGGTGGCGGACTGCCTGCTGCGCATGTCGGACAATGTGCGCAACGGCAAACGGTTCTATGACCTTGCCCAGGGCGCGCAGGACCAGTATTTGAGCCTGTTGATGGACGAGTCGGTGCGGACGGGCAAGCCGGTGCGCTCCAGTCCGCAGGCCTGGGTGACCGGGGCTTGACTCCGGGTTCGGATTGCGCATTCAATCCTGATTCCATCAATCTCTCAACACAGTACTTGCCCAAGGCGAAGAACTGAATGGCCAAGGGGATGGACGCAAGGATGTTGTAACCGGTAAACAGTTGACCCAAGCCGGCTCTGGCCGTATCCGCCTGCAGGAGGTGGAGATCCGCCGCATTGCCCCGTTTGGGCTTCGAGCCGATGGCGACGAAGGGCCACAGGAATGTTGTTCCAGGCCCCGATGAAATCCAAGACCGCCAGCGTGGTCAGGATGCCCGTGGACATCGGAATCGTGATGCGCTGGATCGGGACGAAACCTGCCGGCTCCATCGGTGGTCCGCGCAACGGGTCGCCGAGCGGGGATGCGACAGCCGAGACCTCGTCGAGGCCCTGCCGGCGAAGGGTGTGGTCCCCTATTGTGGGGGACCCAAACATCATTCCGCGGGCTCCACCGCCGTGCGTGAGCCGAGGACCGTCGCACAGGCCTGTGTTCCTACAGGCACATCGAGTCGATTCCTGGCTGGGACAGGACCGTCCCCACCATCGGTTTTGTGGGCGCGCGGCTGTTGGAACAGTGCACGACCTGTTTGGCCCATCCAAACCCCGGTGCACGAGCTTCGGATTGGCGTTGGCGGCAGTTTGTCAAACGGTCGCGGCTTTTACAAGAGACAGCTTGAGCCTCCCGATCCCGTCAGGGAACCGATTCCCCCCTCGCCCAGGAAACCAGCGCCTTGGCGGGAGAAGCCAACTCTTCAATGGATGTGAAGTAATAGTCCTGCCAGCCCTTTTGGGGCAGCCCGGTGAACAACATCAGGTTAAGCGGATATTCAATGGAATCGGTGCCAACGCGAAAATCGTCCCGGAACAGGAACGTGGGCTTGCCCAGGGCAATCGCCATTCCCAGTTCCACCATGACGCCCTCGTCAGGTGGCCAGCCATTGACAATGGCGACGATTCCGTCAGATTCCCTGACATCGCGAAAATCGGCTTGCCCCACCCGGTAGGCCCAGCCTTCCTGGCCCCGCTCCTCCTGATTGTTTCGGGAGAAAGGCTCCCAAACCTCCAAGCCTATGGCTTCCAGTGCCTGTACTATCTCCGGCAAGAGGCGCTGTCGTTGCTGTTTCGAGAATCCATAAGGATTGGCCAAGTACACGGTCTTCATGTGATCTCGCTGCCTCACTTCGTTGATCCCGATTTTTGCCGACTGGGTTTACCCCGCTTGCGCGGACCCGCATTGGCATCCTGCATCAGTTTGGCCCATCACCCCGACGTACCGAAAAATGTCGGTTTTCGCGAGCGCGTCCAGCCGGTTTGCAGGGACAAATCCTACTGATCGGTCTCCTGCTTTGCAGGATGGGCGTAGCGCACAAACAGGTAGTCCAGCGGGCGCTCCGTGAATTGTACGTTGTGGTCAAGGCGCCCATCCTGGGGAAATTCCGATTGACAGCCGCTGTCAAACCATAATCGGTCCGGTCGGGCCAGCCAATGGATGTTGTGAACCATCGCGATCATGTGTCGGATTTGATTCGACAGGTTGGGCATGCCCCTGTGCCAAAGACGGGTGTCGCGTATGACCAGGCTGCCCTTGGCCGTATTGGCCCTCACAGGCGGTACCTCAACCCGTCTTTGGGCTTCGGTCTCGGGATCCACGCGGCGCTCACCACCGAGGGTCAGAAGATGGGTGCCGGGCCACAATTCCGTGCTGCCATTGTCTTCGGTGACATCCACGAGCGATACATTGACCACTAGGGAAGCCGGGGGATGCGCGGTCTGGAGGTTGGGCCACAGGGGTGCCGCGTCCGCGTGCAGGGGTTGCATACGGCTTTCGGGACAGTTCGTGTTGCCGTTGTAGAAACGGTTGTACATGCCGTCGCCCAGGATGCTGTGGGTCACTTGGACGGCCAATGGATTGGCCACAATGTCCCGAAAGACAAACGGGGTCAATGGAGGCGGTGCCTGCTGCAGGTGTCCGGGCAGACGGCCTGCGCCGCCCCATTGCTCCGCTGCGATCAAGCGTTGGGAATCGGCCGTCATGCGCGGCAACAAGCGGTCCAAGTGATCAGGGTCGACCACATCCCGCAGGATGACGTATCCGTCCCGCAGGATGGCTTGCACGGCCCGTTGCAGATTGGCCGCGGAAAGCTGCTCGGCGGATCGCTCGGATGAAGAAGTTGCGATCTCCACGGGCCTGATTCGTTGTTATGGCGGAAATGAAGTCATAGCGGCTGGAAGCATACACGGCCCGCCGCGCCCCGCAAGGTCGTCATCGCATGCACTGGAGGCGGATCCGGCGCAGTCGGTCCAGTCGGACATGAAGACCGTTGTCAACGCGGACCATCCTGTCCAGACGATCAAGCATCCGGTGGGACCGAACCAGCGCGTCCGACACGCCGCGGCGAGGATGTACGCGGAACAGGGATGGTTTTGGCGCCGCGGAGCGGCTGGTCAGGTTTGCTTCCCCGGGTGCGCCATGCGGCGAATATCTCCATCCCATGGAAGGTGGCTCTCAGCCTGCCGCATCGGGCGGCCAGAGTCACGGGGATGGTGCCGGCAAGCGCACCGGCCGACTGGAACGGGCAATGCCTGCTCCAGTCTGGTTGCCACGGAATGGGACTGTCTTGCCGGTATTCGGAATCGGTTGCTCGGACGAACCGCGGGGACGCCTAGCCGTCCTCTTGCATCTGCATGGCCTGGTTGACGTCGACGGCAACGCCGGGCCCCATCGTCGAGGCCAGGGCCACACTCTTGATGAAGGTGCCCTTGACGGTGGTGGGCTTGGCCCGCACCATGGCGGACATGATGGTGGCCATGTTCTCGTGCAGCATGTGCGGTTCGAAACTGGCCTTGCCGATGCCGCAGTGGATGCCGGCGGTGCGGTCCACGCGGTACTCCACGCGGCCCTTCCGGGTTTCGTCGATGATGGAGCCCAACTGGTCCGCGTTGACAATCGTGCCGGCCTTGGGACTGGGCATCATGCCCCGAGGGCCCAGGATGCGGCCCAGGCGGCCCACCACCCGCATCATGTCCGGGGTGGCCAGGACCACGTCGAAGTCGGTCCAGCCCTGCTGGATGCGCGCGGCCAGTTCCTCGCCGCCCACCTCGTCGGCACCGGCCGCCTCGGCTACCGGGATGCCGTCCGGCCCGGCAAAGACCACGATGCGGACCGTGCGGCCCGTGCCGTGGGGCAGGGTCGTGACACCGCGGATCTGCTCTTCGGACTTGCGTGGATCCAGGGAGGTGCTGAGGTGCAGCTCCACCGATTCGTCGAACTTTGCGCTGGCCCGCTCCTTGACGACGCGGATGGCCTCTTCGGGGGAATGGATGGTCTTGCGGTCAAGGTCGGCCGCGGCCTTGCGGTAGCGCTTGCTCTTCTTTGCCATGGGAGAGTCTCCTGCGGGGATGGGTCGGGTTCGGGCGGGTGGACCGGTCAGTCCTCAACCGTGACGCCCATGCTGCGGGCCGTGCCCTCGATCATGAGCATGGCCGCCTCGATGGTCCGGGCGTTCAGATCCTTCATTTTGGCTTCGGCGATGCCGCGCACCTGATCCCGCTTGATGATCCCCACCTTTTCCATGTGGGGCACGCTGCTGCCCTTGTCCAGGCCAATGGCCTTTTTGATCAGGTCGGTGGCCGGTGGGGTTTTGGTGATGAAGCTGAAGGAGCCGTCGGTGAAGATCTGGATCTCGACCGGAATTACCTGGCCCGCCTGCTGCTGGGTCCGGGCGTTGTACTCCTTGCAGAAGCCCATGATGTTGATGCCGTGGGGACCGAGCGCGGTGCCCACGGGCGGTGCCGGATTGGCCTTGCCGGCATCCAGCTGCAGCTTCACCAGCGCTTTGAGTTTCTTTGCCATTGCGTCAGTTCACCTGTAGTCCTGTGGCTGATGGGGGCGGGCCGGATCAGCCCAGCTGTTCCAAGTGGACAATCTCCACCTCGACCGGTGTGTCCCGGCCGAAGATGCTGACCAGCACGCGGGCCTTGCCCTTGTCCGGCTGCAGCTCGTCCACCGAGCCGGCGAATTCGGCGAAGGGTCCGCTGGTGATGCGTACGCGTTCGCCCAGCTGGAATCTGACCTTGACCTTGGGCTCCGGCGACTCGATGCGGGACATGATCTGTTCGACCTCGCTGTTGGAGAGGGGGGTCGGTTCGTGGCCAATGCCGACAAAGCCGGTCACGCCCGGGGTTTCCCGCACACACAGCCAGGCATCCTCATTCAGTTTCTGTTGCGCGTCCAGCTTCATCTTGACCAGGATGTAGCCCGGAAAGAGCTGCCGTTCCACTTGCTTGGGCTGCTGGTCCCGAATCTCGATTTCGGTTTCGGTGGGGACGATGACATCGATGATGAAATCCCGCAGATCAATGAAGTCGCCGTCTTCATTCATGACCGGGATTTGGCGCCGGGCATCCAGATTGGCCTTGACCTGGTGCTCCTTGCTGGAGTAGCAGTTGACCACGTACCAGCCAGTGGCGGCGGCTTCCTCTTCCAGCAGGAAATCCTCGGCCGTGTCCAGGTCGTCGAGTCCGTCTTCCTGGGGAACCGGCGGCAGCCCGGTGTCGAGATTGGATTCCATGGCTTGCTCTGTTCTGTGGCTGGGGAGGGGCTGAGCCGGCCTAGAGCGTGATGATCCAGGTGATCACGTAGCTGAAGGCCAGATCGAGTGCATACAGGCAGCCGGCGGCGGCCAGGGTTACCAGCATGACCACGGTGGTCAGCCGAATGCCTTCCTCGCGTGTCGGGAAGGTGACCTTGGACAGTTCGGTGCGCACTTCCCGGAAGAAGCGCAGCACGCGGCTGGGCACGCCGGCGGCGGCGGTGGCGGATCGGGTCATCGGGGGCGTGTCCGGCGTGCTGGGAGACGAGGGGGAAAAACAGGCGCGGCAGGACTTGAACCCGCAACCTTCGGTTTTGGAGACCGATGCTCTGCCAAATTGAGCTACACGCCTTGGAAAACTACTGGAGGATTTCGGTGATGGAGCCGGCGCCGACGGTGCGGCCGCCCTCGCGGATGGCGAAGCGGGAGCCGGTCTCGAGGGCCACGGGTGCGATCAGCTCGACCTCCATCTCGACGTTGTCGCCCGGCATCACCATGTCCACGCCCGTGGGCAGGGTGATCGAGCCCGTGATGTCCAGGGTGCGGATGTAGAACTGCGGGCGGTAGCCCGGGAAGAAGGGCTTGTGCCGCCCCCCCTCCTCCGAGGTCAGCACGTAGACCGCGGCCCGGTAGCGCGTGTGCGGCGTGATGCTGCCCGGCTGCGCCAGCACCTGCCCCCGCTCCACCGCGTCCCGGTCCACCCCCCGCAGGAGGCAGCCCACGTTGTCCCCCGCACGCCCCTCGTCCAGCAGCTTGCGGAACATCTCGACCCCCGTCACCGTCGTCCGGTGCGTGGCCTGCAACCCCACGATCTCGACCTCCTCCATCGGCTTGATCAGCCCCCGCTCCACCCGGCCCGTCACCACCGTGCCCCGCCCCTTGATCGAGAAGACGTCCTCGATCGGCATCAGAAAACTGCGCTCCACGTCCCGCAGGGGCTCCGGGATGTAGCTGTCCACGGCCGCAATCAGCTCCCGGATGCAGGCGTACTCCGGCGCCTCCGGATCCGTGCTCGCACTCTCCAGCGCCGCCAGCGCCGACCCCCGGATCACCGGGATGTCATCCCCCGGAAACTCGTACTCCTCCAGCTGCTCGCGCAACTCCAGCTCCACCAGCTCCAGCAGCTCCTCGTCCTCCATCATGTCCACCTTGTTCAGGAAGACCACCATCGCCGGCACCTCCACCTGCCGCGCCAGCAGAATGTGCTCGCGCGTCTGCGGCATCGCCCCGTCCGGCGCCGACACCACCAGCATCGCCCCGTCCATCTGCGCCGCACC
>JAAXGZ010000035.1 GCA_012271135.1 Caldilineales bacterium | reverse complement strand
GAAAGCGGTCATCTGGATTACGAAGGCATTGAAGAGAGCAGGCAACTGTAACAGCTCCTCGCCCAGGATAAGGGCGCGTACTGCAGCCTTCCACTGGGGGTTCTCTTCCAGGGCGCGGATAAAATCATCTTGGTTGTTGATGGTGGTCATTACAGATCGTTCAAGCCGAGTGTCCCTTGATAGCTAATACACCTCAAGAGTTAACGACTCTCCTTACTTCCGTGAGAGAACTTCCGTGAGAGAACTTCAGGCCGCCACCGCGGAGGGCACGGCGGCAGTGCACCAGTGCAGGTATTTCGGGTTGCGGCCGAATACGATGTCGAAGTACATCCGCTTGAGTTGTGTGGACACGGGCCCCGGGTTGCCGTCGGCTATGGGACGGCTGTCCAGCGAGATCACGGGCGTCAGGTGGGCGGCGGTGCCGCTGAGAAATATCTCGTCGGCCAGGTACAACTCGCTGCGGTCGATGCGGCGCTCGACGACCTCGATTCCCAAGTCCTCCCGCGCCAGTTCCATGACGGTCTCGCGGGTGATGCCAGGCAGGGGGTTGTCCTCGAGGACAGGGGTGATAAGCTGGCCCTTGCGCATCATGAAGATGTTCTCGCCGGAACCCTCGGAGACGTGCCCGTCCTGGTTCAGCAGGATGGCCTCGTCGAACCCTCCCAGCACCGCCTCGGTCTTGGCCAGGATACTGTTCAGGTAGTTGGCCGACGTCTTGATCTGGGTCGGGTGCACCTGGTCCTCCATGCGCCGCCATGAAGATGTGCAGCAGCGCAGGTTCTCGGTACCCAGGTAGTTGCCGAAGGGAACCACGACCAGGGTGAAATCGCTGGCGATTTCGTGCAGCTTCAGGTTGGCCACCAGCTCCTCGCTCTTGTAGGCCAGGGGGCGGATGTAGACATCGGAGCGGTTGCCGTTCCTCTCGACCAGGTCGACGGTGATGTTGCAAAGGTCGTCCACGCTGTATGGAATGTCCAGCATCAGCATCCTGCAGCCCAGATGCAGCCGCTCGTAGTGCTCGCGCAGCCGGAAGATGTAGGTGGTCTCGTGCTCGGCGTTCCAGTTGCCTCGAATGCCCTCGAAAACGGCGGTGCCATAGTGGAGGGCATGGGTCATCACACTCACACGGGCGTCCTCCAAGGGCACCACCTCGCCCCGGAAGAAGGCGAACTGGGGCTGGGACGAGCCATTGTCGGAAGCCGTGCGATTGGTCATTTCATACGTCCTCTTGGCCAGAATCAGGGCTAGATTATATTTGAAGTCGCAAACCCGTGCCAACCTTGCGCCGCGGCGGCAGGGATCCTCCGGAGCCGTTCCAGCGGCGACTCCGTTAGTCCTTGCTCGGCACAATGCTTTTATGCGTTCGCACTGCGTTGGTCTATAATCCCGCTGGACTCTTGGGAAACAATGGAAACCTCCGGCACGACGGAACCGGGGAGGAATTACGGAACAGACGGCAAGAATCGTTGGGGCGGCGCTGGTCCTGATGGCGGCCGTTGCCCTGGTCATTGCGGGGGTGGTGCTGCTGACCGGAGGGGATGAGGTTGCTCCGGTGACGATAGTTGCCCCGGAACCAACGGCAGCGCCGGAGCACATCCCCTCCAAGATCCGGGTGCACGTCAGCGGGGCCGTCAGGTCGCCCGGGGTATACGAGATGAGCGACGGGGACCGCGTGATGGACGCCGTGGCTGCCGCCGGAGGCGTACAGCCCGGAGCGGATCTCGCATCCGTCAACCTGGCCCGGCGGGTACAGGACGAAGCCCAATACCACATACCCATGCTGGGGGAATCCACCGCATCGCCCACGCCGGGCGCCTCGGACTCGTCGGCTCCATCCGGCGCGGGTTCCCGCTCATCCGCCATCGGCTCCTCCTCACCTCTGATCGACCTCAATACCGCCAGCGCGCAGCAACTGGAGACACTGCCCGGCATCGGTCCGGTGATGGCGGGGCGAATCATCGCTCACCGCGAGACAAACGGCCCATTCGCATCCGTCGACGATGTTGAAAATGTCCCAGGAATCGGCCCCAAGACTCTCGAATCCATCCGTCCGCTGGTCACCGCGGTGGACGCACGGTAGCAGACCTCCCGCCGGCCTCCCGATGGTGGTGTGTGCTTTGATGAAGGGGCTGATGGCTGTTCGATGAGAATGGGACTGCTGGCGGCGGCCTGGCTGGCAGGGGTGCTGCTGGGATTCGAGACGGACGTCGGCCCATGGTTGCCCCTGCTGCTTGCAGGTGCGGCGGGGCTTCTTGTTTCATTCCTGTGGCTTTTAAGGATGCCGGTGCTGGCAGCGCTGCTGGCGGCGGTCCTGCTCCTGGGTCTCTCCCGCGTCGAGTTCCACCAGCAAGAGGACTCGCCGGACATTGACCTGGGAGAGGCGGTCGTCGCCAGGGGCATCATCGCCGACGACCCGGAGACCGCTGCGCTCCTGGTACGTTTCGAGCTGGACGTGACCGAGGTGGAGTTCGAGGGATCCCGTAGTGAGAGAAGGGCAGCCGAAGACCGCTGGCTGGTATACGCCCGCCCGCCGGGCGTTCTGGTGGAGCGGCGGGAGCCACCGTACTTCCGCTACGGAGACCGGGTTATCGTGCGTGGCGTGCCGCGGTCGCCCCAGCCGGTCGACGGGTTTGACTATCCCGCATACCTGGCGTCGCACGGCATAACCGCGACGATGTTTGCCCAGGAGGCCGAGGTCACCGGCGAGGGCGGAGCCGGTTGGCGCAGGGCAATATTTTCACTGCGCAACAGGCTGGCCGACAGCATCGACCGCTCGATGCCCTACCCGGAATCGGCGCTGGCTGCCGCGTTGCTCCTGGGGAAGAGAGAATCGCTGCCCCAGGAACTGACCGAGGAATTCCGGGGGGCCGGCGCGGCGCACCTCCTGGCAATCTCGGGGCTGCACGTAGGAATCTTGCTGGCGGTGGTGCTGGGTACTGCGGCCTGGCTGCTGGGCAGGCAGTGGCCCACCTACCTGCTGCTGGCAGGGGCGGCCGTATGGCTGTACGCCCTCATGGCCGGCGCGCCGTCGTCTGCCCTGAGGGCCGCCCTCATGGGTTCGGTATACCTGGCGGCGTTGGGCTTGGGAAGGCCGTCCAGCGTTCT
>JAAXGZ010000087.1 GCA_012271135.1 Caldilineales bacterium | reverse complement strand
AGAGGTGCAATGGAGAGGGCTTGCGGATCCGACGCCTCGGAAGTCGCGGGGATCAGCAGGGCCAGCACGGCCAGGATCCGAATTCGCTGGGTCAAGAAGATCATGTTTCCGGGGCCGACAAGGCTCAATTCCCGGATTCATTATGCCTCAAGCGGATTCGGCGATCAAAGCGACAGGGATGGAGGGTTGACCGGGTTGGAAATGGCTACTGTGCGGATCAGTCGGATGCGGTTGGGTCGGACATCAAGGCCCATCCCTAGTCGTTCCCGAGAATCCCGGCTGCCGCGCGACCGCTACGGCACCGGGATCCGTGGGACTCGATGGGTGGGTCGTGAGGGGATGGAAAGAGCGTTGCAGCCAGTCATTTCAGGCTGGACAGTTCGACGGTTTCAAAGTGAAGACGTTTCCCGACCCGCATGCTGGCGCCGCCCACCAGCAGCAGGCGGCCGTTGAAAGGCAGCATGCGGTGAAAGAAGCGGTCGTCTACGAGCTTGGCCGAGATGCGCCAAACGTCGTTTTCCTCGTCCAGGACCTGGATATTGCCGTTGTAGGTGCTCACCAGGAGCCGCCCTTCCACGGTGAAGGCCGAGGAACCGAAGCCCTCCATGCCCTTGCCGCGGTCGGCGTCGGCCTTGGGATCGATCAGGCTCGGCGCCTGGGACCACTGGCCGCTGGCCGGGTCGTAGACATCGACCCTGGTGGTCGGCCCGCCCTTCTGTCGCATTCCGCCGACGACGTAGAGCTTGCCGTTCCGGTGTCCCAAGGAAACCGCTCTCCGCAGGAAAGGAGGCTCGGAAAGCGATTCCCAGACAATTTGCTCCCGGGAAAGATCGGTTACCCAGGCCGTCCGGTGCCATTCCGGATCTTCACCGCCCAGGCGCCAGCCACCGGTAACGTAAAGCTTGTCCCCGATCACAACGGCATCATGAGAGGATCGGGGCTCCGGCAAGGACGGCAGCGGCTCCCACTTCCCCGCTTCCGGATGGAAGCGGACGAAGTCGGCCACCGAACGCAAGTCGTGGTCGTCGTCCTCTTGGTTGTGTGCCGTGAATCCACCCATCCGGTAAAGCTTGCCGCCGTGAGCGACCATGGCCAGCCCTTGAAGTCGTGGACCCGTGGCGATTATTTCCCAGGTCGAGTCCTTGCTGAGATTCAGGCGGCTGAGCTGGTCCGACTGACTTGTGTTGGAGTAGTGGTGCGGGCGCCCGAAATGTCCCCCGTATACGTACAGCCAATCGCCGATGACCGCGGCCCCGAAACTGGTGATTCCCCTGGGCAGGTCGGGATATCGAATGTCCTGCCTTGAGCGCAAGGATTCGGTGCTGGACAGCTTGCCGGCGCCGGCCGCCAGGACAAGGCACAACATCAACCCCAACAAAGGCAGCCTTCTCATTCTTATTCCTCCGCTGATCGAAATTCCCATGAAGCCGTTCCCCCTTCGGAAGCAGCATTCTAATGAATATGAATATCATTTTCAACCATTAATTGATCTGTCATCCGGAGAAGAGGTCTGACGATGGAAATCAGTGAGTTTCCGCGGCCAGGGCCCTCGGGGAAAGGGACCGCCCGCTGGCCTCTGAGCGACGGAAAGTGATATGGTTTCCGCGTATCCTTGCAGTGGCGAAAGCGGCCAGTCAGCGCGAGGTCCGCGATGGACGGTTGGGCAACAACCTGGTGGTTCTGGGTGCTTTTGGGGCTTGCGCTCCTGTTTCTGGAACTGGTCACGCCCACCGGCTTTTACCTCCTGTTCTTCGGTGTGGCCGCCGTCCTGGTGGGCCTGCTGGCCGCCCTAGGGCTGGATGGTCCGGCCTGGTTGCAATGGCTGCTCTTTTCCCTGGTCTCCATCGGGAGCCTGCTGTTGCTGAGGGGGCGCCTGCAGGAAAGAATGAGGCGCGTTGCTCCGGCTCGGCCCGATAACGACCTGGTGGGCCGGACGGCCCAGTCCCTGGGAAACATTCCCGTGGACGGATATGGACAGGTCGAGCTGCGAGGAACCAACTGGAGGGCCAAGAATGTGGGCTCGGAGCCCATCGCCCAGTCGGAGAGCTGCCAGGTCGACCGGGTCGAGGGCGTGGTGTTGTGGGTTCGCAAACCCTACTCTTTTGAACGTGTGAACGGAGGAAAAAGCTAATGGATGCAGGGCTGATCGTACCCTTCCTGCTGGCGGTGCTGGTGCTGTTCATTCTGGCCAAGACCGCCGTGGTGGTCCCCCAGCAGAGCGCCTATATCGTGGAGCGCCTGGGTCGCTACAGCGGAACGCTCAACGCCGGGTTCCATATTCTCATCCCCTTCCTGGACGTCATCCGCTACCGGCATTCCCTGAAGGAAGTCGCCATAGACATCCCCGAGCAGATCTGCATCACCCGCGACAACGTCCAGGTCTCGGTGGATGGCGTCCTCTACCTCAAGGTGCTCAATGCCGAGCGAGCTTCCTACGGCATCACCAACTTCGTCTTCGCCATCTCCCAACTGGCACAGACCACCCTGCGCAGCGAAGTGGGCAAGATCGAGCTGGACCGCACCTTCGAGGAGCGGACCAACATCAACACCTCGGTGGTGAGCGAGCTGGACAAGGCCTCTGACCCCTGGGGGGTGAAGGTCCTGCGCTACGAAATCAAGAACATCAAGCCTCCGCGGGATGTCCTGGATGCCATGGAAAAGCAGATGCGGGCGGAACGGGAAAAGCGGGCGGTCATTCTGAACTCGGAGGGCATTCGGGACGCGGCCATCAACGAGGCCGAGGGCAGAAAGCAGGAAGTCATCAAGAATTCGGAGGCCAAACGCACCCAGCAGATCAACGAAGCTGAAGGAGAGGCCGCCGCCATTCGCAGCGTGGCCGGCGCCACCGCCGAAGGGATCGTCAAGGTGGCCGAAGCCATTCAGAGCCCCGGCGGCGGTCAGGCCCTCCAACTGCGGGTGGCGGAGCAGTACATCGCCGAGTTCGGCAAGCTGGCCAAGGAAGGAAACAGCCTCATCATGCCGGCGGCGGTGAGCGACGTGGGGTCCATGGTGGCCATGGCCATGAACATCATCAAGCAGGGCAGCTCCGCGGCCTCCTCATCCTCCGAGGGCAGGTGAGCGGGATCACTGCCTCCCCAAGCTGCAATCTTTGGTCGTTTGCCCTTGGACCGGCCGTTCCATCGGTCGCCTTCCAACCTGGCAAGATTATGGAGGTTTATCGGAAGTATTCGTGACTTGAAGCAAGACAGTACGGTCAAGACTCCGTACTCCCGCCAGATTCATCCACTCACTCCAACGTTACGCCAGGCCGTACAGGCCATGTCAGAGTGCCGTCATTGGAACGGTTGTCTACCGACACGGCCCAAATGAAGGGGAGACCTCCTCGAGCATCGATCTGCCACCGGATGAAACCGTTGTCGACAGGTCTGCTGACGGTCTTCTGCTGCCATGACAAGGCGCCAACACTGAAATCAATGGTTTGGGTCACGAACCCCGATGAATCGTGCACGATGGCCTTTACCGGGATCGTACTCACACCGAGATTGAAGACCCCTACATTCACTCGCCGGTCCTGTCCGACAGTGATTCCCGCGCTGAATGCGCGGGGTCCGGAATCGACCAGGGGCACAATACCGTTGACAACCGTGGTGGTATACCGGCCGTTGGGTGAGTCGCTGTACACTTCGGCCGTCACCGAAAACTTGTAGGGCGCGTCGTTGATCAGGTCAGCTTCGTCCAGGCTGAGCGAGTCGATATCGCCCGCCAGAACGACGGCCCCCGCGCCGCGATAATTGAAAACGTCTTGCAGGAAGTTGTCATACGAGCGGTATTGGTTGGCGCTCAAGGGAATCGATTCCTGTCCGACGACGCCGTTCGGCCCGAACAAGATCGCATCCAGTGTGTAACTGTTGCTGGTGAGGTTGTGTATGACCACACGTGTCTTGAAAAAAGCGCCGAAACGGCCGGGCGTATTGGCCAACGTCGGTATCACGGCAAGTGGCGTAGCCAGTGCCAGTCCCAGCGCGTGCTTGGTCCGCTCAAGCGCCGGGCCTTCAGCAAGAACGGGCAGGTTGAGACAAAGCGACAAAGCTCCGATGAGGATCGAACGATTCATGGGATGTCTCCTTTTGGCGAACAGACTCGAAACCATTTTAAATCACGGTGTTCTCCAAAAAAGAAATGAGTTTCACCGGAACCCAAGGCCGAGTTGGCCGGCCACCGTCCATTGGCGTGCCTAACCGTTCTCTGCTGCTGCTTTTGTTCCACAGTCCGACATGCTCCAGCACGCCGCAATTACACCGGAACCGACCTCCATGCCGGAAACCGAAACAGGCAGTGCTTGGATGAGGACTTGACGTCGAGGATCTAATCGGACCTGGCGAGGAATTGTGGTGTCTTCGACTCTTCTACGATGCCATTTTGCCCGGACTGACGCGCACCGACAGAGTTGGTCCTTGAAACGTTATCCCATCGGGATCCAAAACGGCCATGGGCTACTCCCTCGCCGGCACAGCCGGTTGATCTCGCCTCATGCGCGGGGAGGAGCCACCCGTTGCCCGCGTCCCGGTAGACAGGAAAGCAAAACAGAGGGCTTGGGTCCCCAGGCCTCGAAACGAAGTAGTACAGGCCGAAAGCGGGCCCCGTTTCGGTCCGAGTCGGGTCCGAAATACTGGTGTGTTGCCGGCCACTTCGGATAGGCTACTGCCCTAAACCAGCCTTCTGCATCCATGCCACTTCGATTCAGTGAATCCCGCAAACCTGGAACTGCTGCTGCCGACTCGGAGCAGCGTCTCCTGGATCGTGTCCGGCAGGGCAGCCTGTCGGCCGCCGACTTGCTGTTCAAGCGCTACGCATCCTGGCTTCGGCGATGGGCGCGGGGCCGGCTGCCGCAGTGGGCCCGCGATGGGATGGACACGAGCGACTTGGTTCAGGACGCCCTGCAACGGACATTTGCGCAGCTCGCACGATTCAGGTCAGTGCACGTTAACGCGCTTCGCAGCTACCTGCGGCGCACCATCCAGAACCGGATCGAAGACAAACTGCGGCACGCCACGCTTCGTCGCCGCCTCGCCCTGCCAAACGAATCGATCCGGCTTTCAGACGAAGCGGCTCCTCAGCACCAGCAGTTCCTCGACAATGAGACCTGGGGTCGCTATCTGGAAGGTCTGAAGCAGTTGACACCACGCCAACAGCGCCTGATCGTGGGCCGCCTGGAGTTGGGGTACAGCTATCGGCAGATGGCCCTCATCGAGCGACTGTCAACTCCGGACGCGGCGCGCATGGCATTCCGGCGTGCTCTGGTGCGGTTGAGCGACGTCCTGCCGGACGCGTAACGCAATCCTTTCCGGCGTCGGCATGATCGCGCCGGGTTGGATCGCCAATGTGACGCCATATCGGGTGTCAGGCTGCTTCCCGCAGCCGGCCGGCCACAAAATCCCCATTTTCTCGCTCTCTTCCGTTCGTTTCCCGCCGTTCATGCGTCTGTCAATTATCAGCTGTCACTTCATCTCCCATGGAACAACAGGGCAGGCAGATGGGCGATGTGCAGCCCTGGGTTGGCATGAGGAGGCGGCTTCTGGTGCCGTGCGGCCAGCACGGCTTGCAGCGGTCCGAATGTCCGGAGACCGCTCCGGCCGGTGTGCGGTCACTGGCGGGCGAGGCTTTGGCCAGGCCTTGGCGGCAGGCCTCGGACGAAGCTTGGGGTCCGGAAGGGATTCTTCCATGGTTGGGGACGACCTCGGTTCAGCGGAGCAGCCCCATGGCGGATAGCAGCGACAAGCGTGGCGATCTCGTCTCCGATGTGGCGGATGCGCTGACCCGGGACCAGGAGGTTCAGTGGGAGGGGTGCGCGAGGTTGGCAACACCGGCCAATCGGCGCGCGCTCGACAATCTGCGCGCCCTTGCCGGGGTTTTCAGAGATCGGATTGCAGCAGGAGCAGCGGCGGCGGAGGATGGTGACGCACTCTACGGCAGCGTCTTTGTGCACCGGGCCGTGCAGGCCATCATCGCCATCGCCGCGATCGAGGTTGCTGCGGCGTTGATCCTGCTCCCGTGGGCCTGGGACGACTTTCGGCGCGAACATGGCGATGCCGCCGCCTTCCTGGCGACCTTGCTCGTCGGTCATGCGGTGAACGCGCTACTGCTTCTGATTGCCGGCCGCCGCGAGCGACGGACTTGGCTGCTCGGAGTCTACTTCCTGTTCAAGGCCACGCACGCACCGCACCTGATGCTGCCGGCGTTTCTCCTGGAGCTGCCACCGCCGCCAATGCTGCCGGCCTATATCCTGGAGATGCCACCGGCAACGACACTCCTCTTGTGCCTCTATCTACCGGCGTTCCTGTTCGCCCCGGCAATCCTGTGGGCATTCGCCAGGGAGTGCCCGCGGGTCCAACGCCGGACCCGGCTGGACGATCTGGCGTTGCGCATGGTCCCGGTCAGCGTAGCCATCGGTTGCGCGATCTGGGTGACGTGGGTGGCGTTGCTGCTGCTGGCGCGGGCAGGACGCACGGTGGTGCCGCTTTCCCTGGCTTTCGATGGATTCTTGGCCGTGACCCAACTGCTGGCGCTGGCGGCGGTCGTGGTGGTTGTGCTGCGCGCTCACACGGCGGTGGCCGCGGAGGTACGGCGGGTGGTGCTGTTCAGCGCCGGGTTCCTGCTGTACATCGGCTTGGCGGCGGCCTACGACATCGCGGAGGTATTCACGCCAGGGCACTGGATCGTCAACTATCAGTGGTCGCCGGCCGTTATGGTGTTTGTACTCATTCGTTGCCCCGGATTGGTCCTTCTATGGTACTCGGTGCTCGCCGTGCGCGTGCCCCACGTCCGCGAGGTGGTCCGGGCGTGCTGCAAACGGCTGCTGACCCATCCGAGGCTACTCTGGACGGCGGTGGTATTGTCGGCGGCGTCGCTGGGCTGGACGGTGGCGAGCCGCCCGGAGCGGGCCGTGGGTGCAGTGCTTGCCGACCCGCTGGCTCAGGCGCTGTTCGCCGCCACCGGGATGGTGGTGCTGCTGGCCTTTGGCCGCAGGCAGATGCTAAGCCGCCTCGATGCCTGGATCTACCCTGAGATGGGGGAACAGCGCCACACCCTGGCCGCCGCTGCCGCGGCTATGGCACGGGCTGGGAGTGTCAGGACCGTCAGCCGAACGCTGACACGCGCGGTCAAGCGTGGCTGCGGGTCGGGAGCTGCCCTGCTGGTCGCTACCGATACCGGGACGCATGCGGATGCCTACCGAGGGTCGGACGCCGCGGTCAGGCCGCTGGCACGCACGTCGGCAATCGTCCACATGCTGGAGACGGCCGGCCGGCCGCTCCGCGTGCATCGGGACGACAAGACATCTTTGTTTGCCCTGTTGCCTTCCGAAGAGGCAGCCTGGGCCGTGGAGACGGACGCCGACGCCATCGTCCCGGTCCCCGGACCGGGTGGAGAACTGCTGGGTGTCCTGGTCGTCGGCCGCCGCTTCGACGACCGCATCGTCAGAATCATCGACCTCCCGTTTCTCGAAGCGCTGGCGGCGGCCGCGGGGCTGGCCATCGGCCGCCTGCAACTGCTGCGCTCCGTCGATGCCGAGTCGCCGGAGGCGGGGCCGGCGGAGGAGTGTTCGGTGTGCGGATACGTCAAGGCGGCCGGCGAGCCAATTGGGTGCAACTGCGGCTGCGCGTATGTCGAGGCCGAGGTCCCGAAGGTGCTCGCCGGCAAGTTCCGGCTGATGCGGCGGCTGGGAAGTGGAGGCATGGGAGCAGCCTATCTGGCGCAAGATCTCCGGCTCGAGCGCAACGTGGCGCTCAAGACGCCGACGGACAGGTCGGCCTTCGGCTGGATGGGGCTGAAGCCGGAAGGCTGGGCGATGGCGGAAGTGACGCATCCGGCGGTCGCACAGATCTACGGCGTCGAGTCGTGGCGGGGCCGTCCCTTTCTGGTCGTCGAGTACCTGGCCGGAGGCACCCTGGCGGACAGGCTCCGCCACGGACCTGTTCCGGGGCTGGAGGCAATCTCCATGACGGCCGTGCTGGCCGATGGGCTGGCGGCGATGCACGATGCCGGCTACCTGCACAGGGATATCAAGCCCGGCAACATCGGTTTCACATCGGACGGTTCACCGAAGCTGCTGGACTTTGGCCTGGCCCATGAGCCGAACGAGGATGTCATCGCCGGCGGCACCCTGCGCTATATTTCGCCGGAGATCCTCTCCGGCAGGCCGGCCGATGAAGCCGACGACGTCTGGTCGCTGTGCGTGGTTCTGTACGAGATGGTCTCGGGTATGCATCCGTTCGCCGGCGGAAGTATCGACGAGGTAACGGAGCGGATTCGGCGCCAGGATATTGTTGGCCCGAATCTGCCGGCTGAAGACTCCGGTCCGCCGGCGCCGGCGATCGAGTTGACGGCGTCGGTGCTGTTGGCGTCGAGATCGGCTCGGCCGGCAACGGCGCGGGGGTTTGCCGACATGCTTCGCGGTTTGGCCCCGCGGGAAAAGTAGCCCGGCTGCTTTCTCGCCGCCGGTGGACCGGTCCCATCGTCTGAGCCGGGGGCGGAAACGTCACAGAATGCCGGGGATCACCGCCCGCCGGGACGGCGGGTAGTCGGGGAAGGTGTGGCGGTACCACCGGTGACGCCAGAGCGCGCGGGGAATCAGGTTGGCCGCGGTCCACAGGGCGAAGGCCAACGCCGGCAGCGACCAGGCCATCAGCGCAAACCCGATCCACTCGACCATCTCGCCCGTAAGGTTCGGCGATGACAGGTAGCCGAAGGCGCCGCCGTGCGGGATGAGGTAGCGCCCCTGCTGCTGCCGGCGAAGCCGGGCCAGGCGGTAGTCGGAAGTGACGTTCAGGGTCGCTCCGATCAGGAACGCGGCCGCACCGGCCATGAAGCGGCCGTCCAGCAGCCACTCCCCCGGATAGTCTGCCGCGTATCCCAGGAACCAGCCGTTAAGCAGGCCGTTGATGACGTTGAATAGGATGGCCGAGGCGCAGATCGCGACCGGCATTGGCCGGCTGTAGCGCGGCACGATCCAGGGCCAGACCAGGGTCCGGTGGGCGTAGTGGATCACCCAGGCAGCGACCAGCAGGTCGGCCACCGGGTGCCGGTTGCCGGCCGACAAGTACAGGGCCGGCAGCACGCACAGCGCCGGCAGCTCCATGAGGATCCAGCCCCAGCGCGCCGCCACGCGCGGGCCGGCCGGGTTTCCACCCGTGCGGCCGACGTGGTCTGTCCCCACCAGGCTGTAGATGAAGACCGGAACCGCCATCGCGGCCCAAACGATGACGATGGTGTCGAAGCCGGACAATTCGAAGCTCCTGCTCACACCCGCCCATTGAGGCAGTTGCTCAGGGGTTCCATGACGGCGGCCATCGGTCGGGAGCTCGTTTCGGCGCGCCCCCGCCGAACCCGGGCGGTCCCTTGCCGGCAGAACCGGCAGGATGCCCGGCGGCCTGGTGAGAAATGCGGGCTAAAGCTGGATCCGGTCGCGTGATCGCGGGTCCCGGGTCAGGGTTCCACTGTGAAAGGTTCCCTGCATGCAGCGGTCCCGCCAGGCCTTGGAGGCGTCGTACAGCGCTACTTCGGTGTCGATGGGGTTGATCAGAACCGCCGGGCGGTGGGGTTGGGCTCGGTCGACCACCAGTCCCTCGGCATTGACCACGAAGCTCGGCCAGGCATGGCGGCGGGTGCCGTTGTTGGCGCTAACCGCAAAATAGTTGCTGGCCGCTGCGGCCTGAATGGTGGTCGAGACCCAGGTGTTGTAGTTGTGATAGCTCCGCAGGCTGCCGCCGGCGTTGTGAAAGGAGACCAGCATGAGCTGGACCCCGAGCCGCTTGTAGTGGCGAAACAGCTCGGGGTAGCGAAAGTCGTGACAGATCAGCAGTCCACAAACCACGTCTTGCACCTGGAAGGTCACAAAGGCCTGACCGGGGCTGTAGTGGTGCAGGTCGCCGTCGTCGTCGTGGTCTCCGGTGCAGAACATCTTGTCGTAGCGGTTCACCAGGCGCCCCCTGTTGCTCACCACGTAAAGCGAGTTGTGGGGTTTGTTAGGGTCCGACAGTCGGTGGTTGGACCCGACCACCACCCACAGACCGAGCTCTCCGGCCATTTCCATGATCTCTTCCATGGCGGCGGAAACGGCTTCCCAGTCCATTTCCCGGACGGACTTCAGCTCGCTCCCCAGGTAGCCGGTCAGGCAGGCCTCTGAAAAGTGAACCAGGTGGGCCCCCCTGGATTTGGCCCGCTTCATCTGGCGAATGATGGACCGGAGGTTCTTTGCTACCTGTGTCTGGATTTCAAACTGGCCGGTGGCCAGGGTCAGTTGAGCCATGTCGAACTCCTTGAGGGTTGGGCCTACGGTTCAGAGGACGCCGGCCGGCGATCAGCGCGGCCAGCGCTGCGCCAGCCCGGGCAACTCCGGAAACGGCACGTGCGGTTCGGCCTGGTACCAGTAGGCAACCGAGGCGATGTCATCGGCCAGCGGCTGGTACCTGCCGTTCGGCCACCAGCCCAATGCCTGGATGGTCACGCGCAAGTCCTGCTGGAAGCAGATGGGATCCCTGACGTGCCACCGGTAGAGGCTCCACTTGGGTGGACCGTCTTCCCCCGCGTGCTTGAGCACGTTGCCGGCGTAGGCCGTACTGTAGGTCTCGGGGAACCCGAAGCTTCCGCAGAAATAGTCTTCGGTCCCGGTGCCGCAGATGGTTGGGAACCGGCTGTCCCCGTCGATGTAGAACTTGATCTCCCCTTCGCCGAACCAGCCGTCGGACAACTGCGTCCAGGCCAGGAAGGTGCCGGCGTACTTGCCCTGCCCGCGGATGTCGTCGACGATGACGTATTCGGGGTGGGCGCGGTCGGTGACGGCCCGCCGCCACCGGGCGTGCAGATAGCCGGCCCTGGCGGGAACCTCGGTCTCGGCATAGGTGATCTGATAGGTGAGGAGGGGCAGCTCTTCCGGGTCTTCGTTGGTGAAGGTGATCCTGGCCCGGCTCCGGAAGGGCATGGGCCAGTAACAGTTGAAGGCCGACTTGGGGTTGACGGTTACGGCCAGGGAGTTGACCCGGGCGAACCGGTTGTGGCCTACGGCGAAGAAGTCGGAGACGGGAGTCTCGATGGAGGGCGCCTCCTCCCCGTCCCAGTAGACGCGCAGGATGTGGGAGCGTCCCTTGGCGGGATCGGCCACCAGCCAGATGTGCTGGATCAACCCGGGTCCGCCGGCGTCCATGAGAGTCACGGTCTCACCGGGTTTCACCTTGTAGAAGGGACTGACTTTCCATCCCTGTCCCAGGTCGCTGGCCGCGTCGCTGAAGGGCAGTGTCGCGGGGTCGGGAACCGCCATTCCGCCCCGCCCCTTCTCTCCGCTGGGGTTCTCCGGGGATACCGAACGCGTTCGCGCCCGGTTCAGCAGCGGCAGTCCCCCCAGCCCCAGGCCAAGTTGTTCCAGCGCATCCATGGGATTCCTTCTTCCGGTTCCGGC
>JAAXGZ010000124.1 GCA_012271135.1 Caldilineales bacterium | reverse complement strand
CGGTCAAGTCCGGCCTATAAGTCCCAAGATGCAGTATCCCCTCAGGTAGTCCAGCCGCAGGTCCCGCTGGCCTGCAATGTATCCCTCACCCGAACCGAAGAAGGAGAAGAAGGACTTGAGCGCTCCGGCGCGCAATCGGTTCACAGGCGGGTCCCCCTTCCTCTGCCGCCAAACCACGCGTCGAAGATCGAACCTGCTCTCCGCCAGATGACCCTATTCCGATCGCAGGCGGAACCGCACCGGTGGCCCGTGTTGTGGGGTGCGGTGCAGCATCTGCGATCCGCACGACGCCAACGACGACGTTGCCGTCACGCGCACGCCGCAATTCAAGGGCCGAAACGCTCGATGATGTTCGGCTCCTGCCAGGAACTTCCGACGCTGGTCCGCGGTGTCGGTTCTCAACTGTGGCGGGGCACCGCGGTGCTTGTCAGGACGAGGTGCGCCACTCCGTGGGCCGCTCGGTGATGTCCACCACGTTGCCGTCGGGATCAAGAACCTTGAAGGAACCGATGGGCACGGTGTCGCGGTCGTAGTCGAACCGCTTCTTCACATCTTCCTTGACAATGTGGGCCCCGATGTCCGTCAACCGCTTGAAGATCGGTTCCAGGCTTTCCACGTACACGCCGAAGTGGATGTGTTCGTCACCCTCCTCGTGCGGGGGCGCGGGCTGGGTCTCGAACGGCAGCAGGGTCAGGTTCACGTGACCATCGCTGAGGTCCATCGAGATGCCTTCCGGCCGATAGTCCACCCAGGCAAAACCCAATCCCTTTTCGTAGAAGATACGGGCCTTGTCCAAATCGCGGCAGCGGACTGCCAAGTGCCTGAGTTCCAACATGCTCGAGCTCCGTGCGTGGTTGACGGGTCGAAGCCCGTCCGGGATTCAATAGTCCTCTTCGTCCTCACCCAGCAACACCCCGACGCGCGTGTCCGGGTCCCGCCTATCCAGCAGGATGCCGCCGCCTTCCGCACCGGCCGGATCCGGGGCCATGGTCTTCTCAGAAGCATTGAACCTGTGCTGGCGCAGCAAGTCCCGTTCCGTCCAGGTCAAGCCGTAGCGGTTGCGGGGATGCAACAGGGTCTTGACCAGTACGCGGCCCACCAGGCGTTCCAGTTCCCCCGCAGTCCGGAAGGTGTCCCAATGCACCAGCGAACCGTGCACGAAGGAACGNNCGGTCGCAGTTGGCGATGTTCTCGAAGATGTTGTCGTAGATGTCGCCACCGGCCGGCGTGCGCCTAATTTCAATCTTGTTGTGGGCGGGCAGGGATGCCAAGGTCGTCGCGATGATTCCTCGTTCGGCATCCAGGTCGTTGGTGGCGCTTACAAACAGGCGCAGGGTTTCTGCCATGGGCACAGGGACAAGTCGGGAGGAACAAGGAAGGGCCAATCCGTTGCGCAGCGCCTGAACTGCTCTGGCAACGGCGGCGGGAACGGATTTTAACACAGGGATCACCGGGCGATTTCCGGTCGCCGAACCCATCCGACACGTACGGTGGAAGGCGAAGGGATTCCGGAACGACTGCAACGCCATGCCGCCGCGGCGTACCGACAACAGGCGAATGGATCCGCCGAAGGATGTCCCCTGCATACAGCCGACTCGGTACCCTTGCAACCAGAGTGCGGCACTCCAGCTCCCTGGCATGCGCAGCCCGCCATTCAGGCGCGTTTGGAGGCCACCAGCTCCATATCCGCCTCAACCATGGTAGTAACCAGGCCGGCAAAGTCGAGCGCAGGTTCCCAGCCCAGCTTGCGGCCGGCCTTGGCGGCATCGCCGACCAGGAGGTCCACGTCCGCTTCGCGCATGAATCGTTCGTCCTGAACCACATGGTTGTGCCAGTCCAGGTCCACCACGTCGAAGGCGGCCTTGGCAAACTCCCGGATAAGATGGGTCTCGCCCGTGGCCACTACATAGTCGTCCGGTTCGTCCTGCTGCAGCATGAGCCACATGGCCCGCACGTAGTCGGGCGCATACCCCCAGTCGCGCGACGTGTCCAGGTTGCCGAGGGCCAGTTCGCGTTGCAGGCCCTGTTTGATGCGCGCGACGTGGTAGGAAATCTTGCGGGTCACGAATTCCATGCCCCGCCGCGGACTCTCGTGGTTGAACAGGATGCCGGAACAGGCAAACAAGTCGTAGGCCTCCCGGTAGTTCACCGTGATCCAGTGCCCGTAGACCTTGGCCACGCCGTAGGGACTGCGCGGGTGGAACGGCGTCTGCTCCGTCTGGGGGACTTCCCGGACCTTCCCGAACATTTCGCTGGAACTCGCCTGATAGAACCGAATGGACGGATCCACCTCGCGCACGGCCTCCAACATGCGTGTCACCCCCAGGGCCGTGGTCTCGCCGGTCAGGACCGGCGCCTCGAAACTGGCAGGGATGAAGCTCTGGGCGGCCAGGTTGTAGATCTCCGATGGCCGATGATTGCGAATGATGGAATGCAGACTCGTCTGATCCAGCAGGTCCGCCTGCTCCAGCACCACCTGGTCCAGCAGGTGTTCTATGCGGTGGTGGTGAAAGACGCTGGTGCGCCGCACCATACCCACGACCTTGTAACCCTTCGCCAGGAGGAATTCGGCCAGATAACTGCCGTCCTGACCCGTAATGCCCGTGATCAGGGCCACTGGTTGCGTCATCGTTTGTCCTTGTGCTCGACTGGAACTGGATCGGATGCCAAGGCGGCGCGCCAGCAGTTCAGCATGTCCTGCAGCGTTGCGTCCAGGGGCACCGCGGGCCGCCAGGCGCCCAGCGACCGGAGCTTGGCAACGTTGGCCCGCATGACCGGCGGATCATTGGGCCGCAGGCGCTGCGCGGCAGTCCGGATCTCGATTGCAGTGCGGCCGAACGCCACAAGCCGTTCCAATGCATCCTGCAGTTGTACGACAACTCCGCTGCCAATGTTGTACACCTCGCCCGATGTGCCCTGGTCCATTACACGACAAAGGGCCGAGGCCATGTCGCGGACATCCAGGAAGTCCCGTCTGGCCGCCAGGGTGCCGGTCTCCACCACCGACGGCCGCTGTCCCGCCTCGATGGCCGCGATTTGACGGGCAAAGGAACTGAGCGCAAAGTCCGAACTCTGACCCGGACCAATCACGTTGAAGGAACGCACCACCAACAGATCCAGGTTGGCGGCCAGGGACATCTGCCGGGCCATCATCTCCGCCGCGGCCTTGCTGACCCCGTACGGCGACACGGGCCGGACAGGGTGATCCTCGGCAATGGACGCCCCTTGCATGAAGCCGTAGACGGCACTGGTCGAAGCCAGGAGCACCCGGCAGCCCGGAGCATGCCGGGCCAGGGCCTGCAGCAGGTTCAGTTGCGAACGCAGGTTGACTTGGTAGGTCCGCCACGGATCATGCCAACTGAGGCTCTCGCGGCTCTGTCCCGCCAAGTGAAAAACACGGTCGGGACGAATCCGGGCCACGGCCTGGTCCACCCATTCCGGATCCGTGAGATCGCCGCGCAGGGTTCGGGCCTCCAACCCCTCCAGAACAGGGCTGCGCCAGGCCATGCCCCACAGGGCGTGTTGGGCGCCTCCGGGCAATATCCGAGCCAATTCGCGCCCGATGAATCCCGAAAGGCCTGTCACCAGGGTAGTGGTGTCGGCGGAAGTGGGGATCATCGTTGAAATCGGCGGCAACAAGGATCGAGTCAAGGCACAGGGTAGCCGAACCGGCCGTGAAACAGGCCCCGTTTACCGGTCAAAGTCGCCAAGGTTCGGCCGGGACAGGAATGTGCGGTGCCGGGACCGGACGGATTACGCCCGGATCCGGCTTGTGGAAGTCACTTTCATAATCATATCTATCAAAACGACACTGTTGGGATTTTGCTAAAATCCGCTGCATGAAAGTGGGCTATGTGCGTGTGGGGCCCGATGAGCAGACACATGTACGCCAAGTGAAGGCCATCAGAAAGCAGGGATGCCGCCGGAAACGCATCTTCGTTGACCGCTGCCGCGGATCGGTCCCCGCCGCGGAACGCCCCCAGTTGCAGGAAGCCCTGGCCTTGCTGGGCAAGGGCGACACCCTGGTCATCTGGCGGCTGGATCGGCTGGCCCGTTCGCTGACGGATCTCGTGGCCCAGGTCGGGCTGCTGAAGGACAGGGGTGTGGCACTCCTCTCGGTCAGCGACAACCTCACGACGAAGGCCGGTTCCGGTAAGCAGGCGCGACGGCTGTTCGCGTCGTTGGCCCGATTCGAGAGCGATCTGGTCGATGAACGCACGAGACCCGGACGCACCGCGGCCCTGGCACAGGGACGCCGGGGCGGTAGACCGGTGAAGCTGTCCGGCGACAAGCTTGAACTGGCCGCGGACCTCAGGCGCCAGGGCTCGTTGCCGGTCGCCGAGATCGCCCGGATCGTCGGGGTCAGCGCGCCGACCATTTACCGGCATGTGAACGCCGATGGATCCCTGCGCGGGAAGACCAAGCCGGTGCCGACGGATCCCCCGCCGGAGCCGATACAGTCCTAGAGGCCGACACTCCCGGCCATCCGTCCACAGTCGGCGTTGCCCGACAGGCACCAGACCACCAGCGGCGGCAAGCCAACCGCGGGCGGGATCACATGCCGAACGCCAAGGCAGCGGACACACGACGCCTACCGAATGCTGACCTACAATTGCACGACCAATTCCGGCCGCGGCCATACTAGGCACCTCCTCTTAATTCGGTACTTACATCAATGCCCCGCAGTTTGTGGCAATGCGCGCGCTTGTAACCGGCGGAGCCGGATTCCTCGGACTGCATCTCGCCAACCATCTGCACACCCTGAGATGGCCGGTTCGCGTGCTTGACGACCTGAGCAATGGCCAACCTGAGTTCCTGGACCGGGGCATCCCGCTCCAGGAAGGGGATGTCAACGACCTGCCTCTCCTCTGGCGGTTGTTGAAGAACGTTGATGTTGTGTTCCACCTCGCCGCGCTCGCCAACGTGCCGGATTCCATCCACTACCCCCGGGCCTACAACACGGTCAACACCGGTGGCACCGTTGCCCTGCTCGAGGCCTGCCGGGATGTGGGGGTCCGCCGCGTGATCCTGGCCAGCAGTGCCACCGTCTACGGTGCCCAGTCCAGACAGCCCGTGTCCGAGGATGCCCCACTGAAGCCCGGCGTGCCCTACGCGGTCTCCAAGGTCGCGGCGGAGAACTACCTTTTTAGCATTGCCGGACTCAACGGCTTCGAAGCTGTCGCGCTGCGCATCTTCAACACCTACGGTCCCTGGCAGCCCGTGCCCCATGCCCACGCCCCGGTCATCCCCCGGTTCATGCACGACACCCTCAACCGCCGTTCGGTCATTATCTTCGGCGACGGCCACCAGACCCGCGACTTCATCTACATCGACGACGTGGTGCGCGCCTTGGTCCTGGCCGCGGAAAAACCGGGAATTCACGGACATGTCCTGAACATCGGCAGCGGCTGCGAAACCACCATCAACGAACTGGTAGGCCTGATTGGCCAAACCGTCGGACGCAAGCCCCACGTCCTCCACAACCAGGACACCCCCACCGGTGTGAGCCGGCTGGTGGCGGACATGTCCAAGGCACGCCGCGTGCTGGACTTCAAGCCTCGGGTCCCGCTCAGGGACGGACTGCAGCGGTTCCATGAACTGGAGCCGGCGTTTCAAGGCTGACGTCGCCAAACCCGTTGCCGGACGCGCCCCGGTGCGGGCCGTGGCGTGCCGAACCCGCGCCGGCACAGCCCTACCCGCGTGGGCGGTGCTGTGCCTGGCGGTATGTCTGGCAGGCTGTGGTCGCATGACGTCGGAGCGGTACCTGAACGACCACAACCTGGAACTCAATACGCCTGCGGCCACAGTCCAATCCTGGCAACCGTTCACTGTCCGCCCGGGCAGCCATGCCGGCATCATTGCCGACGACCTGGTCGCAGCCGGCCTGATCAATGACGCCCGACTGTTCATGGCCTGGGTGGACGCACACGAGCTCGATACATCCCTACAGGCCGGCGAGTACCTGCTCTGCCCGTGCCTGACCATCCCACAGCTGGCCGCAAGGCTGCAGAGCGGCCAGCTGCCGGGTCTCGTCATCATCGTGCGCGAAGGCGTGCGCCGTGAGCAAACAGCAGAACTGCTGGAAACACTGCGGCCCGGCACCGGCGCGGACTACCTGCACCTGACCGGTTCCGCGAATGCCCTGGACACCTGGCGTCGCGTGTTTCCATTCCTGCCGACCCCACCCGAAACCGCTTCACTGGAGGGCTACCTGTTTCCGGACACCTACCACGTACCCGACACGGACGAGGCGGCCGAGGACTTAATCCAGCTGCAGTTGTCCCGATTTGGCAGTGTGGTCGTGCCGGAATGGGAAAAGGCCCGGTCCGAACAGACAACTGCACTGTCCCTCCTGGAACTGGTAACCCTGGCCAGCATTGTGGAAAGGGAAGCGGCAAGCCATGCGGAACTCGCCACGATTGCCGGCGTGATCCACAATCGGCTGGCCAGCGACATGCCACTGGAAATGGACGCGACCGTCCTCTACGGGCTAGGACCTCCCGCTCCCGGGGAAACCTGGTGGGGCCGCGTCCTGACGCGTGCGGACCTCAAATACGAAAGCCCGTTCAACACCTATCTCTTTGTAGGTCTGCCTCCGGCCCCCATTGCCAATCCCGGTTGGCGGTCCCTGACAGCCAGTCTGCAGCCCGAAAGCCACAACTTCCTCTTCTTCGTGGCCGATCGGGATCGGCCCGGCCGCCACCGGTTCGCCGAGACCTACGCGGAACACCTGGCGAACGTGGAAGATTACTGGCGCTGAAGCGGAGCCAACGGCCCGCTTGACTCCACAAGGCCCCGATTCCTAGAATCACCGGGACGGGAAGGTGGCGAAATGGCAGACGCGGCGGACTTAAAATCCGCTGAGGTAACTCCTCGTGTGGGTTCGAATCCCACCCTTCCCACTGCACCACAAAACATACAAACTGCCGCAATCCAGAGCCCTTTCGCGGCACTTGGACGGTTGAGATCGCGCCAGTTTTGGTGCACAATTGGCTATGTTGCACAATTTCAGATGGGCGGACCTGCTTTTTGGGACCCGCATCACACGCTGAAGGACTTCCAATCATGGATGGCGCGAACACTACTTTCGTCCTGATTTCCACGGCCATGGTCATGCTCATGATCCCGGGCCTGGGTCTTTTCTATGCCGGCCTGGTGCGCGCCAAGAGCGCCTTGTCCACGGTCATGCAGTGCTTCATCTGCATGGGGGTCGTGGGGGTGGTCTGGGTCCTGTGGGGCTACACGCTCGCCTTCGGCGAAAGCATCGGCGGCTTCATCGGCGGCTTCAACCATTTCGCCCTACAAGGAGTGGCCCTCGAAGGCGCAGACGGTGATCTGTCGCCGATGCTCTTCATGCTGTTCCAAGGCATGTTCGCCGCCATCACGCCGGCCCTGCTGGCGGGCGCCTTCGCGGAACGCATCAAGTTCAGTGCCTTCCTCGTCTTCGTGGTGCTTTGGTCCTCGCTCGTCTACTCCCCCGTGGCCCACTGGGTCTGGGGCGGTGGCTGGCTGGGTGCCTTGGGCGCCCTTGACTTCGCCGGCGGCAACGTGGTGCACATGACCTCCGGCGTGGGTGCGCTGGCGGCGGCCCTGGTCATCGGCCGCCGCATGGGCTTCCCCCGGGAGCCGATGGAACCCCACAGCATCATGCTGGTCCTGTTGGGCACCGGCATGCTCTGGTTCGGCTGGTTTGGCTTCAATGGCGGTAGTGCCCTCGCGGCCGACGGAATTGCCGTCAATGCCTTTGTCACCACCAACACGGCCGCAGCCGCCGGCGCCCTCACCTGGATGCTGATCACCTGGCGGTTCGGCGGCAAGCCCTCGGCCATCGGTGCCGCCTCGGGTGCCGTGGCCGGCCTGGTGGCCATCACCCCCGGTGCCGGCTTCGTGGAGCCCCTGCCGGCGCTCCTAATCGGCATCGTCGCCGCCATCGTCTCCTACGCCGCCATCGAATTCCGCATCCGGCGGCAGTTGGATGATTCGCTGGACGTCTGGGGCATTCACGGAATGTCCGGCACTTGGGGTGCCCTGGCAGTAGGCCTGTTCGCCTCGACAGCCCTGTCCGACGGCGGGGTCTTCACCGGGAACTCCGGCCAGTTCGTAAGCCAGCTCATTGCCACCGTCGCGACCTGGGTCTATGCTTTCATCGTGACTTGGATTCTGTTCAAGCTCGTTGACGTGGTCATGAAGGTGCGCGTGTCGGAGGCGGACGAGGCCATCGGTCTCGATGCGTCGCAGCATGGTGAACAGGAAGGCGGTGCTGTGTAATGGACTATATGCATGGCTGGACAACACACCCAGTGCTGCCATGAATGAAACTCCGGCGGGCACGGGGGCTTCCAACCGCCACACGCATCGGAACTGCGACATGGCCGGCACCAGGGTCAAGGCCAAGTCCGGCCTCAATCATTTCATCCTGGCCAGCGGCCGGGGACCCTTGGAACGAAAGCCGAACTACAAGGCGGGGAAGCTGGTGAAGGTGGACCCCACCTATACGTCGCAGACGGTGTGCGCGTGCAGGACCTGCGGGCTCCAGGCACACGCGGACCACAGTGAGGCCATCAACATTTTGGTGCGGGCGGATCTTCCGCCCCGTGCCGGTTCGGCCCGCGGGACAGGGGCTTCTGCACGGCAAGGGTCGTTCCCGTCCGGGATCCCAACGACCCGTGAACCGCATGCGCGGACGGGCAGGCCACCGCCTGTCCAGCAATGTATATAGTCCCCTGTGTAATGATTCCGGATACCCGGACAACAACTCCCGGCTGACACCATCCAACCAACGGGGAACCGCATGAAAAAAATCGAAGCCATCATCCGGCCGGAGAAGCTGATCGCCGTCAAGGACGCACTGTCCGAGGCCGGGATCAAGGGCCTGACCGTATCGCAGGTGACCGGGCGCGGTCAGCAGCGGACCATGGTGCACAGTGGACGCGCCGGCAGGGGCGTCGCCTCGGACATGCTGCAGCGGGTCAAGATCGAGATCTTCGTGCGGGCCGAGGACACCGACACCGCCGTGGACGCCATCATGGAGTCGGCCCGCACTGGTCAGGTCGGGGACGGCAAGATTTTCGTCCTGCCCACCGAACGGTCCGTGCGCATCCGCACCGCCGAGGAAAACGAACAGGCCATCTGAATCCGGGCGGCCCGACAATCGGGCCAGGGCGATTACATCCAAATGGAGGGCACCGAGTGAGTTGACGCGTGTCCACCATGGGCAGGTTCCGGATCCAGCCTACGGAGAATCCCTCAGGGACGGCCTGATATCCTCGTCCCTGGTCGAGACCCTGAACACCCCGGGGATCCGCGGAGCGACCGGACCAAACTGCGCAAGTTGACGGACATCCTGGTGTTGTCCGTGCCGGGACCATCTGTGGTACCGACAGTTTCGTGGCCATCGCCCTCTTTGGCCAGCGTCCCGGCTGGTACCGGCATGTCACACGGTGCTGTGGGCCATGGCCCTGCTGGCCGTGATCCGGGCGACCACGCTCCCGATCGAATTCCCAACCCCCAAAAAGCCTACGGGCAGCCTGGCGTCCTTCAGGCAGTCCCGCGGGCTGGGCTTGGCCCGAGTCTGGCGACGGTCCGGCATCTGTTGTGGTAGGTGCGGCTGCGGATTGTACCTGCCACGCGCCCCTGCCTAGCCTGGCTGGATTGGAAACAACACCCCCGGTGAGTGGCTCAGTGCTGCCACTATCGGCGACGCACACGGCAGACGGCCTTACAACGGTAGTACATGCAGTCGCCCTGCCAGCCGTACCGGGTTGACGACACGGACGGTCAAATTGGTATATCATTTGAACTACGAAATCATCTTGGTAGGTTCTGTTGCTGGCCGGTGCCCCGGCACCATCGTTGTCAACCTGCGCTCCACTCCCCTGCGACTGGCATTCGGAACCTGTTGATCTGGTCGCGAGGGAGCCCGTGGAAGTCATGTACAAATTGCGTCCATTGGGCCGCTTGCTGAGCGCAGGCATCCTGCTGTTGTCAGTGGCAGCGGCACCGGTGGCGGCCCTGAACAGGGTCCACGTGGTCCAACGCGGCGAGACGCTGTCATCCATCGCCCGCCGCTACGACGTCCCCATCTCCATCCTGGCCGCCCAGAACGGAATCGACAACGGAGACTACATCTTTGTGGGCCAGCGGGTGGTGGTCCCCACCTCCGAGACCGCCCTGACCCCATCCCTGGGCATCCACACGGTCCGCGTCGGCGACTCTCTGGCCGACATTGCAGCCCTTTACGGAGTTTCTCTGGAGAAGATCCTGTTCTTCAACGGGATGGACTCTCCGTCCGCGCTTTGGGTCGGCCAACCGGTCCTGGTACCGGTTCCCGCAACCCCGGGGCCACCGCCTTCGGCGGCCGCTCCGGCACCGATTGTGGTGGACCGCAACGCCACGTCGCACCAGGTGCGGCAGGGGGACACGCTCTATTCCATTTCGCGCGCCTATGGCGTGGACATCCAGACCCTGGCCACCCACAACCGCCTGCAGGACATCGGACGGCTGTTTGTGGGTCAGACCCTGTCGCTGCCCAGAAATCCCCCAACGGCCCCGGCGGTCGGCACGTCCCAGTCCATGCCCCGGTCCTCCTCAGTCGTCCACACGGTGACCCTGGGCGATTCGCTGAACTCGATTGCGAACCGGTACAAGGTGACCGTCAGGGACCTCATGCTGCTCAATGGCCTGGACCACGCGTCCTTGATCTGGGTGGGACAAAACCTGGCCTTGCCGCGGCGGGTCGATGGGTCCGAGCCGCTGATTGTGCCGGTTGTGGAACCGCAGCCGGTCGCGGTTCCGGAGCCACCCCTGCCCGTGGTCGATCCGATCCCGGACCAGGCAGGCCTGCCCCAGCTCCCAGCCAGCTTTGTCCATATCGTCAAGCGGGGCGAGACCCTGTCGGACATCGCCCAACTCTTCAAGACCACCGCCCTTCAGGTAAGCGACTACAACGGCTTGGCATCGCGCGATCTGATCGTGCCCGGCCAGCGGCTGCTGATCCCGCGCCGGCCTGCACAGGCAAAGGGCTACATGGGCAAGCGCTGGATCGAGATCGACCTGTCGTCCCAAACCTTGACCGCCTGGGACGACGAGGACCTTTACATGCACGTGAAGATCAGCAGCGGCCTCGCGCAGTACCCAACCCCGGTTGGCCACTACAACGTATGGCACATGAACGAAAGCCAAACCATGTCCGGTCCGGGATACAACCTGCCCAATGTGAAGTTCAACATGTACTTCCACCAGGGCTACGCCATGCACGGCGCCTATTGGCACAACAAATTCGGCCAGCCGATGTCGCACGGCTGCGTCAACATGCGGGAAGAAGAGGCGGAGAGGCTCTATCGGTTCGTCGATCTGGGCACCGAGGTTTGGGTCCACGGCTGACCCCGGGGCTCGGCAACACGGCGGGTTGCGGAGGGGCAACCCGCATCCAATCAGGCAACCTATCCAACATGACAGAGTAAGGCCTTATACAATTGGCGCCAGTTCTTGGCCCGCGGCCGATCCCCGGCCAGCCCTTTCCGAATGCCAATGACCGCCGCCGTCCAAACTTCGCCGCCATCCGACAATGGTCTGGCGCAGGCCAGCCTGCCGGTTGAAGGCATGCACTGCACCGGCTGCGCCCAATCGATACAAATGGGTTTGGACGCCGTGCCGGGCGTGGCCACGGCGGCTGTCAGCTACGCCGCCGGCCAGGCCGAGGTGCGGTTCGACCCGCGGCAGGTTTCGCTCGGTTCACTGGCCGGCGCGGTTGCGGACTTGGGCTACGCCGTCCCTCGGGCAGAAACCGAACTTACCATTGGGGGCATGACCTGCACGGGCTGCGTCCAGGCCGTGCAGCAGGCATTGAACGGTACGGAAGGAGTGCTCGAGGCCCGCGTCAGCCTGACTCCGCCCCTGGCCACAGTGACCTATCTACCCCATGCCACCAATCCGGAGGCCCTGGCGACATCCGTGGACCGGGCTGGGTATGAAGCGGCCCGGCCTGAACCCGCGGGCGAACCGGCCGCAGCCACGGAAGACAGCGAACAGGCGGTAAAACCTGATCCGGAACTGCGCGGCCGTCGCCGTCGCCTTGTGACTGCCATCGTCTGCAGTGCCGTCATCATGCTGCTCAACATGACGGCCATGTTCCTGCCTAGCCTGCAGTGGCTGCCAGCCGCAGCGCGGGAGTGGATCGGTGCCGTCCTGGCCTCCGTCGTCGTGCTGGCGGTAGGCCGCGAATTCCATGTGCGGGCCGTCCAGTCCCTAGTGAGGGGTTTTCCCGGCATGGACCTCCTGGTGTCCCTGGGATCCCTGGTGGCATGGGGCACCAGCCTAGCCACGTTGATCCTGGGCCTCGATCGGGCCCTGTTCCCGCTATTCTTCGAATCGGCCGCCTTCATCATTACGTTCATTTATCTCGGACGCTACCTGGAGGCCGGTGCGCGCCGCCAGACGGGCGAGGCCATCTCGGCCCTGATGACTCTGCAGCCGGCCAAGGCAATCGTCGAGCGCGGCGGCCGGCACCACGACGTGCCCTTGGCCGAACTGGCGGTCGGGGACACGGTCCTGGTGCGCGCCGGTGACACCATCCCCGTGGACGGCACGGTGCTGGACGGAAGCAGTTCGGTGGACGAAGCCGTGCTCACCGGAGAAAGCCTGCCTGTACCCAAGAGTGCGGGCGATGAGGTCTGGAGCGGCACCGCCAACCTGGATGGTACCCTGCGCTTTCGGGCCGACGCAGTGGGTTCGGAGACAGCGGCCGCACGCATTGCGGATACGGTTCGCCAGGCCCTGATGAGCCAGGCCCCGGTCCAGTCCCTGGCAGACCGCATCGCTCGCGTGTTTGTGCCCATCATCGTGGTCCTGGCCACGATCTGCGGACTGATTTGGGGTTTCTGGGGCGCCTCCCTGTACTACCCGGAGCTGGCGCCGGCATCCGTAAGCCTGATATTCGCGTCCGCGGTTCTTCTCATCTCATGCCCGTGTGCCCTGGGCTTGGCCACGCCGACCGCCATGATTGCCGGTACATCCCTCGGGGCACGGCGCGGTATTCTGGTCAAGGATGCGGGTACGCTGCAGAGGCTGTCGACCATCGACACCGTACTGCTGGACAAGACCGGCACCGTGACCCAAGGCCGTCTGCAACTGGAGAAACTGGTACCGTCACCGCAGGCCACCCTGGACCCGGAACGGCTTCTGTCGCTCGCCGCCGCCGTTTTGCAAGGCAGCGCCCATCCTGTCGCCCGGGCGCTCGCCGCCGAGGCGGAGCGCCGGGAACTGCCGGTACCGCAGGCGGCCGGCTTCCGCAGCCTGACCGGGCTGGGCGTGGAAGCCACGGTGGAAGGTTCCGCGGTTCTGATCGGCAGCCAGGCACTCATGGACCAACATGGGTTGTCCACCGCCGAGTTCGGAGAATTGCTGGCCTCGGCGGAGACCGGCCCGGCCAGCATCTCCTTTGTTGCGGTCAAGGGCCGGGTGGAAGCCTTTGCCATCGTTTCGGATTCGCTGCGCCGGGAGGCAGCCGACACGGTGGCTGCGCTCCGCGCGTCCGGCATGGAAATCCGGATGCTGTCGGGTGACAACGACCAAGCGGCCAAGGCGGCTGCAGCCGCCTTGGGCCTGGACCCGGACCGCGAAGTGCGCGGCCGCCTGCGGCCCGAGAACAAGCTGACGGTTGTGACCGCGTTCCAGGAGGACGGCCACCGAGTGGCCATGGTGGGGGACGGGGTCAATGACGCCCCCGCCCTGGCCCGGGCGGATGTCGGACTGGCCGTGGCCGCGGGCCATAATCTGGCGTTGCAGACCGCGGACGTGGGCATCCTCAACAACCGGCTCAGCCGCATTCCGGAAGCAATCCGGCTTGGTCAGCGCACCATGCGGGTCGTGCGACAGAACTTGTTCTGGGCCTTCGCCTACAACGTGGCCGCCATTCCCTTGGCCGCGGGCGTGTTCGTGCCCTGGCTGGGCCTGAAGCTGGAACCCCAGTTCGCCGCCGCCATCATGGCCGTGAGCAGCATCTTCGTTGTACGCAACAGCCTGCGCATCCGCGGGTTCAGCCTGCACTGAACCTTACAGTACGGCTTCTGCAGTGCCGGCAACCGGCGCGTCCGCATCTGGATGCTCCCCTGGTCGCTGGCTTGGAGCCCTGACCGTGCTTTTGTGGTTGGGATGGCCTGCCGTCACGGTCCAGGCCGAGGACCTTGTGCCCGGCCGAAGCTGGGCCGCGGCCGGAGAGACCACCTTTCTCCAGAACTGTGCTCCGTGCCACGGGCCGACCGGGGACGGGGACGGACCCGTCATGGTCGAACAGAATCTGTCCGCGCCCGGTTTATCCGATCCGGACCGGGTGGCCCAGGGCAGCCCCGCCGACTGGTTCCGGATCACCCGGGATGGACGCATCGAGAACCTCATGCCCCCATGGGGCAACCAGCTGACGGACGCGCAGATCGGAGACGCGGTGGCGTGGATTTGGCACCTCTCCACCAGTCCGGATGAGCTTGACGAAGGTGCCCGCCTCTGGGCAACGGTGGCCACACCGCTCGGAGACCGAGACTGGCAAGCCCTGGCCCTGACCACCAACCACCAAGCCTGGAAGGAGTCGGTGACGGCCAGCCTTGATGAGCAACAGCATCTGGTTCCGACGGCGGGGGAACTCCGGCTGATCCAGCGATACCTGCAGTCCTTGACCCTGACACCCGACTGGGCCAATCCGCTCCAGTCCGGCGCAGGTGTGCTGAAGGGCCGGATCCGGCAACTGAGTCCCGGCGAACCCTTGGCTCCCCCGGCCGCAGTGCGATTGCAGGCTCAGGTGGGAGAGGTGGTTCTGGACACCTATTCGGCACCCGTGGCCACCGACGGCACCTTTGTCCTGGAGGGTGTCGAACCCGCCCCGCGCATCCTCTGGACTGCGCAGGCGGAACAGGCGAATCTCGACTTCGAATCGCCGCCGGTCAGGTTCGACGAACTCGGCCGGACACCGGAACTGACATTGGATTTGTACCTGCCGTCCGCCACCCATGGGAATCTTGAGGTCGAGTCCCTGCAATTGGTTCTGGCCCTGTCCGGCGAGCAGTTGTTGGTGGGCCAGACCGTTTTGCTGGTCAACACGCTGCCCTGGGTGTTCACGGGCGAGGCGGAGACGCCGGAAACGCTTCCGGTCACGGCCCGCATTCCAATCGATCCGGCGGCCGACAAGGTAACACTGGCCGATTTCGGCCGCACGCGGTTCACCGCCGGAGACGGATTTGTCCTCGACTCCGCACCGATTCATCCGGTGTCCGGTCGCCACCAGGCCGTGCTGGGCTACTCCCTGCCGTGGCCCTTGGCCGATCAGCGTTGGCGGCAGCCCTGGCCCTATCCCGTCCGTCAGGCAACGCTCCTGATTGCCGAGGTGTCGGGCCTGGAGTCCGAACCCGCGGGATTTGTGCAGTTCGGTGCACGCGAACTGGACGGCCAGACGTTCACCGTCTGGCATGCTGCCGATCTGCCAAACGGGATCCTGGACATCCGGTTCTCCGGACCGGCAGCCGGCCGCATCGACGCGGCCAACCAACAGGAATCCCCTGGGGGCCTGCCGGAGCCTGCCTACCTAATGCCCCGTTGGCTGCCGGCCGTCCTCGCCCTGATTCTGCTGGGCGGCGGTAGCCTGCTGCTACTGGCCGGACTGCTGCGCGAACGGCGGGAAGGATGTGCCTGATGCCGTGCCTCCGGCCCTGCCTGACTGTCGTCCTGTTGCAGGTGTTGCTGGTCGGCGCCTTCCTGCATCCGTCCGCGCCTACCCTGGCCCAGACCGCACTGGACGACCGCATGTACGACATTGCACGCGAACTTTGGTGTCCGCTCTGCTCGGGCGTTCGGCTCGATGCCTGCGAACTGCAGGCCTGTGTCCAGATGCGCGCGGAGATCCGCCAGTTGTTGGCAGAAGGCAGGGATCCCGAATGGATCGTCGCCTACTTTGAAGAGGAGTACGGACCGCAGGTCCACGGTCAGCCTCCCCTGCGAGGGTTCCAATCCCTGGCATGGCTGGTGCCGGCTGTGGCCGTGGTTGGCCTAGGCATCGGTGCGGGCCTCCGCACCCGTCGGGCCGTGCGGCAACGGCGGTCCGGAGTCGTCCCCCAGATCCGCAGTCAATCGCTCCCGAAGGCGTGAGGCCGTGTCCGGCCATCCAAGCACGACAGAGCCCGTTGCCGGTCCGCCGCCACTGGTGTCGCGTTCGCTGCTGCTGGTTGTGGTCGCGATCTCGGTCATGCTCGTCCTGCTGGCCCTACTGGCTTGGCGTGTCCTGCGCGCCCAGCCGGTGGCCTTGGCCGTCGGCGAACCGGCACCGTCCTTCCACCTTCAGTTGATCGAAGGTGGTTCCCTCACCCTGGCGGACCTGCAAGGCCAAGGGGTTATCCTGAACTTCTGGGCCAGCTGGTGCGATCCCTGTCGCGACGAGGCACCGCTCTTGGAGGAAGCATGGCTGCGGAACCGGGATTCGGACATTGCGGTTCTGGGGGTGGCCCATCTGGATCAGAAAGCTGCGGCCTTGCGCTTCATCCAAACGTTTCGCATTACTTACCCCAACGGCCGCGACTCCGGCAGCCTGATTGCCCGCGCCTACGGCATCCAGGGGGTTCCGGAAACCTTCTTCATTGACCCGGCAGGCAATCTGGCAGGGGTTTGGCGAGGCCCCCTCACGCCGGACGCGCTGCAGCGTTTCCTGCCCTTGATCCAACCCGCATCATGATCGCCGACCTCGCAGCCTTGGCCTTGGCGGCCGCGCTGGCGACGGCCTGCCTGGGCGTGGCCGCGTCCCTGCATGCCGGCGTACACGGCACCGGCTCTTGGCGGATGGCAGGCGACCGGGCGCTGCGGGCCACGGTGTTGCTGGTGACCGGTGCCACCGTCATCCTCTGGATCCTGCTGATGCAGGACCGCTTCGAAGTCCTCTATGTCTGGAGTTCCTCGGAGGCCGCCCTGCCGCTCTTCTACAAGTTCGCCGCGCTCTGGGGAGGCCAGGCCGGAAGCCTCCTGTTCTGGGCCTTCATTCTGGCCTGCGGCTCCCTTCTCGCCGTGCGCCGGGTGGCGCGGACGCTGCCGGACCTGACACCCTGGACCACAGCCATCCTGTGCGCCAACCTGGCGTTTTTCCTGTTGCTGGTGGTGGTGCCGGCCAATCCCTTCCAGCGCATCCCCTTCCCGCCGGCGGACGGTGCGGGTCTCAATCCCCTGCTGCAGAACTACTGGATGGTCATCCATCCCGTCATGCTCTACCTGGGTTATGTCGGGCTGACGGTTCCGTTCGCGCTGGCCGTGGCGGCCCTGGCCGTGGGCCGCATGGACGCCGTCTGGCTGCGGATGCTGCGCCGCTGGACCCTGGTTCCGTGGTTGTTCCTCTCGGTCGGCATCCTGATGGGCAGCCAGTGGGCCTACCTGGAACTGGGCTGGGGCGGCTACTGGGCCTGGGATCCGGTCGAGAACGCCTCCCTGCTCCCCTGGCTGACGGCCACCGCCTTCCTGCACGGCTTGGTCGTCCAGGAACAGCGCGGCACGATGCGCCTGTGGAACATGGTCATGATCGGCCTGACCTACTTCCTGGTACTGCTCGGTACGTTCACGACCCGCAGCGACATCGTGGCCAGTGTGCACACGTTTGCGCGCAGCTCGATTGGCCTGTACTTCGTGGGTTTCATGGCCCTGACCGTCGTCGGCTTCCCCCTCCTGCTGTGGGTGCGGCGCGCGCTCCTGACCGAACCGGCCGCCCCGGCCGCCTGGCTTTCGCGCGAGACCGCCTTCCTGGCCAACAACTGGCTGCTGGGCGGCATTGCCTTCGCCACGCTCTGGGGCACCTACTTCCCCGTCTTCAGCGAACTTCTCACGCAGGAGCAGATCGCGGTGGCGGCACCCTACTTCCAGAAGGTGAACGGCCCCCTCTTCCTGCTCCTGCTGCTGTTCATGGGAGTGGGACCCCTCCTGGGCTGGCGCTTCACTCGCTTGCCGGAGATCTGGCGCAAACTGCGGATTCCGCTCGCCGGCGCCTTGTTGTTGGCGTTGGCCTCGTTGTTTCTCTTGCCTCCCAATCCCTTTGCCGCGGCCGGCCTCTTTGTTTGCTTCCTGGCACTGCTGGGGGTGCTGCAGGAGTTCGCGGAGGCCATCCGGGCCCGCCGGCGCGCCCGCACCGAACCTCCGCTGGTGTCCCTGCAGCAGCTGCTGGTGCGTCAGGGTCGGCGCTACGGCGGTTACCTGGTACACGTAGGCATCGTCTGCATGGGCGTTGCCATCGTCGGCAACGAGTTCCATCAGGAGGTACGCCACATCACACTGGAACGGGGCCGGCCGGCCGAGTTCGGCCGCTGGACCGTGACCTTCCTGGGCCTGACGGAAACGGAACAGGCCAACTTGACGGAATACAGGGCCTACGTGACCGTGCATGACGACGCCGGCAAGCTGGTGACCCGCCTCGAACCGCGGCGCAACGTGTACCACAAGACTCCGGAGGCGCCCACGAGCGAGGTCGGCCTGCACATGTCGCTGCGCGAAGACCTCTATGTGGTGCTCAACGGCTGGCAGGACGAAGCCGCCTCTGCCACCTTCTCCTTCTTTCTCAATCCGCTGATGGTCTGGCTGTGGATCGGCGGCGTAGTATTGGTGATCGGCACGCTGGTTGCGCTCTGGCCGCACGGGCCGGACCCCGGCCGCCGCCCCCGCGCATGACGATTCCGAACCTGTTCGATGCCTCCAGCCTGCTGCGCCTGGTGATCGGCCTGGTCGTGTTCGGTGCGCTGTGCCTGTGGGTGGTGTGGCCGGTTCTGGTTAGCCGGGACGATAGGGAGCCACCGGAGGCTGGACCGTCAGATTCTCCAGCAGACGGGGACGCGGATGCCAGTGATCCCGGGCCTCTCCCACCAGATAGACCGAACCCGTCACCAGAATGACCATATCCGGCTCCACCATCCGCAACGCATGGCGTAGGGCGAAACCCACATCCCTGAACAGGTGTCGCAGCCGGTGGCGTTCGCCGCGCGGCAGGCATTGGGCCAAATCGCCGGGGCGGCAGGTGGACTTGCCGAACACGTAGGGTTCGGTCAGCAGAAAGTCGCCGTCCAACCGGCAGAGCACGGCCAGAATACCGGCCGCGTCCTTGGTGGTCAGCATCCCCGTGATGATTAGGAACCGGCGGCCGGACCAGCCCTGCTGCAGCGAATCGACCAGGGCCTCCGCCTTGGGCACATTGTGGGCACAGTCAAGAATGACATCCGGCTCGGTCTGGATGTGCTCCAGGCGGCCGGCCACCGCACTTCCCGCCAGGGCCTTGGCCGCGGCTCCCTTCGCCAAGTGCAGCCCACTCCCGGCCTGCAACAGGTCCGCAGCGGCCACTGCCACCGCAGCGTTGGCCGCCTGGAAGGGGGCCAAACCGGGCATGGGCAGGTCGCGGTGAACCGCAAAGGGACTCTCCACCGTCAGGTCCAATCGGTCGCCATGAGTACGGACGTGCCAGCGGAAAGTCCAATTCCGGGTTGAATCCCCGACCGGACCCACGGTGTGCAGGTCCGTGCCCACCTCCCGCGCCTCGGTCTCCAATACGTTCAGCACCTCCGGCTGCCCGGCTCCGGTGAGGGCCGGCGCCCCCGGCTTGAAGATGCCAGCCTTGTGCCAGGCGATGCTTTCCAGGGTGCCCCCCAGCGTCTCCACGTGGTCCAGTCCGATGTTGGTGACCAGGGCCAATCGGGGCCGAACCACGTTCGACGCATCCCAGCGGCCCCCGGAGCCGCACTCGACGATGCCCCAGTCCACGGCGGACCGTACGTAGAACAGAAACGTCAGGGCGACCCAGGCTTCACCGTAGCTGAGACGCGTGAACTCCCCCTGTGCCTGCTGCCACAGACCGTACCGATGGGCGAAGTCGTTGAACAGTTCATTCAGTTCCGGTACGGTAATCCAGCGGTCGTCCACCACGAGCTTTTCGTGGGGCAGCTGCAGATACGGGTTGATGTGCAGGCCGGTGCGGCAGCCGCCGGCCGTCAGGATGCGCGCCAGCAGGTGGGATACGGACCCCTTGCCACTGGTGCCGGCCACATGAATGTAGGGAAGACTCTCCTCGGGAGCCCCGACCGAGGCCAGAAAGGACTTGAGGCGCCGCAGGGACAGGCCCTGTTCGATGGGAAGGGGCTCCTTGGCCTGGAGCGTGGCAGCCACCTGTGCCGGGGTCCGGATCAGGGACCAGAGCCAGGCGTAGCCGCGCCGATACTCCGCAATGTGTGCCTGAATCCGGGCGGTGTCCATGGCTGCGTTCCGTTCAGGCCGGCACGGGGAAGTTCCCGACCATCTCCCGAACTTCGTCCTTGATGCGCCGCTGCAGGCCCGTGTCGGCCGGATCGCGGGCAATTTCGCCGATCCACGCGCCGATCCGCCTGAACTCCGGCTCGCCCATGCCGCGGGTGGTGGCAGCCGGCGAACCCAGCCTGATGCCGCTGGTGACCCGTGCGGGCCGCGGATCGAAGGGGATCATGTTCTTGTTGCAGTGCAGGCCGGCGTTGTCCATGGCCGTCTCCACCGACTTGCCCGTCACGTCGTCGCGGTCCAGGCTGCCCAGGTCCACCAGCAACAGGTGGTTGTCGGTGCCCCCGGAGACCAGGCGCAGTCCCTGTTCCCGCAGCGACTCGCCCAGACAGGCAGCGTTGGCCACGGTTTGCTCTTGGTAGGTGCGGAACCCCGGTTGCAGAGCCTCCCCCAAGCCTACGGCCTTGCCGGCGATCATGTGCATCAGGGGACCACCCTGCTGGCCCGGGAACACGGACCGGTCGACGGCCCTGGCATGCGCCTTGCGGCACAGGATCATGCCGCCACGCGCCGCCCGCAGGGTTTTGTGCGTGGTGGTGGTGACGATGTCGCACCAGGGCACCGGATCCGGATGCAACCCGGCCGCCACCAAGCCGGCCACGTGGGCCATATCCATCATCAGCAGGGAACCGGTGGCATCCGCAATGCGGCGCAGGGCCTCGAAGTCGAAATGGCGCGGGTAGGCACTGGCGCCGGCCACCAGCAACTTGGGTCGGAACTTCAGGGCCGCGTCCATGACTTCTTCATAGTCGAGCACCTCCGTCTCGGTGTTGACACCGTAGTGCTCGAATTGATAGAAGTGACCGGAGGAGTTCAGGTGGAAGCCGTGGGTCAGGTGGCCGCCGTGGTCCAGTTTGAGGGCCAGCACGCGGTCCCCGGGTTCCAGCACGGCCAGGTAGGCGGCCGCGTTGGCCTGGGCGCCGGAGTGGGGCT
>JAAXGZ010000011.1 GCA_012271135.1 Caldilineales bacterium | reverse complement strand
CGTTCGCCGGGTCCGCCTTGTACCGCGCGTAGGCGCCGGCCAGGTACTTCAGGCTGTAGCGGACCACCGCGTATGGGTACTCCTTCAGCCAGACATGGTCCGGGTCGTTGCGCAGTTCCGTGAACCGCTGGCCCAGGGTGAAGAAACTCGTTGACGGACCGGGTCCCATCTTCTTGCGGACGGCTTTGGCCCAGGCCGTCTTGCCCTCCCGCACCTCCGGCCAGTTGAGCGCAGGCACGTGCATCTCCTTCCAGCGCGCGTACCGCCACTCGCAGTCGGCCAGCATGTGGTTCCAGACGTAACGGCAGACCCCGGCGATGGCCGTCAGCAGGATGCCGGTGGCGGCGTCGCCCGGAAACAGGCGCAGGCGTACCGTGCGGTGGACGATGTCCGGGGCCTGCGTTGTAGAATCGGGGGTGTTGGGCATGGAAGTTCCCATTCCGTGTCCGATGGAGAGTCCGGTGCCGGCCGGAATATAGCATTTATGTACGCTATTATGCCACAGAACCCATTGTCAAGTCAGGAATATAATTCCCATTGATATCCGTCGCGTGATCCCCATGCCGGACGGACATCGGCCGGAGAGGCCGGAATTGGCGCCTGTGACCGATACTGCCGACTGCACGCACGCCGGGGCCCGGTAATGTACGTTTTCATTCTGCAACGGGTGGTGGCTCTGTTTCCCCTGTTGCTGGGCGTTTCGCTCCTGGTGTTTTTGATGACCCAGCTCGTGCCCGGCGATCCGGTCATGATGATGCTGGGTGAATACAGTGTGGCCTCTGCCGAGGACATCGAGAAGCTGCGCACCCAACTGGGGTTCAACGATCCACTGCATGTGCAGTACGGCCGCTATCTCAGCGGTCTGGTGCAGGGCGATCTGGGCGACTCCATGCGGTCGCGCAAGCCTGTGGCCCAGCTTATCCTGCAACGCCTGCCCCGAACCATCGAACTGACGGTCAGCGCGTTGCTGTTTGCCATCCTGTTCGGTACGGTCATGGGCATCACGGCCGCGCTGCATCACAACAGCTGGCTCGACTACCTCACGGTCACCATCGCGTTGCTGGGGGTGTCCGTACCGGGGTTTTGGCTGGCACTGCTCTTGATCCTGTTCTTTTCCGTTTACCTGGGATGGTTGCCGGTTCTCAGTGATCCCGGCATCAAGGGACTGATCCTGCCCATGTTGGCGTTGGGTCTGTGGGCGGGCGGTACCATTGCCCGTCTGGTGCGGTCGGGCATGTTGGAAGTCATACGCCAGGACTACATTCGTACGGCCTATGCCAAGGGACTGGCGGATCGGTCCGTGATATACCGGCATGCCCTGCGCAACGCGCTTCTGCCCGTCGTTACGGTGGTGGGGCTGCAATTCGGCCAGATCCTCGCCGGCACCGTGATCATCGAGGCGGTGTTTTCCCGTCCCGGCTTGGGCTTGATGCTGGTCAACGCCATCATCGCCAAGGACTTTCCCCTGGTACAGGGCATTGTCATGTTCGTGGCGGCGGCCTACATCATCGTCAATTCACTGGTTGAGATTCTTTACGTGTGGGTCGATCCGCGCATTCGCTATGGGTGAAGCCCGCGGCCCAAGGACAATGCAACCCGGTACTACAACGCACAATGGGACCGAAGGTTGCGAACGGCGTCCCCGTGTCTTGGAGTGGACTGCCACCTTCCCGTAGGACGCGCCGTATTTCAGGTAGTCCAGGGCTTCCTACGGCATCCGACACCCTGTCAGTGTCGGCATGATTGTGAAATCATCGCGCTCGGACACCTATTCCTGGTTGACAATCCCATCATAAATTCCAGTGGAGAATACGTTATGGAATATGCGATTCATGGATCCACCATGCAGGCTGTTGTGCTTACCCTGCAATCCGGTGAATCCGTGATTACGGAAACCGGCGGCATGGCCTGGCAGACAGGCAATGTCAAGATGGACACCACAATGCCCGGAGGGCTGTTTGGCGGACTCAAGCGGAAGTTCACGGGCGAGTCCTTCTTCATGACGACCTACGAGGCCCGCGAGGCCAATTGCCTGGTTGCCTTCACGCCTTTTGCCCCGGGCAAGGTGATCCCTGTCCAGCTTGATGGTGGACGGGACGTCATCGTGCAGCGCGATGCGTTCATGGTGGCTGAAAGCACGGTTGACCTGGAACTGCATTTTCAGCGCAGTCTGGGAACCATGCTTTTCGGTGGTGAAGGCTTCATCCTACAGCGACTGAGTGGTCAGGGTCTTGCCTTTGCCGAAGTGCCCGGGGAAGTGGTGGAATACGATTTGGCCCCGGGCCAACAGATACGGGTGGACCCGGGCCATGTGGCCATGTTCGACAGCTCTGTGAAGTTTGATATCGAAAGGGTGAAAGGCGTCCGCAACATGATCTTTGGGGGTGAGGGCTTGTTTTTGGCCTCGCTACAGGGTCCCGGGCATGTCTGGCTGCAAACCATGACGCTCAGTAACCTGGCTGCCAAACTGGCCTCCTACATGCCCAACGCCCAGGGACAGGGCGGAGGTGACGGTGGCGGAGTTGGCTCTCTGTTCGGACAGCAATAGAACAGCCGCGCCTGACGTGAATGATCCGTAGGCAAGCTCCGTAAAGTTGAATTTCCCAATGGCTTGGTACAGAGGTGCATGCCCATGAACAGGCCCCTGATCACGGTTGTCGGCAGTTTCGTGGTGGGCATGACCTTGCGTACCCAGCGCATGCCGATCTTCGGCGAGACGCTGATTGGCTCCGATTTCGACATGGGACCGGGCGGCAAGGGATCCAATCAGGCGGTGGCAGCCGCCAGACTGGGGGCCCGGGCCGCCTTCGCTGGCCTCATAGGGAATGACCAGCTGGGTAAAATTGCCACCGCTCTCTACGCTCAGGAAGGAGTTGACACCACATACCTGCAACGGACAGGCGCGGCATCTACGGGCGCGGGCTTTATCATCCTGAACCAGGCCGGCGAAAACGGCATTGTTATAGACATGGGCGCGAATGAAGGCATGAACGGGGCTTTCGTCGATCAACTGGAAGATCAGATCGCCCGCAGCGATGTGGTCATGTCGGTTCTGGAAATCCCGGTGGAAGCGGCGGCCCGTGCCATGGCTCTGGGCAGAAGGCACGGGGTGCGCACGATTCTTAATCCCGCGCCGGCCGCCCATCTCGACGAGGCCGTGTTGCGCAACGTGGATTACCTGACGCCCAACGAAACAGAACTGCGCATTCTGCAGGGCCTGCCGGCCGATGATCCAACGCCGACCCTCGAGCTGGCCCGGCAGCTACAGGGGCAGGGCGTCCGGAATCTGATCGTGACCCAAGGCGAAAAGGGAGCTCTGGTCCTGTCCGAGTCCGATACGTTTGAAGTAGCCGGCATCACGCTGTCAAGGGACATCATGGACACCACGGGAGCCGGAGACGCCTTCAACGGAGGCCTGGCGGTCGCCTTGGCCGAAGGGAAGTCCCTGCGGGAAGCAGTCCGGTTCGCCTGTTGCACCGGCCGCCTGGCCTGTGACAGGATTGGAGTGGTTCCCGCCCTCGCCCATCGCGAGCAGGCCGAGCAGCTGTATCGGACGGTATTCGGGCAGTCCACATAGACCGTGCGCAGACGGGCCGGAACGACCGGCGTTCTCGCCATCTGCGGCGGAAGACTGGCAATCCCTCCGTTCCAAACCGAAGATGGATCCCTTTCCGAGGTTGAGCCATGAAGCTCCCTGATCCGACCGTCTGGCGCACCAGTCCGTTCATTGACTTCTCGTCTTATGTGGGTCGCCCGGAGACCGTCGACGCCGAACTGGAGCACATCCGCGAGCAATTGCGCCGCACACTGGACGGCCGCATCTTTGAGCGCGAGGGCCTGGCCTGGTATCGCCGGGCCTATGTCGAGGCCTTCCTGTTCATGTACGACACCTGCTTCTACGATCGGAATGCAGGCCGCTACCGCATCGACGAGATTCTCGATGACGGCGAGCGCGAATTCGGCGGCTACGACTTCATCATGCTGTGGCAGTCCTACCCCCGCCTGGGCATTGACGGGCGCAACCAAATCGACTTCTATCGCGACATGCCCGGGGGGCTGCCGGGTCTGCGCACCTTGACTGAGCGCGCGCACGAACGGGGCGTGCGCGTGTTTGTGAGCTACAACCCGTGGGACATTGGCACCCGTCGCGAGGCTGGGGTTGGCCCCAGTGCGGATCCCCGGGGCTACCGCTACACATTTTCCGAAAAGGGAGCCCCTGCCCTGGCCGACGCGGAAGCCCTGGCCGTGTTGATCGAGGCCATAGGGGCCGACGGGGTTTTTCTCGACACGATGGCTTTCGACGATCCGGGATTCCGCGCACCTCTGGAACGAACCAATCCGCATGTCGTCTTCAATCCGGAGGGTGTGCCGCCGCTGGACGCGCTCAACTCGATCACCGGAAGTTGGCTGCCGCATTCCGCGCTCGCGCCGCCCAAGCTGTCGACCATTCGCTGGCTGGAGCCCCGCTTCTCGTTTCGAGCCATCGATCGGGAGTCGCTCGATCGGCGGGCCTACATTCAGGAGGCCTTCTTCCACGGCTGCGGACTGGTCGTATGGGAGAACATCTTCGGTTGGTGGAACCCCTGGTCCTCGGAGGAGCGTGCCCTGTTGCGCCGTTGCGTCCGGCTTCTGCGCGAGTACGCGGAGGCCTTTCAGGATCCGGACTGGCAGCCCTACGTCGCCACGCATGTGGAAGGCGTGTACGCGCACCGTTGGCACTTGGGAGATGTCACCGTGCACACGCTGCTCAACGCGTCGGGCGGTCCGGTCGATGCACCTGTGTTGACGGTCCCGTCCGCAACGGAGGGCGGCCTTGAACTCGGCCACTACGATGTCTGGCAAGACATGGAGATCCAGCCGAAGTGACAAACGCAGCCTATCGCGAGTTCCTGGCGGAAACCCATTACATGCCGCGGGCTCCGACTCAATTCCTACGCCATTGGCTGCGTGCGACGGGAAAGGAGCGGGAATCCTGGACCTGGTTCCTGCCAATGGGGAAGGAGTGGCATCCGGTGGTGTGGGTGGACCTCGATGATGCGCGGGCGTATGCGCGCTGGGCTGGCAAGTGCCTGCCACGCGAGGAGGAGTGGCAGCGCGCGGCGGGGTTCTCCGTGTGGCCCCCCCTGGGGGGATCGCTTCGACCCATCCCTGTGCAACAGCGGGTCCGACGACACCACGCCTGTGGATCAGCATCCGGGAGGCGTCAGCTGCCATGGAATCCTGGACATGGCCGTCAATGTGTGGGAGTGGACCGAAAGCGAACGTGACGATGGTCATACCCGCTACGCCATCATTTGTGGCGGTAGCCACCTCAAGGTGGAGGGCAGCATCTGGTACAACGCCAGCGGCGTGCAGCCCAACGACTGCCACGAGAAGATGTTGCTGATGTACCCCGGCCTCGACCGCTGTGCCACCATCGGCTTCCGCTGTGTAAAAGACATGGCCTGATCTGGTCCGGGATGCAGGCAGGCAAAGGGCAGGCCTGGACAAGTCAGAAGATCGCTGACAGACGCAGTCCTATTGCGCAACGGCAGCCAATGAGTCAGCTTGATGCATTACGACACCGCAGTGATTCTCAAGGGGCTTATGCACACTGGCATGAATCGGTGAGTTTCAGCCCCTAACTTCCAACTTCCCATGGCTTGGACACTTTTTGAGGCCCAAGACAGTGTGCAGAGCCGACCCCGGTTGGCGCGCAGGTCATTGACAAAGTCGTCACAGGGCCAGGCTCGGCAACAGTGGGACGGGATTGCGCTCCACCAGTTTGCACAACCGCGATTGACACGGTTGGCCAGCATTGCCGCTGCAGGACGTTCAGGATCCTGCGGTTCGTTTGGCGACCACGCGCACGACACCGGCCAGCTCAGTCCAGCAGCGGTCGGGAGCGAGAACGTGCCCGGATGCTGTTCATGTCGCCTGTGCACTCGTTCCACCGTGACGATCCGATCGTGGATCCTGCGGTCGTCCCTGGTCCAGGGAGGTGAAGCTCCGCTGCAGGATTGGCATTGTGCTGCCACTGGCAACGCCAACCACTGGTGGCGGGGTCGTTGGAGCTCCGGCAGGCTTAGCCTCGGGCAAGCCGCGCGACTGCGTGATGTCGGTACCAGGAGGCTGAGCGCCGTGCAGTCAGGAATCCCACTCTTCCGGCTGCGGTATGCCCTGCCGAGCCGGCCAAACCGGTCCGGTACTGGGTAAGGGCCTCAATCATCAGACCGTTTTGGATTCTGCAACGGTTGCAGGCCTGAGAGTGTGATAGCATGGCCGCCGCTCGGTTCGGTAGCGATATGCGGAACCCATAAGATTGATTTGATCTGCGGTGGGAGATTCATGATCACAGAGGAATTCGTCGAAAGAGCCAAGAATATTGTTATGACTCTGTTCAAAGATCAGGAAATCTTCCGCGTGAGACTCGAGGAGTTGGATTTCGACTACGACAACGATCGATATGTCATAACCATTAGTTATGAACGCCTTGAGGGCGAGGAAGAATTTATTACTTCGGTCCGGATCTACAAACAGCTCACCTTGGAAGAGGAAGGCACGAGATTGTTAAGCATAAAGGAAGTCGGCTCGCAGTAAGGGTTTGCTGACGTGAAAAGTCGGCGCAAATGCGTTATTGACAGCAACTTGCTGGTGTTGTATATAGCGGGTCGGGTTGATTTGGGGATTATTGACAAACACAAAAGATTGAAAGAGTTCCAGAAGTCTGATCATGCACTGTTGGAACAGCACTTGAGTACGTTCACTGGCGTCATGGTAACTCCGAACGTACTGACAGAGACATCCAATCTTCTTGGTTACCATGGTGAACCCGAGCGCACGAAATTGTTTCAACACTTGCGCGACATCATTTCCAACAGTACTGAACTCTTGGTGGAAAGTGTCGCAGCCAGCGCAGCCGAGGAATTTCCCAGGTTCGGGCTATGCGACAGCGTCATATTGACAATCGCATCGCCAGATCAGCAGGTCTTGACCATGGACCGTGCCCTGCATGGCCTGTGCAACAAGAAGACGCCAAACTCGTCGGTGTGTTTTGATGATCTGAGGTTTCCGATGCAGCGTCACTGGCAACGCAGATGAAGATTTCTCGGTGAGTTGGATGCCATCGGCTTTGTGCCTGGACAGCTCGATGGCGTGTACGGTTTCAAGGATGTTGGCAAGCAGGGCAAGCTGTCCTTGCCAGGTTGACTGGGTTTTGGTCCCTTGATTTGCGGTCTGGAACTGTGGCGGGTCGCCGTTCAATGTAACCCAGGCCCGGCAGGATCCACGCTGCTGCGGGAACGAAGTTCAGCTCAACAGCCACGTTCCCTTGGCCGACCGGTCCTACAGCCGCAGGAGACGCTCCGGATTGGTCTTGATCATGGTATGGATGTCGTCGGCGGAAATGCCTAGGTCCAGCATGCAGGCAATGAACTGGCGCAGGCCTTCCACCGGTGTGGACAGCGCATAGCGGCCAAAGTCCGTGGACATGACACAGTGTTCGGCTCCGATGGCTTCGATGTAGCGGGCCACTTCCGTAATGCCGCCCTTGGGACCCTCGCTCATGCCCTCGTCGATTGAGGTGTATTCCTTTTCCACGTAGTAGTGCGTCAGGGGAATGGGAGTGGCTGCCGTGTAGGCTGCAAAGGAGAATTCGATCAGCGCGCCCTTGGCCGCCATGGCCTGTAGGGTTTCGATGGAGGCAATCTTCGTGACTGAGCTGGACACAATCACATTGCTGTACCCGTAGCGGTCCTGCAAGTCCACCAGACGCACGGCCTCTTCCACGGAGACATGCCCGGTGTCCATGTACACCTGCGGGTTGTCGGCAATCAGGGTCAGGATTTCGTCCAGGTGCTCGTCCGGCTCCTCGTCGACTGGAATGCGGATGCAGCGATCCAGCTCCTCCGTCTTGAACTTGGGAAAGAGCTCCGACAGGGGGCGGAACTGGCCGTCGACGTACCGTCCTTCTCGGGCCGCCTGAAAGTAGGTGGAGTGGGCACCGAAACTGATGTACTTGGCACAGTCTCCGTAGTGAAGGGCCGTTTTCACCGCCCGCGGATTCATGCCGCCGTAGACGGTGTTCAGGATCAGGCCGCCGTAGGTCCGGAAGTCGGGCACGATCTTGTTGACGAGCCAGGAGACGCCGTTCGTCATTTCGAATACATCCAGCAGGACGATGGCCTGCATGCCAGCGTCCTTCGCTTCCTGGGCGGCCTCGAAGGGATCGACGCGGCGGGGACTCGAGGTCAGGTGCGGGCCGGCATGGACATGAATGTCAATCGCTCCCTGCAGCAGTTCGTAGGTTTGGGCTAGGGAACGCCCTTCCGGCAGTGGCTGCATCTCAATTCCCCTTGGGTGTGGCGTGGGGGAGCCGGGTGCAACCGCGTTCGCGGTTGACCTCCCGTAATCTCCATTTCGACTAGTGCGATTCTAGCCGACGGTGACGGAACTTGGCTCCGTGCTATTCTCAGCAGTAGGCAGCTCCGGCGTGACCACCGTTCAGCAGGAAGGCACCTAACTCCACCGTGTGCCTGGGACCAACAGAGGATCGAGTTCAAGGATGTCAAGGCAACCATCGCTGCAGATAGACGGCAACCGACTGGTACGTGATCTGGAGACATTGGCCGCCATTGGTGCGGATGCACAAGGGGGCGTGACGCGCATTGCCTACAGCCAGGAAGACCGGGAAGGCCGGGAATGGGTCCGGGCCGAATTCGCCGCTCTGGACTTGGCAGTGGCCACGGACAGTGCAGGCAATGATTCTTGGGTATATCCGGGCACTGAGAGGGGCTTGGCTCCCATTGCCCTGGGTTCCCATACCGATACCGTACCCAACGGGGGGAGGTACGACGGTGCCTTGGGCGTGTTGTCGGCCTTGGCTGCGGTACGGGCTTTGTACCAGGAGAACCGGCGTTTGCGGCACCCTGTCGAAGTCATCAACTTTGCCGCCGAGGAAGCGACGATGTCCGGGGCCACCTTCGGCAGCCGGGCGATGGCGGGTACCCTGGCCCCGGACGTGGTGCAACATCGGGCGTGGGACAGTCGGACCGTGGCGGATCACCTGCGGGACTCCGGGCTGGACCCGGATCGGGTCACCGTGGCCAGACGAACCGACGGCCCGGCCGCCTTTCTGGAACTGCACATCGAACAGGGTCGGCGCCTGGAAACCCAACGGAAACCGATTGGGGTTGTGGAGGGCATCGCGGGCATTCGCCGGTACGAGGTCACGGTCAACGGGTACGCCAATCATGCCGGCACCACCCTGATGCAGGACCGGCAGGATGCCCTGGTCATGGCGGCCCCCTATATTCTCCAAGTCAAGGCGGTGGCCGAACAGCATGGCATCGTCGGCACCGTAGGGAAAATGGACATCCTGCCGGGCTCTCCAAATGTCATTCCGGGACAGGTGATCATCAACCTGGAAATCCGTGGTTTGGATGAGGGTGTGCTGGATCGTGCGGAGCGACAACTGGAGGAAGAGGCAGGGAAACTACAGGCCGCATTCGTGCAGACCTCAAACAAGCCGCCCGTGGATTCGGATCCCCTGCTGGTGCAGGCATTGGTAGCAGCCTGCGAAGACAACGGGTATGCCTATACGCGGATGGCCAGCGGAGCCGGCCACGACGCCATGTGCATGGCTGACCTCGCCCCTCAAGCCATGTTGTTTGTGCCCAGCCGCAATGGGGTGAGCCACTCCCCCGACGAATACACGTCGCCCGAGGACTGTGTGGCCGGAGCCCGAGTTCTGGGAACCGCCCTGCTGCGTCTGGACGGAATGCTGTCCGGCAATTGAAAGTTTTCCCAGGGAGGACCGTGGCATGGCCGGAGACTTTGACTTGACGATTACCGGTGGCCAGGTGGTGACGCCGGAGAAGGTGATTCCGGCCACCATTGCCGTGGCCGAGGGCAGGATTGTCGGCATCTTTGATGCCGGGGAACGCCCTTCGTCCCGTGATCACATGGATGCCCGAGGACTCCACATCCTCCCGGGGCTGATTGACACGCATGTGCACATCCGGGCGCCGGCGCGGCCCGACCGCGAGGACTTCGTGTCGGGCACGAGCGCGGCGGCAGCGGGCGGCATTACCACGTTGCTGGAAATGCCCATATCCGATCCGCCCGTCAATTCGGCGGCCGTGTTGAGCCGTCGGATGACACAGTTGGAACCGCACGCGCTGATCGATTTCGGTCTGTATGGTTCCATCTCCCCGGACAACATGGAGGAAATTCCCCGCATGGCGGAGGCAGGGGCCGTCGCCTTCAAGACCTTCATGACACTGCCGCCCCCGGGCCGGGAAGCGGAATTCGTGGGCCTCTGCTGCCCCCATGTTGCGGATTTGTACGACCTGATGCAGGCCGTGGCCCCAACCAACCTGCTCCACTGCTTCCACTGCGAGCATGCCGGCCTGCTGGATCTGTTTCTGCGCAAGGTGCAGGCCAGCGGCGAGACCCAGGGGATTGCCCATGCCAGAAGTGCGCCTCCGATCGTGGAGGATCTGTCAGTGGCCGGCATCCTGGTTTTTGCCGAGCTGTTTGGGAATCGGGTCCAGATCGTGCATCTGTCAAGCCACAAGGCGGCCCAACTGGTCAAGGAAGCCAAGGCCAAAGGGGTCAATGTCTCGGTGGAAACCTGTCCCCAGTACCTGTTCCTGACCATGGAGGCACTGAACCGCCACGGTCCCTTTGCCAAATGCAATCCGGCACTGCGCACGGCCGAGGAGGTGGAAAACCTGTGGCCCTACCTGCTGGACGGGACCATTGATGTCATCGGCACGGATCACTCTCCCTACATTCCGGCCGAGAAGGAAGTGGGGCAGGACGACATTTTCCAGGCCACGGCCGGGGTCCCCGGCCTGGAAGCCATGCTGCCCCTGATGCTGACCGCCGTGAACCAGGGCCGCCTAACCCTGCCCGCATTGGCCCGGCTGATGAGTTACAGGGCTTCGCAGCTGTTCCGGCTGGCTGGCAAGGGACAAATCGCGGCCGACCATGATGCGGACCTGACCCTGGTCGACTTGAACCGGGAATGGACCTTTGACAGGCACAAGACCTTGTCAAAAGGGGGACGCAACATGCATGCCTACCACGGGCGCGAACTGCGCGGCCAGGTGGTTGCCACCTTGGTGCGGGGACAGACCGTGTTTGCGGATGGCCGGGTTGTCATGGTGCCAGGACATGGTCGATGTCTGCGACCCGCGGCCTAGCCGGGAGCCCGGACCCGCAATGCCTGCCTCTGCTTTAGGGACCGGGCTTGGCAGTGCAACGTCTCCCGGCGGCCGGGACCCGACAAAAATGCCTCCGGAACTGAACTGCGGAACAGGACATGCTCCCGGTACCCGGGTTGGGGGGCTGATAGGGGTAGGTAAAGCCTGTC
>JAAXGZ010000130.1 GCA_012271135.1 Caldilineales bacterium | reverse complement strand
GCCGTTTGTTGCCGCAACGCGCCGAGGTGGCCGAACTGCTGGGCACGCGGGGACTGGTCCTGCCCGGAGCCGGCAGTCCGAATGGGGCTTGAGTTGGCGCGGGTGTCGCCGGGACAGGATCGACGAGTCCCACGAAGCCCCGTCGGCTGTCAAGGGCCGAAATCGAACGGCTAAGTGATTGGAGGACACCCAATGGCGTTTCGCTTCTTTCGCAGGGTTCGCGTCGCCCCCGGCGTGCATTTGAACCTCAGCAAGGGCGGCGTTTCGATGTCGGCCGGACCCCGCGGCCTCAAGGCCACCGCAGGCACGTCCGGGCGCCGGTTCACGGCCGGCATCCCCGGTACCGGTCTCCACTATACGAAGGTGGCCAAGCCGGGCCGATCCGGCTCCAGAGCTGCGGGCAATGGCTCCCGCAGCCCCGAACGTGCAGAGCCCATTCGCTCCGGTTTTTGGCGGAACCTGGGCACGTCGGCCGAAGAGAAGGCCTTTGTTGAGGGAGTTAATGCTGTGGCGCGCGGTGACGACCAAGCCGCGGCCGGGCATCTGGCCAAGGCACGCGGCCTGCCTGATGCCGACTTTTTGGCGGGGGCGCTGCTGATCGGCGAACACAGGTGGGACGCGGCTGCGCCTCTTCTCCGGTCGGCCCACGAGGCCGGGGACGAACTGGGCAGGTTGTTCGGCAAGTACGGTGCGAACCTTCGTGCCGGGCTGGCAATCAGCGATGAGATCTCGGTCCAGGTGGGTGCGGACAGAATCGGCGCGCTCCTGTGCCTGGTCGAGGTGTACCAGGGCCTGAACCGGCACGCGGATGCCATCGCCTGCCTGGAAGAACTGCTGCGCCTGGCAGGTGGCGACATTGTTGTCCAGTTGTCGCTGGCGGAATTTCTGATGGAAACCAGGCCCGCGTCACAAGATCGTGGCCGCAAGGTTGTGTCGGTGACCCAGGAGATTGAAAACGTCTCCGAGTTGCATGCGGCCCTGCTCCTGTACCGGGGCCAGGCCCTGCGGGATCTGGGTTTGCCCACGGCTGCCAGGGATGCCTTGACTGCCGGGTTGCGGCGCAGGAAGGACAGACGCCCGGAGATTCTGAACGCGCTGCGCTATGAACGGGCCTTGGTCTATCTGGAACTCAAACAGAAGCAACGGGCGCGCCGCGAACTGGAGATACTGTATGCCGCCGATCCCGACTACGAGGACGTGGCCGAGCGACTGGGCCTGGAACAGGTCGGCTGATGTTGCCGACCCGGTCCGGTGAATGCTGCCTGGCCGACTGCCTCAGGGTGGCATAGGGTCCGAACTGTGTTGATCCTGTGGCAAGTTGGTTGCGAAGGGTCGCGTATCATTTTGGAACGGAACAACGTCAACGAACCTGAACCGCGGTCCTTCCCATTGACTGTGTGCGGCGATGACCGCGGCGGCTGTCCATCCCGGCTTGTGGTCGAAGTCCTCGGGCAGCGCACTCCATGGGTTGAGCCTGGAGTTTGTCCGCCGCAGGGCAATCCTGATCCAAACACAAATCGCGGTCGTACCCCATGCTCTACTGGATAATTTCCGGCCGTTCGCGGGCCGTATTGAACCGCAAGGCGCAGCCGGGTGGCACCGCCCTTGGCGCGTCCGACGTCATCGAGCTGGTACGGGTCTGCCATGCCTCCGGCATCGCGCCGGATGGGTCCGCAGCGGACTATGCCGCGGTCGACGCGGTACTGGCCCCGCAGCGCAAACGGTTCTACAACGGTCTGCTGGCCACACCTCCGGACGCATTTTCGGACCGTGCACAGGCGTTCTCTTTCTGGATTAATCTCTACAACCTGCTGATCCTGGACGCGGTGACCAGGTTCCGCGTCCGCCGAGCCACGGTCGGGTTGTCCCAGGGGATCATGCGCTTCTTTGAGAAGGCCGCCTACAACGTGGGCGGCCATCGCTTCAGCGCCAACGACATCGAGAACGGCGTGCTGCGGGCCAACGCTCCCCATCCCGTGGCGCGTGGGTCCCACTTCCGGGACGGGGACCCCAGGTGCGCGGCGGTGTTGGAACCGATCGACCCGCGCGTCCACTTTGCCCTCAACTGCGCCAGCCGATCCTGCCCGTATGCCAGGGTCTACGAACCGGAGCGGTTGGACGAACAGCTCGACGCGGCGACCCGTGCCTTTGTTGCCGGAGACGTGCAGGTGGACAGCGTGTCCCGCGAAGTGACACTGTCCAAAATCTTTGCCTGGTTTGCGCCGGACTTTGAGGATGCAGGCGGTGCCTTGGCCACTGCCATCCAATACATGCCGGCGGATGATGATGCACGCCTCTGGCTGGAACAGCACCGGGAGAGCGTGACGGTGAAGTTCCGCTCCTACGACTGGCGCCTGAACACGTCGTCCTGACAATCCGGCTACATCGTCGGCACCCGTCCAAACCCGTTGTCGGGCAGCCCAAGGCATTCGCCGGACTGTATCGCCGTCGGCTCGCGTAGCATCCCGGAATCGCCATCCCATCCTCGGCGAAACTCCACCGGGAACGAAACTATGGAGATGGAGAAGCAGTATGTTGCGCGGCTCGGGATGAGCCGGCGCGGTTTCCTGCAGGCATTGGCTGCGGGAAGCACGGTTGCGGCGTTGTCCGCCTGCACCGAATTCGATGCAACCATGTTGCCGGCCCCGGCTACAACGGACGTTGCAATCCCTTACTTCAAGGACTCGGCACCGTTTCGCGTGCATCCGGAATGCCGGCCTCGAAGCCCGTCTGGAGGCCATGCAGGGGATCGTTACGCCAACTCGGCTTTTCTTTGTGCGCAACAATTCGGCCAGCCCGGGCCTGGAGGCGCGTGACTGGCGCCTGTTGGTCGAAGGCGATGGGGTTTCCACGCCCTTGGACTTTCCTACCCGGACATCCGCAGCATGCCAGGGCGCACGCTTGTTTCCTATCTGGAGTGTGCCGGCAACCACCGGGCCATGTTCGATCTGGTTCAGGAACGGCCGGCGCAAGGCACCTAGTGGATGACGGGAGCCGTAGGCAACGCCGAGTGGACCGGTGTCGCCCTGCGCGATGTACTGATACAGGCGGGTATCCGGGAGGATGCCGCCAGTGTGCTGTTGATTGGCCTGGATGTCGATGCACCCGAGGAGGGTTTCCGGCGCGTCCTGCCGGTTGCGAAGGCCATGCACCCCGACACATTGCTGGCCTATGCCATGAACGGAGATGTCCTGCCCCCAGACCACGGTTTCCCGTTGCGGGCCATCGTGCCGGGTTGGGTCGGCAGTTCGAGCATCAAGTGGCTGGGCCGGATTCAGGTCTCCATGGAACCCGTTTGGACGCACAACAACTCGACGTCCTATGTGCTGATTGGCGACGACTTCCCCGCCGAGGGCGATCGCCTCGGACCCGCGGTGACGGCCCAGGCCATCAAGAGCGCGTTGGTATTGTCGCGGCTCGCGGAGTTGTCGGCAGGCCCGCATCGGATCTACGGCTACGCCCAGTCACCGCACGGTCCGATCGAGAAAGTTGGATGGAGCATGGATGGCGGTACGACCTGGCGCGGGGCCGCCGCGGTGGAGCCACAGTTCCAGTATTCCTGGGCGCGTTTCCGCATCGACCTCGAACTGCGGCCGGGCCTGCACACGATCATGACCCGGGCCACGGATGCGGCCGGCAACACGCAGCCCGATTCCGGCCCCTTCAACGCGAAAGGCTACCTGTTCAACTAGCCGGTGCCCCACCCGCACCGGGTCGTCTGAATCCGCCGGAAGCGGCGCGCCCACTTTCGGGCTGTGATTGCATGCGGCCTGTCACAAGGGTCATCCGCAAGGACTCGGCTGCCGGCGGGATGATGGCGAAGCAGCACGGTCCCGTTGCGCGGGTAGAAGCCCGTGGGGGTTTGCCCCTTGGTCGGTTGTCCGGCCGGCCTGGACCGATCGGCACCGGGGCGCGGCACCCCCAAACCCGGAACGTGCCGGCCCCTCAGGTTCCGGCGTCGGTGTCCGTCCGATCGCCCATGTCGCGATCCAGGAGCAGGAGTGCATCGCTTTGGCCGTCCACCTTGCGTAGTTCCGCCAGAATGTCCCTGAACAACTTTTCCTCTTCCACCTGCTCTGTGATGAACCAGTGCAGCATCACCTGCGCTGCATGGTCTTCGTTTTCCACCGCGATGCGGTAAATGTCGTTGATTAGCACGGAGACGTGTGCTTCGTGGGCCAAGGCCTGGGCAATGACGTCTTCGACCGAATCGAATTCGGTTGGGGGTGCCTCAATGGGCAACAGGCGTACAAATCCATCCCTGTTCTCGATGTGCTCCAGGAACCGCATGGCGTGCTCGTACTCTTCCTGGCTTTGGCCGCGCATAAAACGGGCGAAGCCGGGCAGGTCGGCATGTTCCAGCCAGGCGGACATGGAAAGGTACAGGTAGGAGGCGTACAGCTCCGCGTTGATTTGTTGGTTGAGGGCGTTCTCAACCACGGAATTCAGCACCATGAAGCCATTCTCCTTCGATACGTGGCCTGCGAGGTTCCTCGACCACAGCCAAGCCTTGTGAATCCGACTGGAACGAAGCCCTTCAAGCTCCCACACGAACTCGAAGGGGTCGCCTCATCACCAGGGGGCAGGATACCAGTACATGCTCCGAACGCCGGTTCCTCCTGCCGTCCCCACCCTGGCCGGCCCAATTTCAGCAGACCGCTTCCGGTATCGGGCAGGGAAATACCGCGAATCAAGGCATCGGTGATATTCTTTTGTTCGCAATTTCAAGGCTTGGATGGCAAGTGCAACCTTGGACCTGCAAGCTGCTCGCAATCCATCGCCGTCCACCAAAGTGAGGATCAGCCGTGCCGCAAATGACAGAGCATGCATTTTCAACGTTCAGCTGGGTGGATGTGTCCAGCACCGATACCGCTGGCGCCAAGGCGTTCTACGGCGGCCTGTTCGGGTGGGAGTTCGCGGACATCACCGCCGCCGACATGATGGGGGAGAATCTCGCTCCGGACCTGCCAGGCGAGACCGTCATGTACACCATGTGCAGCCTGCAAGGGAAGCTGGTATGCGGGCTGTCCGGGACCATGTCCCCGGACATGCCCACAGCGTGGAATGCCTATGTGAACGTTGAGGATGCCGACGCCATCGTGGCCAGGGCCCAGGAACTGGGTGGCTCCGCGGACATGGGGGTCATGGACATTGCCGATTCCGGCCGTATGGCTTTCGTCATGGATCCGGTCGGAGGCATGTGTGGCATCTGGCAAGCGCGCAATCACAAGGGCATGGAAGTGCAGGGTGAGCCCGATACCTTCACCTGGGCCGAGCACAACACGCGCGACTGTGACACCGCGACCGGCTTTTACAGCACCCTGTTCAATTGGCAGGCTGGATCCAATCCTCAGACGCCCGACTACACCCTATTCCATCGTACGGGCTCGGACGAAAACGACTGGGTTGCCGGTTTGCGCGAGATGGATCCCAGATGGCCGTCGGAAGTTCCGCCGACCTGGGTGGTCTACTTTCGGGTGGCCGACCTGGACACGAAGGTGCAGTCCGTGAAGGACTTGGGTGGTTCGGTCATGACGGAACCGGAGTCGTTCCCCTTCGGCCGCTTCTGCTGGGCGATGGACCCGCAACAAGGTGCCTTCATCATCGTCGAACTCAATATGTGAAATCGGGGGATGTCGGCCCGCCTTACGGCCGGTGCCTCCAGTCAATCCATGCCTGAAACAGGCTCAGATACCAAGGAAGTAAGCACCATGCCAGAAATGACGAAACACGAGTTCGGCACCTTCAACTGGCTCGATCTCTCGACCACGGACATCGAAGGGGCCAAGGTCTTCTACGGCACCATGTTCGGCTGGGAGTTCGAGCCGCAGGTTGTCGAAGGGGAACTGATCTACACGATCTGCACCCTGAATGGCCTGCAGGTGTGTGGGCTGGGTGGAACCATGGGAGAGGACGACCCTCCGGGTTGGAACGTCTATACCTGTGTCGAGGATGTGGATGCCGCGTCCAACCGGGCAGTTGCACTGGGCGGGAAAATCGAGGCAGGACCCATGGACATCTTCGATTCTGGACGCATGTCGTTCATTTCCGATCCCCAGGGCGCCATGCTGGGCTTGTGGCAGCCACGCGAGCACCTTGGCGTCCAGGTCATGTTTGAACCGGGGACATTCATGTGGGCCGAAATCATGACATGGGACGCGGAAGGCACCAATGCGTTCTACCAGGGCCTGCACGGGTGGGATACGGTTGCGGACCACAACAACCCGAACTACACTCTGTACGTACCGGGTGGAGACACGTCGCGCACCGTCTATCTGGCGGGCCAGCTGGCAATGGACGAGAACTTCGACAAGTCCATTCCCACCTATTGGGGCATCTATCTGCAGGTAACTGATACGACAGAGACGTTGCGCCGCTGTATCGAACTCGGCGGCGAACAGGTGATGCCGGCAACGGAAATCGCCCAAGGCACCTTTGCCGTCATGAAGGATCCCCAGGGAGCGTATTTCAACGTACTGCAACCCAGCCATTGAACCCGCGGCTGCCTTCATCCTGTCATCAGGTCTGCTTGTGCGTGCAGCCCGGCAAATTTCGGCATCTGGATCCCACTGTCGTCCGACATGAAGTACCGGCTGCCCAAGGCTCGAGTCTGCAACAGACCTCTTTGGCATAATCCGAACCCGATTGCGCGCCCGGTGCGTGCGGTCCTTCCCTCCCCGTTACAGACTATTCGTGCCTCCCGAACAAAATGCCCCCTGCATACTTGCATCGTCCTACGATCCGATTGGTGCTGCTGGCGGCATGCCTGGCACTGCTGGCCGGATGTACCGTCGAGATAACACCACCGACGCCCGAACTGCCGCCGGTCCCTCCGGTGCCGACGTTTACACCGGTGCCGACGGTTGCCCCGGAACCTGCCCCACCGGCCGAAACCGCGGACTCGCAGCCGGCCGGGTCCGAACCCGAAGCACCGCCGGAGGCTGCCTCCGAGCCGCAGGCGACGGAGCCTCCGGAATCCGTCGCCGCGGAACCCCTGCCGCCGGGGTCGATTGGAACGGGCCTGGTCGTCAACGCGGCCGTTCTGAACGTGCGCAGCAGCCCCGATGTCAACAGCAGCCGTCTGGGTCAACTGCAGAACAACGCCGTCGTGCAGGTGCTGGACGGCACGGCGGATCAGCAGTGGTGGCATGTTTGCTGTCTACCGGATGGCATCACCTCCGGTTGGGTGTACGGCCAGTTCTTGGATGTGAACCTGGAACCCTCGGCCGCGGCCGATTTGGCGCGCGAGCCGGCGGTGCCGCCGCCGGCCCTGTCGCCCTGGGCGGTCCAACCTGCCAACCGGGCCGAAATGTGGGACTTGACCTGGGAGATCGCGGTCGGGCGGCTTCCGGAGCAACGGTTTGCCCATCCGCCGGCGGAGGCCTTGAGCCCCTTGACCGGCCTGCCGATTTCCCCCGAACGGCTGACCCAGCGGCCGTTCCTGGTCTGCATTCCCTCGGACATCCCGGCTCGCCCCCAGTACGGGTTGTCGCAGGCGGACATTGTGTACGAATACCTGGTGGATGGCTATTCCATCACGCGCCTGACCGGGGTCTTCCATGGACAGGATGTGCCCGACATCGGTCCAATCCGCTCGGCGCGGCTGGTCAACTTCTACCTGGGCTACCTGTACAACGGCGCCGTGATGTGCTCCGGCGCCAGCGACTTCATCCGGCGTCTGTTGCGCGAAATTGCGGAGTTCCCCTATTTCGACATCGACTTGGACAACAGCACCGGCCGCCTGCCCTACAGCTACATTCTGGGCACCGGGCTGACCCGTTTCCACACGAACACGCTGGGGGTGCGCCAGTGGCTGCAGGATTTCCTGCGGGAGCAGCCCATCGACATCCAGGGATTTGTGTTTCAGGCCGAAGTGCCGCCGGGATCACCGGCCACCTACGTCAAGATCCCCTGGCCGGTCGTCTCCAGTTCCTGGGTGGAATACCGCTACAACCCCCAGTCGGGCCTGTACGCCCGATACATGGGGGGCGTTCCCCACGTGGATGCCAATACGGGTGCCCAGATCCAGACCGCCAACATCGTCGTGCAGTACGTGACGCACCAAAACACTTTCCTGGTGGAGGATTCGCTGGGCAACCTCAGCCTTGACCAGGACATCTTCGGCTCGGGTCGGGCCGTAATCTTCCGCAACGGGAGCCGCTACGACGGCACCTGGTCCGTTGACACGCTGGGCAGCCTCCCGCACTTCACCGCGCATGACGGCCAGGACATCCCCCTGGCCCCTGGCACCAGTTGGATTGCCCTGGTACCCGACGGCTACCTTCTTACGGTCCAGTAAGGTGGCCGCGTTCAGCCTTCAAACAGGCCGGACTGGTTGGCTCCGTTGATCGGCACGTCCAGTCCCAGGTGGTGGTAGGCCTGTTCGGTGGCCACGCGCCCGCGATTCGTGCGCTTGAGGAAGCCCAGCTGCATCAGGAACGGTTCCACGACATCCATGATGGTGTCGGCCTCCTCGCTGATGCTGGAGGCCAGCGTCTCCAAGCCGACGGGCCCTCCCCGGAAATTGTCAAGCAGGCTGTGCAGCAGCATGCGGTCGGTGCGGTCCATGCCCAAGTGATCGATGCCCTGTAGTTCCAGTGCCCTCTGCGCGATGGCGCGGTCCACGGTGCCGTCTCCCTTGACTTGGGCGAAGTCGCGGGTGCGGCGCAGGAGGCGCAACGCCACCCGGGGAGTGCCGCGGGCCCGGATTGCGATTTCCATCGCTCCCGCCGGGTCCACTTCCAGTTTCATCAGTCCACCCGCACGCAGCACGATTTGGCTCAGGGCCTCCGGACTGTAGAAGTCGAAGCGTTCCAGAACGCCGAAGCGGTCGCGCAACGGCGCCGTCAGGCTGGCCAACCGGGTGGTGGCACCAATCACGGTGAAATGTTCGAGCGGCAGGGGTACGACGCGGGCTCCGGGCCCCTCGCCCACCACGTAGTCCAGGCGCCTGTCCTCCATGGCCGGATAGAGGGTTTCCTCCACCTTGCGGTTCAGGCGGTGGATTTCATCGATGAACAGGACATCCGAATGCGACAGATTGACCAGGATGGCCGACAACTGGCCACCGTGCTCGATGGCGGGCCCGGAGGTGATGGTGAGCCGACTGTCCATCTCGCGGGCCAGGATTTGGCTGAGGGTGGTCTTGCCCAGCCCCGGGGGCCCGTACAGCAGGACATGGTCCAGCGGCTCTCTGCGCTGGCGGGCTGCCTGGACCAGGATTTTCATGTTGTTCTTAAGGTGATCCTGGCCGATCAACTCGTCCAGGCTTTGCGGCCGCAAGGCCGCATCCCGGTCGTCCCGCGGCTGGCGGTGGCCCGATACCAAACGCTCGGCCCCCTCCTGATCGGCGCGGTTGGCGGAGACTTGGCTGCTTTGGCGGGCCATGGCGGGACCGGGTCCGTCAGGACCAGGACTGGATGAACTCCGCCGCTCTTGGCAGTTCGAGGTTCTCCCAGGGCAGATCCAGATCCGGCCGGCCGAAGTGCCCGTAGGCGGCTGTCTGGCGGAAAATCGGCCGACGCAGGCCAAGGGTCTCGATGATCCCCCGCGGGGTCAGATCGAAGCAATCCCTGATGCGGTCCACGATTGTGCCGTCCGGCACGCGGCTCGTGCCGAACGTTTCCACGAATATGCCGACCGGGTCCGCGATGCCGATGGCGTAGGCTAGCTGGACTTCGCAGCGCTCGGCCAAATCCGCGGCCACCGTGCACTTGGCGAGTAACCGGGCCACGTAGGCGCCGCTGCGGTCCACCTTGGTCGCGTCCTTGCCGCTGAAGGCGCCGCCGCCGTGGCGGCCCATGCCGCCGTAGGTGTCCACGATGATTTTGCGTCCGGTCAGGCCGGCATCCGCGACCGGCCCCCCGTCCACGAACTCGCCGGACGGATTGATGTGGATGTTCGGCGGCTCCCCGAGGCCGTATTCCTCCAGGACCGGTCCGATCACGGATTGCAGGACACCGGTCTCGACGGTCTCCTTGCTGGTTCCGGATCGATACTGGGTGCTGATCACCACCGTGTCCACGACCGGGCTTACGCCGCCGTACCCCACGGTTACCTGCGATTTGCCGTCCGCCAGCATCCACGGCAGGTGGTTCCGTTTGCGCTGGTCCCGCATTGCCCTGGTCAGCTGGTGGGCGAGCTCAATCGGCAACGGCATCAGCGAGGGGGTTTCCCGACAGGCATAGCCGAACATCATGCCCTGATCGCCGGCCCCCCTGTCCACCGAGCCGGCCAAGGCGTCGTTCTGCTCGGCCAGGTGGATGTGCAGGCAATGGCTGTGCGGACCGAAGCTGTCCTCCTCCGGGTAGCCAATGCCCTGCAGTACATCCTTCACCACTTCGGCAGCATCGACCCGGACCTCGTTTGCCATCTCCTCGCGGACCCTGATTTCGCCCAGCAGAAAGATGTTCGTGCCCTTGGCCGCCGCCTCGCAGGCCACCCGGGCGTAGGGGTCCTGCTCCAGATACGCGTCCAGAATGGCATCGCTGATCTGGTCACAAAGTTTGTCCGGGTGACCTTCCGTCACCGACTCGCTGGTGAAAAGGCGGCTTGGCTGGGACGACATGGCTAACTCGCGATATTCAAGTGGGGATTGGGCTTGTTCAGGTACCCAGCGACCAGCCATGCAGGTAGTCGCTCTGGGCAGGTGTCAGTTCGTCGATGGAGACGCCCATGGCGGCCAGCTTCAGGCTGGCAATCTCCTGATCGATTTCGGCGGGCACATTGTAGACATCGGGTTCCAGGCCGGAACCGTGGCGGGCGACATGCAGGACGGCCAGGGCCTGGTTGGCGAAACTCATGTCCATGACCGTGGAGGGATGGCCTTCGGCCGCGGCCAGGTTGACCAGCCGACCCTCGCCGGCCACGTACAGGCGGCGCCCGTCCGCCAGGCGGTATTCGTCCAGGCTGTCGCGTACTCGCCTGCGATCTCCGCTCATGTCCGTCAGCCCCACCAGGTTGATTTCAACGTCGAAGTGCCCGCTGTTGGCCAGGATCGCGCCATCCTTCATCACGGCAAAATGCGGCGTGTCGAACACATCCCGGTTGCCGGTGGCACTGCAGAAGATGTCGCCAATGTGGGCGGCTTCCAGCATGGGCATGACCCGGTACCCGTCCATCACGGCTTCCAGGGCCCGGATTGGGTTCACTTCGGTCACGATGACGTTGGCACCCAGGCCCCGGGCCCGTTGCGCAATGCCGCGGCTGCACCAGCCGTATCCGGCCACCACGAAATTGCGGCCGGCCAGGAGAATGTTGGTGGCCCGCACAATGCCGTCGATCGTGCTCTGGCCCGTGCCGTAGCGGTTGTCGAACAGATGTTTGGTGTCGGCGTCGTTGACTGCCATGACCGGGTAGCGCAGGGCTCCCTCGCGCGCCATGGCCCTGAGCCGGATTACGCCGGTGGTGGTCTCCTCGGTGCCGCCGATCATGGTCGGGAGCAGTTCCGTGCGTTCGGTATGCAGCGCGGCCAACAGGTCCATCCCGTCGTCCATCGTCAGGTGCGGAACGATGTCGAGGGCGGACGACAGGTGCTGGTGATAGATCTCCCTGGATTCGCCGCGGACGGCAAAGACCGGCACTTCCAAATGCATGACCAGGGAGGCGGCCACGTCGTCCTGGGTGCTGAGGGGATTGCTGGCACACAGGGCCACCTCGGCCCCTCCCGCCAACAGGGCCCGCACCAGATTGGCCGTTTCCGTGGTGACGTGCATGCATGCAGCCAGCCGCAGGCCGTCGAACGGTCGCTCCTTGGCGAACCGTGCTTCCAGGGCTGCCAGGACCGGCATCTCCTTGCCGGCCCATTCAATGCGGCCGAAGCCCTGGTCGGCGAGGGACGGATCCGCGATGTCGCAGTCAAGTGCTGCTGGCTTGGTCATGCAGGGTGGCGGGGGGTGTCGGGTGCGATATCGGCCCTGTCTGGCAGGTTGGTCCGGTGCAGGGGATGGTTTCCAGATTATAGTGTCGGCTATGCCTTAACTCCGTGAAATCGACAGGCCTGCCGGACCTATGTCTCTGCTGCGCGGGCCACCGCTGCGCCCAGGGAGAGTCCATAGGGTGCGTGGCAAACCCCTTCCTCGGTCACGATGGCCGAAATGTAGCGTGCCGGCGTGATATCGAAGGCCGGGTTGTAGACCGGCACCGCTTCGGGAGCCACCATGGTCCTGCCCACGCGGGTCACCTCGGCTGCATCCCGCTCCTCGATCGGAATGTCGTCGCCGGTTGGCGTATCCAAGTCGACCGTACTGGTAGGCGCGATGCAGTACACGGGAATGCCGTGGGTGTGGGCTAGCAGGGCGATGTTGTAGGTGCCGATCTTGTTGGCCACATCTCCGTTGGCCGCCACGCGGTCCGCGCCGAAAATGACTGCGTCAACCCGTCCCTGTCGCATCAGGGATCCGGAGGCGTTGTCGGCGATGAGGTGCATCGGTATCTCGGCTCGCATGAGTTCCCAAGCGGTTAGCCGGGCTCCCTGCAGGCGTGGCCGGGTCTCGTCCACCCACACGTGGATGCCCTTGCCCTGTTCATGGCAGGCGTAGATGACTCCCAGTGCCGTGCCGTAGTCCACGGTGGCCAGGGATCCGGTGTTGCAATGGTGTAGCAGGTTGGCCCCTTCTGGAATCAGCCCCGCACCGTTGGCCCCCATGCGCCGGTTGATTTCCACGTCGGCCTCTGCCAGAGCTTCTGCTTCGGCCAAGGCCAGACTGCGGAGTTCCTCCGGATCCGCGGTCGGTGCTGCGCGCAGTGTAGCCAGGATGCGGCCGGTGGCCCACGCCAGGTTGACCGCGGTCGGCCGCGCGGCATCCAACACCTGCTTGGCCTCCTGCAGGTCATCAAGCAGGTCCTTCCGGTCTGTCGCCGAGCTCAAACGGGCGGCCAGCGCCATCCCGTAGGCAGCCGTGGCACCGATGGCCGGCGCCCCACGCACGTACATGTCGCGAATGCTGGCGGCCACATCAGTGACCGTGTGCAGAGTGGCGGTTTCGAGCCGGGTCGGCAACAGCCGCTGGTCAATGAGCTGTACGGCGTTGTCCTTCCACCAGACACTCGGCATATCGAGATCCTCCGTTCACTCGCGGGACGGTCCGGCCAAGGCGGGTTCCGCCATTTCCAGAATGGCATCCAGTTCCAGAATGTCCTCGGGGTCCAGACGGGCGCCGGGCATGCGGCTTAGGTTGGTGGCGAAAAGGCCGCGGCGTCGCATGACTTCCTTGTAGGCGGCCACGCCGTGGGTGCGCTCGAAGGCGATTAGGGGCAACAGCTGATTCCAAGCGGTGCGGGCTGCCACCTGGTCGCCCTCCTCCAGCAGGTTCCAGATTCGCACATGGGCTGGGGATAGCTGGGAGGCCGGCATGTTGCCGCAGCAGCCACGCCGGTGTTCGTCCAGCAGGTGCACTCCACCCTGGCCTCCAAACACACCCTTGCAGGCATTGCCCGTGGCCCGCAGGGTCTCGGTCACGGAGCGCGGTTCGGGCAGGGTCTCTGCCTTGATGTACTGTACCGTCGGCAGTTCGAGGCAGAGCCGGCCCAGCAGGGTGGCGGACATCGGCGTGCCAACCGGCCCAATGAAATTCTGAACCACAAGGGGCACGGAAGTTCGGTCCGCCATGGTTCGATAGAAGTCGAAGCAACCCTGCTCGTCCGGATGCAGGACGTAGGGAGGCATGGCCATGATGCCGTCGGCCCCTTGTGCCTCGGTCCAGGCAGCCAGTTCGGCCGCCGGCCTTGCGTGCAGGCCGTTGGCAGCTGCCACGAAGGGCACCCGGGCCGAGCAGGCGTCCGCAACGGTGCGGATCCAGTCCATGCGCTCGGCGTCCGACAGGGTTGCGAACTCACTGGCGTTGGCCGGTCCAACCACTCCGTGCACACCGGCCTCCACGCAGAAGTCGATTTGCCGGCGCAGGCTTTCGTGATCCACCGACAGGTCCTGCCGGAAGGGGGTGATCAGAATGACAAAGATGCCGCGCCAACCGTGGTCCGCCATGCGAGTCTCCTGTGGATCATGCTGGTTCCGTTGTCTGGTCCCGGGACGCCGATCAGACCTGGCCGTCCACGGAGTGATCCGACCAGATAAGCGTAACGGAGTCAATCAGGCCGGTCGCAGGGGAGGGGCGGGATCGTTTGGCCGGCGCACTCCCGTCGTTGCCGTTGTCTGCCGGTTCGGGCAGTGCCGCGCCGTTCGCTTGCGGCTTGAGGATCCGACGGCCCTTGGTCACGCGGCTGCTCAACGGTATGTCGTCGGGATCAAGCGTGCGGACATTGCTGCCGGCTCCAATGGAAATGCGTGCGTTGGTCTGTCCGCCCGCAATCGCCAGGGCCCCGGCGATTGGCCCGGTCATCTCGTCCAACTTATGGGCGAGCAGGCCGGATCCGCCGCGCGCCTGAAGGTTGAACTCCTCCACGTCCGTCCGCTTGGCCATTCCCTGTTCGGTCACGGTCAGGACAGTGCCGGTGGCCGGTGCCACCGCAGCTGCAGCCACGCCGTCGCCCTTGCCCAGCCGAATACCGCGCACTCCTTGGGCAGGAAGGCGACTGGGTCGCACTTCGTCTCCGTCGAAGCGAATTGTCTTCCCCAGGCGTGTAAACAGCATGAGTTCCCGACTTGAGTCGATGGCCACTGCCGCGACCAGTGAGTCGCCCTTGGCCAACGGCATGACTGTTACGTCATCGCCCCAGGCCACAGCCAGATGGTGTCCACTGATTTTCTTGACATTGCCCTGCGCCGTTGCCAGCAGGATCCATACCCCCTGATCGGGCGCGACTTCCCGGGGCAGGGCTATTCCGGCTACAATTCGGTCGCGGCGGGTGAACGCGGTCAGATCTGCGACATGCCCGGCCCGTCCGGTCTGCGGCACCTTGTGGGCCTGGATGCGCTGGGCGCGGCCGGAGGCACTGAACACATACAGGACGTCCCGTGTGTTGGCGGTCACCGCCGCGATGCCGCCGTTGCGCCCGATGTCTCTGAAGCTGCCGCTTTGCATGCCCTTGTAGGCATAGCGGCGCACGGTGCCGCGCCGGCCCACGCAGACCCAGACTGTTTGGTCCGGCTCCAGCTCCTCGGCGGTCGGCGTGCGCGCTTGGTCGTCCTTGACCTCGGTGCGACGGGAATCGGCGAACTGCCGTTGGATTTCATCCATCTCGTCGGCGATCGCGTCCCGGATCCGCCGGTCGGAAGCCAGCAGGGCCTGCAGTTCCTTGATTCGGGCCGCCAGGTCCTTGAATTCGCTCCGCAGGCGACTCCGTTCCATCGCCACCAGTTGGCCCAGTGGCATGGCCAGCACGGCCCGGGCCTGTGCTTCGGTGAAACCGAATTCCCGGATCAGGTTGTTGCGCGCCGAGTTGGGGCTGCGGCTGCTGCGGATGGTGCGGATGACCTCGTCGATCTGATCGAGAGCCATCAATAGGCCTTCCACGATGTGTGCACGCTGCTCGGCCCGGTCCAGGTCGAACCGGGAACGGCGACGCACAATGTCCACGCGGTGCTCGATGAAGAGCTCGACCAGCCTTTTCAGGTTCAGACGCTCCGGACGCCCGTTCACCAACGCCACCAGCGAAATGGAGAAGGTCTGTTCCATCGGTGTCAGGGAGAACAAATCGGCGATCACCTTGTCGGTGTTGGCCCCGCGCACCAAGTCGACGCAGATGCGCATGCCGGCCCGGTCGCTCTCGTCGCGCAGGTCGGAGATGCCGGTGATTTGTCCGTTGCGGGCGCAGTCCGCGATCCGCTCCAGGAGGGAGGTCTTATTGGTCTGGTAGGGGATCTCGTACACCACGATGCGCTGCCGGCCCATGCGCGCATCCTCCACATGCACCTTGGCGCGGACCGTCGCCCGTCCGCGTCCGCTTTCATAGGCCTGGCGCAGGCGGTCGTCGGGGGCGCGGCCGGCCCGGCCCGGCCCGAGGCGGAACAGCGTGCCGCCGGTGGGGAAGTCGGGTCCCTGGACGTGCTGCATCAGGTCCGTGACCGTGACCGCCTCGCGCTCCTCCCACCGGTCCAGGAGGTGTCTCACCGCGGCACAGACCTCACCCAGATTGTGCGGCGGAACCTGGGTGGCCATGCCCACGGCGATTCCGTTGGAGCCGTTGACAAGCAGGCTGGGCAGGCTGGCCGTCAGGACCGTCGGCTCTTCCAGCGACTGATCGAAGTTGGGAGCCCAGTCGACGGTGTTCTTTTCGATGTCCGTCAGCATGAGGGCCGAGATGGCCGACAGGCGAGCCTCGGTGTACCGCATGGCGGCGGGGTTGTCGCCGTCGATGCTGCCCAGGTTGCCCTGTCCGTCCACCAGCGGATAGCGCAGGCTGAAATCCTGGGCCAGCCGCATCATCGCGTCGTAGACCGACTGGTCGCTGTGGGGATGGTACTTGCCCAGCACTTCGCCTACGATGCGGGCACTCTTGCGGAAGGGGCCGTTGGACCGCAGGTTGAGGTCATGGTGCATGGCGTGCAGGATGCGGCGCTGCACCGGCTTGAGCCCGTCGCGCACGTCCGGCAGGGCGCGGGCGACAATCACGCTCATGGCGTAGTCCAGATAGGACGTCTCCATCTCAGTCCGCAGACTCAGCTCGGACTGATTGGCCCGGGGATCGTTGCCGTTGGCCATGTCAGGGCAGATCCGTTATGGGTTCCCGCCGTCGCAACTCGACAATCTGGTCCCGAAGGTTGGCGGCCTTCTCGAACTCCAGCTGCCGGGCCGCCTCCTTCATTTCCCTTTCCAGTTCCTGGATCATCCTGGCCAGGACGTCCGGCGAGAGGTCGACCTCGTCCGCGGGGTCCGGGGCATCCCCGTCCGTCAGTTCCTTCGTCATGGCCTTGACCCGATCCGTCAGGTCCCGCACTTCCTTGACGATGGTGGTCGGTTCGATGCCGTGTTCCCGGTTGTAGGCTTCCTGCAGGGACCGGCGCCGGTTGGTTTCGTCCAGGGCAATCTGCATGGCGGCCGTGGTCTTGTCGGCATAGAGGATGGCCTTGCCTTCCACATGGCGAGCCGCGCGGCCCACGGTTTGAATCAAGGCGCTGGCGCTGCGCAGAAACCCCTCCTGGTCCGCATCCAGCACCGCGACCAGGGTCACCTCGGGCAGGTCGAGGCCTTCCCGCAACAGGTTGATGCCAACCACCGCGTCATATACCCCAAGGCGCAGATCGCGCAGGATGTCCACCCGCTCCAGGGTGTCGATTTCGCTGTGTAGGTAGTGGACCCGGAAGTCCAGTTCCGCCAAGTATTCGGTCAGGTCCTCCGCCATTCGCTTGGTGAGCGTGGTGATGATGGAGCGCTGCCCCTGGTGAACGCGCCGGCGCACTTCGCCGATCAGATCCTCGATCTGGCCCTTGGTGGAGCGAACCTCCACGACCGGATCCAAGAGGCCAGTGGGCCGGATCAGCTGTTCCACGGTCTGGCTGGACACTTCCAGCTCCCAGGGTCCCGGGGTGGCGCTGACGAAGACCGCCTGGTGGACGCGCTCCCGGAATTCCTCGAACTTCAGGGGGCGGTTGTCCTTGGCCGACGGGAGCCGGAACCCGAAGTTGACCAGGGTCTCCTTCCGGGCAAGGTCTCCGCGGTACATGCCCCGCAGCTGAGGCACCGTCATGTGGCTTTCGTCCACAATCACGAGCCACTGGGCCGGGAAGTAGTCCATCAGGGTCCAAGGCGGCGAACCCTCCTCGCGCTGGTCGAGGTGGCGGCTGTAGTTCTCGATGCCATTGCAGTAGCCCACCTCGCGCAGCATCTCCAGGTCGTAGTTGGTGCGCTGCCGCAGCCGCTGGGCCTCGATCAGCTTGTTCTCCGCGATGAACCTGGCCTCCTGCTCCAGAAGTTCCGCCTCGATGGTCTCCAGGGACGCCTGGAGCTTTTCGTCCGAGGTCTGGAAGTGCTTGGCGGGGAAGAAATGGACCTCCTCCAAATCCGCCAGCACCTCGCCGGTCAGGAGATCGAAGCGGCAGATCCGTTCCACCTCGTCCCCAAAGAAACTCACCCGGTAGCCGAAGTCCTCGTAGGCCGGGTGGACTTCCAGGACGTCCCCCCGCACGCGGAAGCGTCCTCGGTCAAGGTTGCTGTCGTTGCGTTCGTAGCTGATGCTGACCAGGTGCCGCAGGACCGTTTGGCGCCGGGTCAGGTCGCCTGTCTTCAGGCTGCAGACGGCATAGCCGTAGTCCTCGGGGTTGCCCAGCCCGTAGATGCACGACACGGACGCAACGATAACCACGTCGGGCCGCGAGAAGAGGGAGCTGGTGGCCGCCAGGCGCAGCCGCTCGATCTCGTCGTTGACCATCGCCTCCTTCTCGATGTAGACGTCCGAACGGGGGATGTAGGCTTCTGGCTGGTAGTAGTCGTAGTAGCTGACAAAATACTCGACCGCATTGTGCGGCAGGAATTCCTTCAGTTCGGAATAGAGCTGGGCCGCCAGGGTCTTGTTGTGGGCGATGACCAGCGT
>JAAXGZ010000049.1 GCA_012271135.1 Caldilineales bacterium | reverse complement strand
GGCATGGACAACCGCCCATCCGCGACGTGCCGACCTGCTGGCCGAATGCCACAGAGGACCCTTCACACGGTTGCGTGGACACCAACTCTCCATGGCAGGTCACCGTCCACGCGGCCCCGATCCCGAACCATGGATCGGAAGGATCGCACGCTGCTCGGATGCGACCAGGATTCGCGCTTGATCTACAGTGGAAGGGAGCGGAGCCTTGCGGGGTCCGTTCCACGCCCATTCCATTTAAGCTTTTCCCTTATGAACTCTCAAGCAAACCAAGAGCAATGGATCCTCGACTGCCCGGAACTGAGGCGGTTCATTGAGACCGTGCAGCAAACAAGATCCTCGACCGATTCCCTTCCCGAACTGCTGGACCGCCTGGAGCCGTCCTTCGAGGAACTGCTGGCGAATCATGCCTGGCTGCCCAAACGTTTCATGCGCCCTTCGGAGAACAGCGGGATGGGCGGAAGCATCGGCATGTGGCTCCTGTACCGTTCGGCGGATGGCGATCTGGCCTTTTCATCGCTGGTGGTACCGGCCGGCAGCGAAACACCGGTCCACGATCACCTGACTTGGGGTCTGGTAGGGATCTATAGGGGCACGCAGGAGGAAACTGTGTACCAGGCCGCGGGATCCCTCGCAGACGGCAGCGCGCCCCTGGCCCTTTCCGAGGTACTGCATCTGGTGCCCGGAGACCACTATCGGCTGACACCCGACAACGATATTCACAAGGTACGGACCACGTCAGCCGAAACATCCGTGTCGCTGCACCTCCTAGGCAACGACAACGGCTGCACCTGGCGTCACCGGTACGACCCCGATGCCGATTCGGTCGCGGATTTCAGGTCGGGATGGCTGAATGCCAAGTGCCGCGAATACTAATGCGGTTCCGCGCGGTGGGACGGCCGCTCCCACCGCATCCCACATCCTCTTCCTACGCGCAATCAACTTGGGCTCGATCGGTTACAACGGTATACTCATGGATGTTCGACCGCATGTCCTCCCGCTGGCCCGGAGGACTGCCGGCCCTCGACAAGAGAACGCTGCACCTGCGGCCCTGCGGTCCGAGCTTCCTGCCCCTTCGGGGGCATTCTGGTGCATCAGTACGCGAACTGCAATGACAGGCAAAGACACTGACCTGATCGAAATCGACGTTAACGACAAACGAACGCGGCGTGTGCGAAACGACAGCCGTCCTGCTGCCGTTCCGCCCGCATCTCCCGCAAACCAACAGGACTCGCTGGGCGAACAGCTGGTCCGGTACGGCACCCACCTGGCCGCCTCAGACCTTGCGGAGAACACCAAACGGGCCTTTGCCAGCGACATCCAAATCCTGACCGAGTACTTCCCGGAGCACCTGAGTGTCGGCCGTTTGACGCTTGGGAATCTGGAGGCCTACTTTGACTGGATGCAGAAGGAGCGCAAGGCGCCCTGCAACAACAAGACCCTGTCCCGCCGCATCACGTCGACACGGTCCTTTTTCGGCTGGCTGATCCAGGAGGGACACCTGGAGGAGGATCCGACCCAAGGCCTCAAACGGGTCGCAGCGGACCCGCATGTACCGACCATTCTCAATATGGGCGACATCAAGCGGCTGAACCAGAAGGCCAGCGACATCTTCTGGAAAGGCCAGAATCCGGATGCCAGACCGCTATTGCTACTTCAGCTTTTGCTGCAAACCGGCATGAAGAAGAAGGAGATCACCAGCCTCCGCTTTTCGGATTTCACGTTCGGAAGCCGTGCCCTGGTCCATGTCCGGAGCGGGGACGGCCAACCGGCATACCGGGACCGGCACCTGCCCTTGAGTCGCAACTTCGGCTCAATCCTGGATGCCTACCGCAGCCAGTATGCCGCCGACAAGGACGACGACGCGCCGGTGTTCGACTGCACGGCGCGCAACCTGGAATACCAACTGGAGGACTTGGGCAGACAGGCCGGCCCTGTCAGTTGCAAGATCGGCTTCGAGGTGCTGCGTTGGACTGCGGCGGTAGGCGATCTGCGCGTAGGGGTTGATCCGGAAGCCCTCCGTCACAAGCTGGGCCTGTCCCCGGTGGCTTGGCGCAACACCCGCGCCAAGCTGCACACGCTCATTTAGGGCTGCGCACCGCGGCTACGGTGGCAGCAGCCACCTTCCACTCGTCAACCGACAGGGTTTCGGGCCTGCGCGCCGGATCAATCCCGGACCTGTGCAGGTTCTCCGCCAACCGTTGCCTGGACACAGTCAAGGCAGCGGCCAAGGTCTTGGCCAATTGCTTGCGCCGCTGCCCGAACGCGGCGCGGGCTACCCGCATCACGTCCTCGATGTCGGATGGACATGGCAAGTCCGAACGGGTCGTCAACTCCAGCAGGGTGCTCTTCACCCTGGGCCGCGGAAGAAACGCCCCCGCCGGCAACCGCAGCAAGGGCTTGACGTCCGCATGCAGCTGGCAACCGACGGACAATAGTGACATATCGCCCGGCCGGGCACAGATGCGTTCGGCCACATCGGACTGGATCAGGACCACAACACGCTTCGGTCGGAGGGCCGATCCGGTGTACAGGTGACGGAGAATGCGGTTTCCGGCGTGGTAGGGCAGATTGCCCACGGCCACAAACCCCAAGGTCCGCACATCCCCGTACCAGGCCAGGGCGGACGGGTCCACAGCGGTGGCGTCCGCGTGCAGGATCCGCACATTGGGGCGATCGGCGAACTCGGATTCAAGAATTCCGGCAAGGACATCATCCAGTTCGACGGCGATTACCTGTCGGGCCGCTTCGGCCAAGTAATGCGTCAGGCCACCCAGACCAGCCCCAATCTCCAGGACCAGCGCATCCCGATCCAGCCGGGCGGCGGCGGCAATGCGCCCAAGCCAAGCCTCATCGACGAGAAAGTTCTGAGAAAGCGACCGCTTCGGTCGAATCCGGTGCCTGCGCAGCAGAGCCAGTTGACGACTCTCAGTCATCCGCCAGGCTGAAGATCGACATGAATGCCTCCTGGGGGATTTCCACCTGTCCCACCATCTTCATGCGCTTCTTCCCTTCCTTCTGGCGTTCCAGCAGCTTCCGCTTGCGTGTTACATCGCCTCCGTAGCACTTGGCCAACACGTCCTTGCGCAGGGCCCGCACATTGGCCCGGGCGATCACCTTGTTGCCCAAAGCCGCCTGAATCGGAACCTGGAACATCTGCCGCGGGATAAGTTCCTTCATCTTGCTGACCAGTTTCTGGCCCCAGGGATGAGCCTTGTCCCGGTGGACAATCACACTCATGGCATCCACCGGCTGCTGGTTGACGAGAATGTCCATCCGCACCATGTCCGAGGGGCGATAGCTGTCGAACTGGTAATCCAGGCTGGCAAACCCGCGGGTGGCCGACTTCAGCTCGTTGTAGAAATCGACGATGATTTCGGACAGCGGCATGCGATAGGTGAGCTCCACGCGTTCCGTGTCCAGCCACTCCTGCGACTTCACCTCCGCGCGGCGGCCGGTGGTGATGTTCATCACGGCACCGATGAACTCCGACGGCGTGTAGATGCTGACGTCGCACCAGGGTTCCGCAATGTAGTCGATGCGGGTCGGCTCCGGCATGTCGACCGGGCTGTCAATGAACAGACACGTGCCATCCGTCAGTCCCACCTCGTATTGCACGGAGGGCGAGGTGAAGATCACATCCATTTCGTATTCGCGTTCCAGGCGTTCCTGAATGATCTCCATGTGGAAGAGGCCGAGGTAACCCACCCGAAAGCCAAACCCCAGGGCATGGCTGACCTCCTGCTGGATGGACAGGGCCGCGTCGTTGAGCTGCAGCTTCTCCAGGGAGTCCCGCAGGTCGTCGTAGTCCTCGGCCCGCACCGGATACAGGCCGGAAAAGACCATCGGCTTCGTCGCCTGGTAGCCCGGCAGGGATTCCACCGCGGCGGCCTGTCCCAGCGTCAGGGTTTCCCCGACCTCCAGGTCCCTGACGCTCTTGAGGCCAGTGGCCACATACCCCACTTCGCCCGTTTCCAGCGTGGATCTTGGAGCCGGGGCGGGGGTCAGGCATCCAATCTCCACCGGCTCCACCTTGACCTCGGTATTGACCGCGCGCAGGGGTTGCCGAGCCTGCAACACTCCGTCCACCACGCGCACATGGGCGATTACCCCCTTGTAGGAGTCGTAGTGACAGTCGAAGACCAGGCTGCGCAGAGGGCCGGTGGGATCGCCCGCCGGAGGCGGCACATCCCTGATGATCGCGTGTAGGACGCGGTCAATGTTGACATGGTTCTTGGCACTGATGCGGGGAATGGCATCCGCATCGACACCCAGGAGACTTTCGAGCTCCTCGGCAACCCGGTCGGGCCAGGCCGACGGCAGATCAATTTTGTTGATGACCGGCACGATCTCGAGATCGAGATCGATCGCCGTGTACAGGTGTGCCAGGGTCTGCGCCTGAATGCCCTGGGTCGCATCGACCACCAGCACCGCCCCTTCGCAGGCAGTCAAGGCACGAGTTACCTCATAAGAGAAGTCCACGTGGCCCGGAGTGTCGATTAGGTTCAGTTGCCAGGTTCGCTCCCCGTCCGACCACGGCATGCGCACGGCACTGGCCTTGATGGTAACGCCCTTTTCGCGTTCCAGATCCATGGAGTCGAGATGCTGGGCCTGCATCTCCCGGTTGGCAACCGCACCGGTGTATTCGAGCAGGCAGTCGGCCAAGGTGCTCTTGCCGTGGTCAATGTGGGCAATGATGCAGAAGTTGCGGATGTCAGACTGGTTCATCGGGTCCCTTGTCCAATACCTGCCTGAACCAGCCAACCGTCCGGCCCAGTCCGTCCAGCAGGGATACCCGCGGTTCCCAGCCCAAGTGACGACGGGCCCTGGTTATATCGGGTTGCCGGCGTTTCGGGTCGTCCGCATGCGGCAGTTCACGGAACACGCAATCCGCCTCGTTGCCGGCCAGGTCATTGATAATCTCCGCCAACTCCAGAATGGTGCGCTCATCCGGATTGCCCAGGTTGACGGGTTCCCGCAGGTCGCTGTTCAGAAGCCGGCACAGGCCCTCGACGGTGTCCTCCACGTAGCAGAAGCTGCGAGTCTGCGAACCGTCGCCGAAGATGCAGGCCGGTTCGCCGCGCAGCGCGGACGACACGAAACTGGGGATGACGCGGCCGTCGTCCGGCCGCATGTGGGGCCCGTAGGTGTTGAAGATGCGGGCGATCGACGTCCGCAGGCCGTACCGCCGATGGTACGCCATCACCAGGGCCTCGCCGAACCGCTTGCCCTCGTCGTAGCAGGAACGGATGCCAATCGGATCGACATGACCCACATAGTCCTCGCGCTGCGGATGGACTTCCGGATCGCCGTACACCTCGGAGGAACTGGTGTACAGGAACCTTGCCTGCCTGGTTCGGGCCAGTTCCAACAGGTTCCACATGCCATGGCTGTGAACCCGGAGGATTTCCAACTGCAGGCACGAGAAATCAGCCGGACTGGCCGGACTAGCCAGATGAAAGACCGCATCCAGGGGACCGTCGACCGCCAATGGCCGGACGATGTCCGCTTCCAGGAATTCGAATCCGGGCCTGTCCAGCACCAAACCCAGATTGCGCTCCAGGTTGCCGGTAAGGAAGGAGTCCACGCACAGGACGTGCCAGCCATCGTCCAACAGGCGCGCAACCAAGTGGCTGCCCACGAATCCGGCCGCTCCGCAAACGAGGGCTCTCATGTTTCCGCACCCGGACTTCCCGCGGAGGGAAACGCGCCGGGACCGCTTTGGCACTCGGCCCGAAACTGAAGGGAAGACATCATCGGATGAATCCTGACCTGCGGCGGGGACGCCGCAGCGCACGGCATTCCCAGTGTGAACAACATATTACTCGCACAGGAGCCTGCAACACCCCACGCGACCGCCCGGCCGGTTGAGCCGGTCCGCGCATCCCGACATCCATCGCGCGCCGGCGGACGTACCAGAATCTGACAATGCGCGGGAAGTTGCGTACAATCTTCCGCCCTTTTGCCCCGGACGGTCCTCGATCATCGCCCTCTCCCCCCAATGACTTCGTCCGCCGCAGCTGTTCCGCGCCGCGAGTTCAGCATCAGCAACGAATACAACTACAACCGCGCATCGCCGATGCGATGGATCGTGTCGCATGTCATGCGGCATGCCGGCGTGTTGTTGCTGGCACTGGGGTCGGCCGTGGTGGCCAGTTTCCTCTATGCCTGGGTTTCGCGACTAGGGGGAAGGGCGGTCGACACGATTTCCCTGGGCGGCGAGGCACCTGAGGCCCTGCTGCGCATTGTGCTCACCATCTGCGTTGCGGTCGTGGTCAGAACCGTCTTCGATCTCGTGAGCGGATGGATGAAGGAGGTACTGGGGGCCCGACTGCAACGGGATGTCCGGGAAGAACTCGAAATCTCGTTGCTGGGCAAGAGCCAGACCTTCCACAACCGACAGCGTACGGGCGACATTATGGCGCGCTCCACAGACGACGTCAGGCAACTGGGCATGATGATCACTCCCGGCATCGCCCTGATCTACGACTCCGTGCTGTTCATCATCTTTCCGATCGCCGTGATCGGGACCATCCACCTGCAGCTTCTGGTGGTTCCGCTGGTGTACATCACGGTGTTCCTGATCGCCCTGAGTCGGTTCAACCGCAAGCTGTCGCCGGTGTCGGGCGCGATGCAGATGAACTTCGGGCGCATGAACTCCACGCTCAACGAGTCCATCACAGGCATTGAACTGGTCAAGTCGGCGGCACGTGAAGCCTTCGAGTTGCACAAGTTCCTTCGGACCGCCGCGGCTCATCGCCGATACTTCATGGAACAGGGTCGCATTCAAGCCACCTACTGGCCCATGCTGTACCTGGGTATTGCATTGTCTTTGATGTTCGGCCACGGCCTGTGGCTGGTTACGCAGGACCTTATCACCATCGGCGATCTGGTGGCCTTCATGAGCCTGGCCTACCTGCTGGGCTTTCCCACCTTCATCTCCATCTTCTCGTTCACGCTCGTCCAAATGGGGATGGCAGGGGCCAAGCGCATTCTGGACATCATCAATCAGGATACGGAACTGGACGAGAACCGCTCCGGATACCGCGGCCTGCTGCGCGGCCATGTGATCTTTGACCGCGTCACCTACAGCTACGATGCCGTTCCGACCCTTAAGGATGTTTCCTTTGAGGTGTCGCCCGGCGAGTGCATCGCCATCGTCGGCCAGACCGGCTCCGGCAAGTCCACCTTGACCAAGATGGTCAACCGCATCTTCGACTGCGACAGCGGGGCCGTGGTCGTGGACGGCGTAGACGTGCGCGACTGGAACCTTGAGTCCCTGCGCAGCCAAATCTCAATGATCGAGCAGGACATATTCCTGTACTCCCGGACCCTGAGGGAAAACATCGGATTCGGCCTTGGCGGTGACCGGCTCGACGACGAACGGATCCAACAAGCCGCCCGCGCGGCCCAGGCCCACGAGTTCATCATGGGCTTTCAGGACGGTTACGACACGGTGATCGGGGAGCGGGGCGTGACGTTGTCCGGTGGCCAGCGCCAGCGCATCGCCATCGCCCGGGCCCTGTTGACGAACCCGCGTATTCTGATCATCGATGACTCGACCAGCGCCGTGGACAGCGCCACCGAAGACGAAATCCAACGAGCCATCAACAACGTGATGAAAGATCGCACCACGTTCCTGATCACCCACCGCATTGCACAGATCCGGAAAGCCGACAAGATCCTGGTGCTGACGCGGGGCCGGGTCGTCGACTTGGGCAGCCACGACGAACTCCTGGCCCGGTGCGATTTGTATCGCCGGATTTTCATCCGGACCGAAACCTCCGCCAACGCGATGGCAGGGAGCTGATCCCATGGGCTTCTTCATGGATGGCCTCGACGCCGAGGCCTACGACCGCACCTACTCCGACCGGCAGCTGGTGAGCCGGATCATTGCCCAGTTCAAGCCCCAGTCGCTGTTGATGGGCATCGTCTCGGTCACAATCCTGATGCAGTCCCTGATGGATACGGCCCTGCCCCTATTGACCGCGCGGGGCGTGGATGCAATGGTCGGCGAGGCGAACCTGCAGCAGGGCCTGGTATTGATGGTGATGATCCTGATTGCGGGCGCGATGGGTTGGGTCTACAACTATGTGCGCCAACGCCAAACCAGCCGCGTGGTGGCCAATGTGGTCTTCCGCATGCGCCAACAGGCGTTTGCCGCGATCATGCAGCGGGACATGTCCTTCTACGACGAGTTCCCCAGTGGCAGCATCGTGAGCCGGGTGACATCCGACACCCAGGAGTTCTCCAACACAGTCACTCTGACCCTGAACCTCGCCAGCCAGCTGCTGCTGGTGCTGATCCTGCTGGGAGTCATGTTTTTCATCCATGTGCGGCTGGCGCTGATCTCCGTGGTCCTGCTGCCTCTGGTGACGGTCGCGGCGCTGTCGTTCCGCCACATCGCCCGCAACGTCACGACCCAGGTACGGCGCATCCTGGCCCGGGTCAACACTACGGTGCAGGAAACCGTCACCGGCATCGCGGTAGCCAAGAACTTCCGCCAGGAACAGGCCATTTTCGACACGTTCACGGATGTGAACGAGCGCTCCTATGGCCTCAACCTGCGACAAGGATTTGTGTTTGCGGCCATTTTTCCGATCCTGTTCCTGCTGACGGGCATGGCCACGGCCTTGCTGCTGTACTTCGGGGGCCACCTGGCCTTTGCCGGCGAACTGACCACAGGGGAGTGGTTCCTCTTCATTACGACCGTTGAGAGGCTCATGTTCCCGATGACGAGCATCGCGTCCTTCTGGAGCCAGTTCCAGCTCGGCATGGCGGCGGCGGAACGGGTCTTCGCACTGATCGACACCGAACCGCTGGTGGTGCAGCACGACAACCGGCCGGTTCCCCTGCTGGAAGGGCACATCCAGTTCCGGAACGTTCACTTCCGCTATTCCGAACAGGAGCAGGTGCTGGAGGACTTCAACCTGGACATCGCCCCCGGCGAGACCGTGGCCCTGGTCGGACACACCGGCGCCGGCAAGTCGTCCCTGGGCAAACTGGTGGCCCGCTTCTACGAGTTCCAAAAGGGGCTGCTGCTGGTGGACGGCATCGACATCCGCAGCTTCGACCTCGACGCCTACCATCGCCAGCTGGGCATGGTCGCGCAGTCGCCCTTCCTGTTCTCGGGCACTGTCCGCGACAATATCCGCTACGGGAGGGAGGACGCCACGGACGACGTGGCGGAGAAGGCGGCCCATGCCGTGGGCGGCGGCTTTTGGCTGCGCAGCCTGCCGCAGGGCCTGGACACCGAGACCGGCGAAATGGGCAGTTCGCTTTCACTCGGCCAGCGGCAGTTGGTGGCGCTGGCCCGCCTGCTTGTCCAAGACCCAAGGATGATCATTCTGGACGAGGCCACGGCCAGCGTGGACCCGTTGACCGAAGCGCAAATCCAGGAGGGGTTGGATCTGGTGCTGCGAGATCGGACCGCGATTGTGATAGCCCATCGCCTGTCGACGATTCAGGCTGCCGACCGGATCATCGTCATGCGGCACGGTCGGATCATCGAGGAAGGCAGCCACGACAGCCTGATGCTGCAGGGCGGCCACTACGCGGAGCTCTATGCCACCTACTTCCGCCACCATGCCATGGACTATGAGCTTGCCTGACCCGAGCCGACACCGACGGTCCGGAACGGTGCCGCAGTGCCCTGTACAAGCCTGCACGGCTGACCGGAGCTTTAACTAGAACCTATTCGACGCAGATGCACTCGACCATTCAGCTGGGTTCGGTCGCATTGCCGGCCGGCCCCCTGACTTCGCTGTTGGCGGTTTGGCTGGCAACCGAAGTCGCCGCGCGCATGGGCCGGCGGTACGGCCTCACATACGACCGGATATTTGGACTGTGCACGTCGGCGTTGCTGGCGGGCCTGGTCGTGTCGCGACTGGCCCATGTGGTCGCCTTTTGGGAGGTATACAGCCAGTCGCTCCTGGATGTCCTGGCATTGCGGCCGGGCGGATTGACCCCCTGGCCGGGCATCATCGGCGCATGTGTGGCCGCCTGGATCTACCTGATGCGTTTTCGCCTGGACCCGGAGCCGGCCGGAGCTGCAGTCCTGACCGGCCTCGCAGCGGGAGGGATGGTCTGGACAATTGGCGGATACCTGACCGGCCGCGTGGTGGGCACCGAGACCGACATGGTCTGGGCCGCCATGTACGGCGAACAGGCACGCCATCCCACGGGCCTGTACCAGTCGCTGGGTTGCGCCGCGATTTGGGCGCTCCTGTGGTACCGGACGCTAGAGCCGCGCAGGGTTCTGCTGACCGGCCTGTTCCTGGTGGCCCTGCTGTTCCTGTTGACGGAAGGTTTTCGAATCGGCCGGTCGGACGAGCTTTGGCTCGACGTATCCCAGATCGGCTGGTTGGCACTCGCCCTATTGACCGGCTACGGCATGTGGCGGTCCAACGTTTCATCACACACCGACCCGCCTGACACCGGGTCGGTCGGACCATAGCCGGACTTCGGCCGGCTTCAGTCTCCCTGCACAACTCAATCCCGGGAGGGGCCCTGTTCGCCCCGACCGAGACTGCGGTCCACCAACGGCGGTGGCCAAGCTGCCATGGCCCGAATCCCTGTTGCCGTAAGACCCCATAGCGTTTTTGGATTCTGTCAGAGTTGCAAGGCACGTTATGGCCGACATCAGCACGAACGACAACATTCGGTATGAACCGGAAGAAAATCACCCATAGCTGTTGCGTTGGGAGTTGGCCTGCAGGCCGCTTTGGTCATCCTGGCGCCCATTGCCCTGACAGTGGTGATTGTAGGGCGCATTGCCCAGCCGCCGGAGGAGTACATTTCGTGGGCGGTGTTTGCCGCCCTGCTAATCAGCGGCCTCAACACGGTTCTGCAGGCGGTCCGGTTCGGACGCCTGGGCTCGGGCTACGTTCTGATGATGGGCACCTCGGGCACGTTCATCGCAGTGTGCGTCGGTGCTCTGGTCCAGGGTGGTCCCGAGACCATGGCAACGCTGATCGTGGTGTCGACCCTGTTTCAGTACTGGCCGCCAGGCTGTCTTGGCTGCGCCGCATCTTCACGCCCGCGGTCTCCGGAACGGTCATCATGTTGATCGCCGCCACCGTGATGCCAATCGCCTTCGCTTCCTTGACCGACATTCCCGAGGGGACCTCTACCACAGGCACACTCTGGGCGGCAGCGGCCACGCTGGTGGTTGTGGTGTTCCTGATCCTGCGCGCCCCCCCAGTTGCGCCTATGGGCTCCCATCATCGCGATCGTTGTAGGCACATCGGTATCAGTACCGTTCGGCCTGTACGAAACACGCGATGTAGTGTCGGATCCCCTTATTGGCTTACCCAAGGGTTCCTGGCCCGGTTTGAACTTCAATGTGGATGCAAGGTTTTGGGCACTCCTGCCCGCATTTGTGGTGGCGACCATCGTGGGATCCCTCGAAACCATCGGTGACGGGGTGTGGCCATTCAGTCAATGTCCAGGCGCAAGCCAAGGGCCACCGACTACCGGGCCGTGCAAGGCGCCCTCAACGCGGACGGCCTGGGCAACCTCCTTTCCGGCCTGGCCGGCACACTGCCCAACACAACCTATTCCTCCAGCATTTCGCTGGCCGAGGTCACGGGCGTAGCGTCGCGCCGGGTGGGCATTGTCATCGGAGTCGTGATCGCCGCAGTGGCATTCTTCCCCAAGGTGGCCGCCCTCCTGATCACCATACCGGGCCCTGTGGCAACCGCCTACATCATCGCTCTCGTGGCTTTGCTATTCGTACAGGGCTTGCGCATCATCGTGCGCGACGGTGTCGATCACCGCAAGGCGATCGTGGCGGGGACGGCCTTCTGGCTGGGTGCGGGATTCCAAAACCATGCCATCTTTCCCGGCCTCCTTGGCGACGGCGTCGTGGCCGTACTGCTGAGCAACGGCATGACCTCAGGTACCATCGTGGCAATCCTGTTGATGGTGTTCATGGAACTGACAAAGGAGCGGCGCCGACGGTTGACGACGAACCTGGAAACCGAATCCCTGCCCGAGCTGAACGAATTCCTGCGGGGACTGGTTTCCAAGGCAGGTTGGGACACCGATTGCAACCGAACGGTTGACTGCAGCCGGCGAGGAAACGCTGGTGGTCCTGATGCAGCAATACGGAGACGAAATCGACAGCGTACCCAGACTACTCGTGACCGGGCGCGTGGAGGATCGTTCCGCGGAAGTCGAATTCATGACGGCACTTGAAGGCGAAAACATGGAAGATCGTCTTGCGTACCTGGGCGAATTGTCTCCGGTGCCGGACGACCGCGAAGTGTCCTACCGACTGCTGCGACACTACGCGTCCTCGGTCAGCCACCAGAAATACCACGGTATGGACATTGTCACGGTTGATGGTCAGGAACCAGGGCGGGTAGTGGGCACAAGCCCTTTCCGGTCCTGCTGCCTACGGCTCTCGCGGTGCAATCCAATCCTTGTATTGGCATCTCGGGATGCGGGCTGCCGAACGGCAGGACATCCGATCATTTCGCATAGTCCTATCAATTCCATGGAAGAAATCCGGGAAGGATCCACAGTGTTTGCCGTATGGTGTTCGGTTTGGCGGAGTTGCAGGAATCACAGAACATGATCGATGGCGTCGAGATTGACCACATTCTGCTCGGCGTACCCGAACTCGATACAGGAGTCCGGTGGATTCAGGATGAGTTCAACATTGCAGCCGGTAAGGGGGGCCGCCACCTGGGCGTGGGCACCCACAATGCGCTGGTGGCCCTGGGTGGCCGGACATACCTGGAAGTCATTGCTCCCGATCCGGAACAGCTTGTTCCCAAAGCCGCGCTGCCCTACGGCCTTGGGGCGCTGTCGGCACCTCGGTTGATCAACTGGGCCGTACGGGTGCCCAACATGGATACATGGGCTTCCAGACTGTACCAACTGGGAATCCCTACCCAGCTGAAAGCAAGGGATCGAGTCAATCCCGATGGACAACGACTCGCTTGGCGCACCGCTGCCATGCCGGCAACCACGTTCGTGAACGGAGCGGACCTGACCGGCCTCATACCATTTGCCATCGACTGGCAGGACACGGTCCACCCGTCCGAAACAGCACCCACAGGGATTGTGCTTGAGTCACTGTCCCTGTGTCATCCCCAGGCCGCGCTGGTGCAGACCACGGCGGCCACCCTTGAGCTCCCGGTGCTGGTTGAACAAGCGGAGGAGCCATACCTGAAGGCGCAGGTACGCTCCAGGCTGGGCATCCGCAGGATTCAGTAGGTTCCCCAGTCCCCGCCACGCCAATTGCTCGATTTCGATCTTCATTTTTATGCGAAATCTTGCTGCACTGCCATGTCTGGTGAGACAACCCGGCGGGAGCACGCCCATTTAGGCCGATCGTTGTTCCTTGGCAGCCAGGCTACCCACCGAGACCACAGTACACAGTTGGTACCCCTTTGGATCTCGTGTCGATCCAATCCTCGGAACCGGCCCTCGGGCTGATGTGCGAATGGCCTTTCCGATGTACCGCTCCAACAGGAGACGACTGCGGTGCTTCCTCACTCCAGACGCATCAATCATCGTCGCAGGCACCTGGAAATGCATGGCAGGTCTTGAATCCCGTTTGACTCCACCGGATCCTGTTCTTAGGATCTGCATGCCGTCCAGGGTTTGTATCCGATGCACCTGCGTTGGAAAACGGCTCGCGGCGGTTTCTCAAGTTCCAGCACACAACGAGGACCCTGGTCATGTCCGGCAAATTTGCATTGTCCCGTCGTCAGTTCCTGAGGACGGCATCCCTGGCCACCGTCGGCGCCGCCCTGGCTGCCTGCGCGGTGCCGACCGCGGCTCCCGGCGAAGAGGGAGAAATGGCAGCACCCACGGAACTCACCCTGTGGATGTTCTCCCTGACTCCGGAAGTCATCGACTACATCAACACCGAGGTCACCCCCGACTTCAAGGAGGTAATGCCCGGCTTTGACATGATCGCCGAACACGTCCCATACGACGGTTATCGGCAGAAGCTGTCCACATCCATCGTCGGCGACGCCTTGCCGGACGTGCACGAAGCCGGCACCCAGGCGGCCGGACGGGTCGCCACCAGCGGCGAGGGAACGCCGCTTGACGACTACATCAACGAGTGGGATGACCTCGACGACTACTTCCCGGCCAACATCAAGGGCACGCAGATTGCCGGCCGGACGTGGGGGGTTCCCACTTACAGCCACCCGTCCCTGACGCTTTACTGGAAGAGCCAGCTCGAGGCGGCAGGCCTGGATCCTGAGAATCCTCCGGCCACCGATGTTGAGTACCTTGAGGCCGCCGCGGCCCTTCAGACTGTGGAGGAAGGCCGCACCATCGTTCTGGGTGGCTGGGCTCCCAACAACTGGCGCAGCTTCTTCCAGGAGTTCGAAGTACAGCTGCAGCGACTGGGCGGAGAGATGGCGGACCAGGACTACACCGAAGTCCGCTTCAACAACGAACTTGGCGTGGCAGCCCTCGCCTACTTGGTCGAACTTTCGCAGACGGTATATCCCGAAGGCGTCGCGCGGCTGCCCGACGAGGCTCCGGTCCCGCATTTCCCGGCCGGCAATGTCGCCATGCACATGCGCGGCCACGGGTCGCAGCCCCGGGATGTACTCCGCTACAACCCCGATGCCTGGGACGATCTGGGGTTTGGCTTCCCATTGATGGCCCAGGAGGGCACGGGCCGCAAGAACTCCATCTCTTGGCGCAACTTCCTGTCGGTGGCGCCCACCTCGTCCGATGTGGGGGCGTCAACTGAATGGGCACACGTTTTCAGTTCCACCGAGCACAACGTCAAGTACAGCGAGTTTGGTGGCTACACACCGGTCCGGCGGTCCGCCCTGGACACGGACTTTGTCAAGAACTCGCCGTATCTCGGTACCTATCTGGAGATGGGTTCCCCTAACGGCTACGACGTGATCAACCCTCCGGGCTACTTCGAGCTGCGGCAGTCCGGCGGCAACCTGTTCGAGCAGGCGGGACTGGGCAACATTTCCGTCGAGGAAGCTGTTGCCGGATGTGCCGAGATCTGGCAGGAGGGACTGGACAACGCGCCGCCGTACAAGATTTAGCCTTGATCGTTTAGCAAGCACTGCTGCCGGCCAGCCGGGTGCGCCAAGCTGCGTGCCCGGCTGGCCTTTGTCAAAGCCGAACCACCGTCCACCGCAATTCCCCGCCGCAGGATGGGCCTGCGGCATCCGCCAGCCATGCTTCAGGAACACTTCCTAACCCGCAGCCGCCGGCACGAGTCGTTGATGGGTTGGCTGTTCGCCATCCCGTGGGTTCTGGGCCTGCTGCTGTTCAATCTGTTCCCGTTCGTGTACTCGTTCGGGCTGAGCCTGACCAGCTTCCGGATCGGCTACCCCACCGAATTCATCTGGTTCGGCAACTACGTGGAGATGTTCACGGACGATCCGGTGTTCGGGAAGTCCTTCGGCAACACGGCGTACTTCGTGGCGCTCGGCGTGCCGTTGGGGCTCGTCACATCGTTGCTGCTGGCCCTCCTTCTCAACCAGAAGGTGATCGGGGTACCCTTGTTCCGCACAATGGTGTTCGTACCGTCAATCGTGGCCGGCGTAGCCGTGGCCCTGCTGTGGATGTGGATCCTCGATCCGAACATCGGCCTGGTGAACCACCTGCTGCGAGAAATTGGGATCCGCAGCCCTCCTTTGTGGCTACAGGACGAGGATTGGGCCAAGCCGGCCCTGATTGTGATGACGCTGACCGGCGCCGGCGGCGCCACGATGGTGATCTTCCTGGCCGGCCTCCAAAACATTCCCACCGAACTCTACGACGCCGCCCGCATTGACGGGGCAAACAGCCTGCGGCAGTTCTTCTTCGTCACCATTCCAATGTTGTCGCCCGTAATCCTGTTCAACACCATCACCGGCATCATCGGTGCGTTCCAGGTCTTCACGCTGGCCTACGTGGCCACGGGCGGACTGGGCGGTCCCAACAACTCGACCATGTTCTACGCCCTGTACCTGTACAACATCTCGTTCTGGTGGGGCCGCTTCGGACTGGGGGCCGCGATGGCGTGGTTCATGTTTGTGGTGATCATGGTGTTCACCATGGCGCAGCTCGCGTTGTCGAAGCGTTGGGTCTTCTACGCCGGCGAGTAGGAAATCGGATCGACATGGCTACCACTGCCACCCAACCCCGCACAATCGGAACCGGTCGGCGGTCCAGGATCCATTGGCCCAGGATCATTCACACGGCCTTTGTCTACATGCTACTGATATCGATTTCCCTCTTCTTCTTCTTTCCGCTGCTGTGGATGATGACCACGGCCATCAAGCCCACCAGCCAAATGTTCCAGATCCCTCCGATCTGGATCCCCAAGCCGCCGCAGTGGGATGTGTTCCACACCACCTGGAACCGCACAAACTTCAGCGTCTACCTTGGCAACACGGTGCTGATCACGGTCCTGTCGATGATCGGACGCGTCGGCAGTTGTGCGCTGGTCGGATTTTCATTCGCTCGACTGCGCTGGCCCGGCAAAAACGTGTTGTTTCTCATTACTTTGAGCACGATGATGTTGCCGTTCCAGGTCCTGATGATTCCGCAGTTCCTCATCTTCAAGGAGATTGGCTGGATCAACACCCACTATCCTCTGTGGGTGCCGTCCTTCGGCGGGGCCGCGTTCTACATCTTCCTGATGCGTCAGTACTTCATGACCATGCCGCGGGAACTGGACGACGCAGCCAAGATTGACGGCTGCGGCTGGCTGGGCATCTTCTGGCGAATCCTGCTGCCGCTTTCGCATCCGGCTCTGGCCACCATCGCCATTTTCACGTTCATGTCCCAGTGGAATTCCTTCCTGGAACCGCTGATCTTCCTCTCCTCGTCCAAGAAATACACACTGGCCCTGGGTCTGGCCATGTTCCGGGACCAGTTTGATGTGGATTGGAATGCCATCATGGCCATGTCGTTCCTGATGGTTCTGCCCTGCCTGACCATCTTCTTCCTGGCTCAGAAATACTTCATCCAGGGGATCTCAACCACCGGTCTCAAAGGTTGATCCGATCCGCCGCTGTGATCTTCCTCTTCCAGCCGAATGTTCCAGCCTACATCCGAAGAACTCGCGAGCCGCGTTCATGCACACGGCCACGAGGCACGCTCCTGGAGATGCCCACGCTGGTTGCTCCTGGTACCGCCTGATGCCGGCCGTTCCATGTTCCAGGCAGGATGAACCCACGGCCAACAGCAGTTCCGAGCCGGCGTGGTTGCCTCAGCCAGCAGATCCGCCGTCCGTGGAGCACGACAGACATGTGTGCAGAGCATCATCGTGCCGTTGACCACCTTTGCCACCGGGGTATTACCGGCCACCTGGACCGAAACTGAACGCTCCCGGCAATGAATTCGCCACGATGCCCGGGCAAAGTCCGACACACTCCGTTGGATCCGTAGGCCTGAAAGCTGCCTGTTCAAGTTGCTGCCGACAGTCTTGAGCCAGTCACACTTGAACTGCGTGGTGGGGCCTCGTCCGGCACCGACGCCAACAGACTCTTTGGACCGATGCCAGCAAGTTGCATCCAGGCCGGGGCCAACTCCGATCCCGTGAAGACATCCGGGAGTTGCCGGGTTGGTCCCCTCCGGTCGCACGCAACCTCCAAGCATGGCAAGGCCCCCAAAAACCCATGTGTCAATACCACTGGCGAGTAACAGCAATCTTCCTGGTGCGCTCAGGTTCAGAGGGCGGGATCCAGGTACTGCCCAAGCCAAATTAATACACGAAATGGAAATCACCATGCTCATGCGCGGTTTTGCAGTCCGGTTGGGGTTGATTCCGGTGCTCTGCCTGTTGGCATGGGCCACTTCGCTGGCCGGACCACCTGTGTTGGCACAGGATTCGGATGAACCGAACGAACTTCCAACGTACGAGGTGCAGAACGGAGACACACTTCTGGGACTTGCACAGCGGTTTGGGGTGCCGGTCGAGGTGCTTGTGGCCCTTAACAACCTGGAAGAACCTTTGGGACTGATCTTCATCGGCCAACAGCTGTTGCTTCCTTCATTTGCCAGTCAACCCAACCAGGCATCGGGTCAGGAATCCGTCTGCGCAACACCTCATGTAGTTGTGGAAGGCGACACCCTTTGGGGCCTGGCGGCCGGCTGGGACGTGACCGTTGAACGCCTTCGGGAACTGAACGGCCTGCAGGCAGGGAAGCCTCTGTTGATAGGCGAGACAGTCTGCGGTCCCCCGGTCCACCCGGGTCCCCAGGAAATCGGATCGGACGAGCAGCGCAACGCCGAAGGACCGCGGAGGCAGCCGGAATTCGATCCCGGGTGGATTGTCCATCCCACCGAGTCCTTTTGGTACACGGTCAATCTGGGCGACACCCTGGCGTGGGTGTCCGCGCGTTACGGATTAACCACGGAAGCCTTGGCGAACGCCAACGAGCTACTTCCCGATGATGACATTCAGCCAGGCCAGTTGTTGCTGGTACCGGCGAGCACTGCCGCCAGGAAACCGTGGACCGCCCGCTATTGGGCCGTTCCGGACCTTTCGGGGGAGCCGCTGCTGACCCGAGGCGAAGATGCCGTCGCACACAATTGGGCGAACGACGCGCCTGCGGACTCGCTTCCATCCGATTCGTTCAGTGCCGAATGGACAGGTGATTTCGACTTCGTCGGCGCGACCTATCGCTTTATCGGTCTAGCCGACCAGGGAGTACGCGTGTTCCTGAACAATAACCTGTTGCTGGACAATTGGGATGGCGAAACGACTGGACCTCTCACCGTCGACACCGTGCTCGAAGCCGGCATGCATAGGGTGCGAGTTGAGTATTGGGAGGAAACCGGTCCGGCCATGGTCTACGTACTCTGGTTCCAGTCGGTGCCCGCTACCCCCGAATGAACCAACCTTGGCGGCATTTGTCCGAACGGTTGGCTGGCGGACCATCGCAGTGTTCCTCCACAGTTTGCCGAGTTGTGTTGGTCAAGGCCGCAGGCATGCGATAATGTTATTGGATGGCAGCACCCGGTTCGGTTGCCTCGCGATATTCGTCGAGCCCGAACCTTGATTGTTGTGCAGAGCCTGCCGCGGGTAGTTCCGGGCAGATGCCCATCCCGGGTTTGAAGTAAGGTTGACAGGGTCCGGTCATTCTGCTGAAGGCTGTTTACGGAGCTTGCCGGGAATGCGGAATTGGACCTTGTTCCGCCGTCTCACCAAGATCGGGTGTTGTCCTGCTCCCCAAGTCAGTCTCAGACCTTGACAGGGCCAACCGCAAGTAGATCCCCATGATCATTCGCCGTGCCCTGCGGCTCATGCAATCGTTGACTTTCGTGGGGACTGTCGCCGCCTTGGTGTTGTGCGCACCGTCCCTGGCCGCGTGTACTACCTCCTTCGCCGGAGCGAATGTCAACAAGGTCGAAACCGCGGTGGAAGCCGCCGCGGCCGCTTCCCTGGACCAGGTGCCTCAAACCCTGCAACAATTCGCAGGCCAAATCACCACCCTGGACTCGCAGCTCGAACAAGCGCGGAGTGTCGAGGCCAGTCTCCATCCAGCCCTGCCGGCACAGGCCGTTGCCGGTGTGACCGAGCAATTGCAGCAGTTGGCGGACCAGGCACAGCCGGAGGATGGCCAGACCCTTCAGTTGGACGTGCAGTTGGAACCCGCCCTGAATCTGCTGGACTCCGCGGCACGCAGCGCCAGCCAGCTCGACCAGGCGTTGGATGACATCGACAGGGTCGCAAGGCTTGCACCAAATCTTTCGCATTTGTTGAACGACCGTCCAAGCCTGGTCGGATCATTAAATTTGCTACCTGCTCCAGGTGGGTCCAACGATGTCGATTATCTGATCGATCCCACCCCGTATCTACAGTCCTTCGCGTTAAGTGTGGAGACATTTCAGGACTGGGCAGCGGCTCTGGGAGGGCCACTCGCCGTTTCCGCGACCTCGGACAACACGCCGACCCTGGATCTGGCTCCGTACATGCTGGCGGTGTTGGAGTTCGTGGCAGGCACCGAAACAACCCTGGCGCAGTTCAACACTGTATTGACCACGTTCCTGCAGGCCGGACTGTTGGGCACGGACATCGCCGGCGCAACCAGGATGGGGACCGAGTTCGCGGAATCCTTGGCGCAGTCCTTGGGGGCCTTGGATGTCCAACGGACCGACCTTTATCGGATGGGTCCGTTCCTGGAAGCCGTGCCAGCCCACGGAGCCGCGCTTCTGTTGCAGGCGCAACAGGCAACAACACGTCTGGAGACCGCCGCCGGTACCGGTCAGGTACAGCAAGTGGACGTCCCGGTTGCGGCTGCCCTTGACATCATGGGCCGGATTGCCCGCAACAGCGAAAAGGCCGGCCAGACCCGCCTTCTGGTAGAAGAGACTCTCCAACTCACTCCCGAACTGGCCAATGCCATTGGCCAACGGGAACGTGTATCCGTTGCCTTGATGCAACTATCGGGCACCCTGGAAGACTTGAACAGAGCCCTGGTGCTGCAACCCGGCCAGCAACAGGCTATCGCCCACGCAACCGCCTTGGTTCAGTCATGGGCCATCCAGGCATCGGGCCTGTATCCCGAAGCCATCATGGACTTCAGGGCGGCTGCCCACCTTGATCCCCGCATCGACACGCTTGCGGGATTGCTTCACCAGGTGGAACTGGAACTACAGGAGCTGAGTTCCACCTTGATCGGCTTCGACCAGGCTTTCCGGGATGCTCCCGAGTTGGCCAATGTCATCGGTTCCCAAGTCGGTGCAGGCATCAATCCGGCACTGTCTTCGGAGGCGCTGAACCTCCTGAACCAGCTGCTCGTACTGGCTCCCGACCAGCAGCAAGCCTTGGCCCATGCTGTCATGCTGATGCCTGCCTGGGTTGCCGAGGCCTCAACCCTGTTCCCCGGTGCCGTCCCCGCCACGACTCCGGCGTTGGCTCTCGAACCGCAGGTCGCCGCCCTCGCCGCGTTGTTGAGCCAGGCGGAACCGCAAGTGCAACAACTGGGGTCAGCCTTGATCGGTGTTGACCAGGCTCTCCGGAACGCTCCCGCCCTGTCTGCATTCTTCGCCTCCCAAATCGATGCAGGGATTGATCCGGCGCAGTCCTTGGAAGCCCTGAACGTCCTGAACCAGGTGCTCGTGCTGGATCCCGAGCAGCAACAGACCATGGCCCGCACGGTATCCCTGATGGAGGCTTGGGTGGCCGA
>JAAXGZ010000075.1 GCA_012271135.1 Caldilineales bacterium | reverse complement strand
CCGGAGCTCTTGATCTCCTCGATTACCTTCTTGAGCCGTTCCTCGAACTCGCCGCGGTACTTGGTGCCGGCTACCAGGGAGCCCATGTCCAGCGTGACCAGGCGCTTGTTCTGCAGGGTGTCGGGTACGTCTCCCCTGGCGATCATCTGGGCCATGGCCTCGACGATGGCGGTCTTGCCGACGCCGGGCTCGCCCACCAGCACCGGGTTGTTCTTGGTCCGGCGGCTGAGGATCTGGATCACCCGCTGCAGTTCCTGGTCGCGGCCCACCACCGGGTCCAGCTTTTCGGACCTGGCGGCATTGGTCAAATCGACGCCCAGGTTGTCCAGTGTCGGCGTCTTGGTGTTTGTGCGGCTGGACTGCTGCCCCTGGCCTGAGGTGTGGCTCAGGATGCGGTGGGTCTCAGTGCGCACCTTGTCGAGGGTGACGCCGAGGCTCTCCAGCACGCCGGCGGCAACGCCCTCGCCCTCCCGGAGGAGGCCGATGAGCAGGTGCTCGGTGCCGATATAGGTATGGTTCATCCGGCGGGCCTCGTCCACCGCCAGTTCCACCACCTTCTTGGCGCGGGGAGTGAGGCCGATCTCGCCCTGGGCGGGCTTTTCGCCGCGGCCGATGATGAACTCGACGGCGGAGCGAACCTTCGAGAGGTCGACGGAGAGGCTGGACAGCACCCGGGCCGCCACACCTTCCGTCTCGCGAACAAGGCCGAGGAGTATGTGCTCAGTCCCGATATAGTTGTGGTTGAAGCGCTGGGCCTCTTCCTGGGCCAGCGACAACACCCGCCGCGCTCGCTCCGAAAACTTCTCGAATCTGCTGCCCATAATACCGCTCCTGGCCTTGGGGAGGCTGATAGGTGGTTCTCCCTCGAAAGTCGAAGCACCCGCTGATGCGTGCGGCGACACCCAAACACTAAAGGGCGATTATATTTGGCGCCCTCTCAGGGTGTAAAGGCACACGGAAGGCGGGAATCCGCCAGTCCTAACCGGAGGAAGGGCCTGGGGAACAGTCCGGTCTATCGGGGCCACGGGATTCCCCGCGCCAAGCTCGCACCGGTATCGGATTTCAAGGGAGGCATTTCTGGAAATAGCCTCCCGGCGGTGACCTATTTTCCCACCCAGTCGCCCGAGCAGTATCGTCGGCGCTGAGGCGTTTCACTTCCGTGTTCGGAATGGGAACGGGTGGGGCCGCCTCGCTAGAACCACCAGGAAGCATTCGAGCGGTAAGTATGCACTATTTTTCACAATCGCGCAAGGGTTTCGTTCGGGGCAATTTGCCGTCCACCATCGGCAGACCGGTAGGAGATGGGAGCCTGTTATCCCCTCTTCGCCTTGAGGGAAGAGGCGGGCAGGGCGGCGGCGCCCTGCAGCAGACAGGCCGCTCCCCTGTCCTACGCGGTCAGTGCATGCTCGATTTTCTCCGTGGACACCAGCGTAACGCCCCAGCCGGCCATCCAGCACGAGTGCCGCCCGTCGCCCCCGGCCACCAGCACAACGACATCGCCGGACGAACGCACGATGGGAACCATGACGTCGTCGCGAGACTCGTCGATCCAATTGGGCCAGGTGCGGTTGCCGTAGTGAGCGATTCCCTTGAGCTGGCCAACGGGCATCCGGGCGTTGTGGAAGACGTAGTCCTTGACGTCGGTCTTGCTCAGCCCGGAGGCGGCAACTTCGGCGGCGTGCTCGGGGCAGAGGACCAGGATTACCTGCCCGCCGGTGCCCTGCTGGTAGTAGTTGGCGATGCCCACGGTTTTCATGTTGCCGACGATGGTGCCAAGCACCCCGAATCCGGTGCCGGAGGTACTCTCCATGATCCGGTAGACGCCCAGGATGCCGGCTACGGTAACCGTGCTGCTGTCCGGGGAGTAGCCACGCTCCACGTGCAGGGGCTCCCACGGGCTGCGAGCCTCGTTTTCCGCAAAGCAGAAGCTGTAGCGGCCGGGCGAGCTGAGGGTGGCCTTGTCCATGTCGCCCGGCGTAAGGCCGGCCACGTTGCGTACGATGAGACGCAGGGCGCGGCCGATGGCGGCATTGGCGCGGAACCCGGGGCCCAGGCAGCCGGCGTCGGCCTGGATGCCCACCCGCTGCGCCACTGGGCCGTTCACGATCATGACCTGGTTGGCGCCGCCCGTGGTGGCGGCTGTTCCAGCGAGGTTGAATCCCTCGCGAAGGGCGGCGCGCACTCCCGCCACCACCACGGGGAAGTGCTCGGGCTTGCAGCCTGCCATGACGGCGTTGATGGCCAGCTTTTCCAGCGTTGCCCGCGAGTTCCGGGGCTGCATCACGCCCAGCGAGTGCTGGGGGTCGACGGCCATGGCCGACAGCATGTCGCGGACGGCCTGCTCGGTGGGCGGGACCACCGGGAGCCCGTCGGTCCAGCCCTGCTCCCAGAAATAGTCCTGCATTTCAGAAAAGGACTCGGGCACCCGGACTCGCCGGGACTGGAGTTGCTGGGTGGTCATTTCCGGCTCCTGGGACGGTTTTGGGAAAGCATAGCAGTTCCTGGTGAGTTGGGAGTTCCACCCGAAATCGCGGATCATCGGCATCCGGTTCTAACATCTTCCAACACCGGCGCCGGATTGCGCGGCCGGCGATAACGAGGGTTAACGCAGGAGCGGCCGGACTTCCCCGGCGGGAAATCAACCCGTCCCGTCCCGCCGTGAGCATGGAGAACGAGTCCGCATTTTGGCCCATTTGGGCCGTGGATGAGGGTCCGCAAACCATCCGGATGGTGCGCGATGTCTTTATCCCGGCTCAAGGACGAAAGAGCGGTGATTTCGACGACACTACGCAACAGGGGTGGGGCACAGCGGTTGACGGGGGAAACAAATGGCGGAGAGGGCGGGATTCGAACCCGCGAGAAGCTTGCGCCCCTACGCGATTTCCAGTCGCGCCCGTTCGTCCACTCCGGCACCTCTCCGCGCAGGGACGATACTCTAAATTATAGGTTTGGCCGAACCCTGTCGCAACCTCCGGCCGATTGCGCCCTGGACAATTCCGGTTGGCAACGACTTTGACGTGTCCTGATCGCGTTCAAGACTTCCCTCCCCCTCAATTGGGAAGGGAGAACCAACGGACAGGAGGCGAGGCTTTCTTGCAGTTGGGCTGGTCGACCGACTTGGCTATAATGAGCGCATTTTATGGGGAGCGAAACACCCTATGACCGCTATTCTGGCCGGTGACCTGGTGGAGACCGCAAAGAGGTTTGTCCCGGAGATCATGGCGAACCGGGACCGCATGGACTCGGAATGCCAACTGCCCCACGAACTGGCCATGGAAATGGCCAACGAGGGGCTGTTCGGCCTGTACGTGCCCAAGGAGTTGGGCGGCCCCCAGACCGACCCTGTCACGGCGTTTCACGTGGTGGAGGAGATAGCACAGGCGGACGGTTCGGCCGGGTGGTGCATCTTCAACGGCGCTGCCGTATCCTCCGCGGTGGCCCGCCTTTCGCCAAAGGCGGTCAGGGAGATTTTCGGTGATCCTCCGGTGGTCCTGGGGTCCGGCTCGGCCCGGGCAGGCGGCACCGCAAGACTGGCCGACGGAGGATACATTGTTTCCGGCCGGTGGAATTTCCTCAGCGGCATCGACCACTCCATCGCGATCTTCGTCGCCTGCCGGGTGGTCGACGAGGACGGACCGGTTCTGAACGACGACGGCAGCCCGGTGATGCGCACGGTGGTGGTCCGCGTCGACCAGGGGGAGGTGCTGGATACCTGGACGACCATGGGTATGAGGGGCACGGCCAGCCACGACGCCGAATACCACGAGGTGTTCGTTCCCGAGGACCATACCTACACCCGCGGGGATCCGGCCCACTATGAGGGCGCCCTGTACACGCCGCCGCAGTCGGCCATCGTCTTTGGCTGGACGCTGTCGGCGGCCAACACCCTGGGCATGGCCCGGGGGGCCATGAACACCTTTGTCGACCTTGCTACTGACTCGGGTTCGACCGACTCCCCGGTGCTGTTGCGCGACCGCCAGCACATCAAGATCGTGGTGGGCGAATGCGAGGCCATGATCGACAGCGCTCGCCGCTACGTGGTGGACACGGTGAGCTCCATGTGGGAGGAGCAGGTCAAGGGAGGCCCCGACCTATCCGAGAAGGCCATGCGCACCCGCCTGGCCATCACCCACGCCATTCGCCAGTCCATCTCGGTGGCCGATAAATTGTTCAGCGCCGCTGGCACCAACTCGATCCATCGCTCCGTGGGCCTGGAACGCTACTTCCGCGACCTGCACGTCCACGGCCAGCACATCTCGGGGCTGCCGCTCAATTTCGAGTTCGGCGGGGCCATGCTCATGGACGCCGCGCCTCCGGTCTCGCTGTATACGTGAAGCAAGGGCATTGGCCGATGTGATATATACCTTTCCAAGTTATCCCTACCATGTATAATGCCAATTGATTGAAGACGGAATGAGTCAGCGGAGGGACTGCTCATGGCATCTTTGCAGCAAGCGACTGCAACCCAGGTGTCCCGGAACGGCAACGTCGAGGAGTACGACGTCCTGATCATCGGCGCCGGTGTCACCGGGCTGTATTCCCTGTACCGGTTCCGGGAACTGGGATTCACGGTCAAGTCCTTCGAGGACGCCTCGGGGGTGGGAGGAACCTGGTACTGGAACCGTTACCCCGGCGCCCGGTTCGATTCCGAGAGCTACACCTACGGATATTCCTTTTCCGGTGAACTCTTGGAGGAATGGCACTGGAAGGAGTTGTACTCCGGTCAGCCAGAGAACGAGCGCTACCTCAATTTCGTAGCCGACAAGTTCGACCTGCGCCGCCACATCCGGTTCAACTCCCGTGTCGCTTCCTGTGTGTATGACCAGGAGGCCAACCGCTGGGAGCTGACGATGCACGACGGCCACAAGGCCCGTGGGCAATTCCTGATCACGGCAGTCGGCCTCCTGTCGGCGCATTACGTGCCGGATTTCGAGGGCATTCACGATTTCAAGGGCGCATGGTGCCACACCGGTCGCTGGCCCAAGGAAGGCATGGACCTGGCCGGCAAGCGAGTCGGCGTGGTCGGCACCGGCGCTACCGCCGTGCAGCTCATCACCGAGATCGCCAGGGAGGTCGGCCACCTGACCGTCTTCCAGCGCACGCCCAACTACTGCGCCCCCCTGCGCAACCGCCCCATCTCGGAAAAGGAGCAGGAGGAGATCAGGACACGGTATCCCGAGATATTCGAAAGGTGCCAGGAGACCGCCGGATCCTTCATGCACGAGTTCGATAGCCGCTCCGCGTTCAGCGTCTCCGATGAGGA
>JAAXGZ010000025.1 GCA_012271135.1 Caldilineales bacterium | reverse complement strand
CACGCCCTTCCGAGAGGTCAAGCGACTGCTCCGGGATCGAAGCGGGACAACGGTGGGGACGGCTCCACCCGGACTCGAGTCCGCCAACGCGGCCAACGCCGCCTGACGGCCGAGAGCGAATGACCCCAAACCCATAAGGTTTGGGGAACTGAACTGTCCGTACCTGGTTGAGTTGAAGCGGTTGCTTCCCGGGGCCAGAGCCCCATCACCGGTGTACGTTCACCCACCAATCGGGCCAACCGTCAACGATTGAATACACCAAAAGGAAATCTCATGGAATACAGACATCTGGGCAGCAGCGGCTTCAAGGTTCCCGTCTTCGGATTGGGAGCCAACATCTTCGGTCACCAGAAGGCAACGTCCCATTTCACCGATCCGGACGAGACGGCCCGGATCATCCACAGGGCCGAGGAGTTGGGTGCAAACTTCATCGATACCTCTAACAGCTACACGGGCGGTGATTCGGAAACCTTTATCGGACGGGCAGTGGCCGACCGACGCCACAAGTTCATCATTGCCAGCAAGGTGGGTTGGGAACCCAACCACCTGATCGCACAGGGGTACCGTATGGGACCCAACGAAGCCGGCCTGTCCAGAGGGCACATCATGGACAGCATCGACGGTACATTGAGCCGCCTCGGCACCGACTATGTGGACCTGTACTATGCCCACAAGCCGGATCCGGGCACGCCTTGGGATGAGACGCTACGCGCCTTTGATGACCTGGTTCGGGCCGGCAAGGTTCGCTACATCGCGTGTTCCAACTTCGCAGGCTGGCAAATCGCGGCGATGAGCGAGATTTCCGGCCACAACGGCTACACCCCCCTCGTAGCCAGCCAGTCTCTCTACAACCTGTTCGAACGCCGGACCGAGCGGGATGTGGTCCCGGCCTGCCTGCACTACGGCCTGAGTCTGCTGCCCTATTCCCCGCTGGCCCAGGGAGTGTTGACCAGCAAGTATCGAGCCGGCGAACCGGCCCCCAAGGGCACGCGCGGCTATGGGAACACCAGCGAGCGGTTCCGGAACCTAATGGCGCCGGAACGCCTGGCGGCGATCGCCAACCTTGATCGATGGTCGCAGGATCACGGCTACCGGGTGGGGGATCTGGCCCTGGCCTGGCTGCTGGCCCAGCCGGGCGTGTCGTCGGTGATCAATGCGGTGACAAGCATCGAGCAACTGGAGGCCAATGTCCGTGCCACCGGCTGGCAACTCGACGCATCCCAGCTGAGCGAGGTGGAGAAGGAGATCGGCAACCTTGCCGACCGGTAAACAGCAGGGATGGCGTCGATCCCGGCACGGCAAGCCTGCCCGCACGCGTTGGCGTTGGGGGCATCCCGGCACCGACCCACAGGGTGGGGAATACGCAACTACGGGGGCCGGCCATGCGCATGGCCGGCTGTCAGCGGCATGCCATCCTTCCTTGGCTGGTTGTTGCGACTGACCTCGTCGAACTTTGATCCCAACCTGTCTATCCGGAACCGCCCTCCGACGGACCAGCCCATCCATAGTCGCGACGTGCGGCCACCTCGGATATGAACCCGGCTATGAGGTCGCGCCGAATCTGTTCGGCGGGACGCTCGGCCACCGGCCCGAACCCGCCACCGCCCGGCATCAGCAGTTCGATTTCGTCGCCGGGCTGCAGGTCCAAGGGCGGGAAACGGTCGATGTTGCGGCCGTTCCACCGAACCTCGCCCACCACGCCGGGGGCACCGCCGTCGAGCCCGGGGGGCGCACAGAACATCTTGTCAGGGCGGACTCGACCCTGAATCGTACTGTCGGCAATGTTCCTGAAGGTCATCCGCTGCCCGATGCCGCCGCGCTGGCGTCCGGCCCCGGACGAATCCATCCGAAACTCCTTGTGGAGAATCAGGATTGGGGCCTGGGTTTCCATGATCTCGATCGGCGTCACGGAACTGTTGTGCGGGAACGCAATGGGAGGCATCCCATCCAATCCCTGCATGGCTCCCCGCCCGCCGTGCGGCAGGCAGCTCACGGAAAAGGGACCGTACTCCTCCAGGTCCCCATGCACGGAGAATGGCCAAATCGAACCGCTGCCGGCCTGTGCGTGTTCCCCCAGGATGGACCAGACCGCCCCAAACAGGACCTGGTTGATGTTGTTGGTCACCTTGGCCCGCGCCTGGACCGGGAACCCGTCGTCGCAGTTGAGGATGCATCCCGTGGGCGCCGTCACGTGGATCGGCCGGAACAGTCCCTGATTGTTCGGGATTTGGGGTACCAACGAGCACTTGAAGGGGTACATAGTGGACGCGAACGTGGTGTTGTAGGCACAGTTGATGGATCCCTTGCGCGTCTGTGCCGATGTGCCCCCGTAGTCGACATGGATGTCGTTGCCCTGAATCCGCACGGTGGCATGCAGGTGAACGATGTCCACATATCCGTCAATGTCCAAACCAAACTCGAACTCCCCGTCGGGCAACGCCTCGATGCGACTGCGCATCAGGCTTTCCGAACGGCCGTGAATGACACTGGACAGCTCCACTAGGTCCGGCATCGCGTAGTCGTCCATGAAATCGCGCAGCCGCCTGATTCCGATCTGGTGGGTGCCTGCGATGGCACGGATGTCCCCCAGGACCAAATTGGGCACACGGCAGTTGTTGCCGATGACCTCGAACAGGAACTCGTTGGGTTCGCCTTCGATGAACAGTTTCGATGGGGAGATGCGTATCCCTTCGGTAAAGACATCGTAGGCCTCGAGGTCCCCCCGGTGACCGCCCACATCGGACAGGTGTGCCACTGTGCCCATGAACGCCACCGGCTTGCCCTGATGAAATACCGGGGTGAGCAGGATGTAGTCGGGCAGGTGGCCTGTCCCGATCCATGGATCGTTGGTGCACAGCACGTCGCCTTCCCTCAAGGTCTCCAGGGGATGGACTGCCAGGAGCCGACGTGCCGTGCGGGGCAGGACTACGCAAAAATTGGGTGGAGAAAACCGAGATTGGCAGAGTGAATCCCCGTTCTGGTCCACCAGAATGCAGGCAAAGTCGCGGCTCTCCCCGACGATGGTTGAGAACGATGTCTTGACCGTGGCGAAGTCGATCTCGTCCATAATCGAGATCAGCCGCTGCCATTGGATTTCAAGGCTTACGGGATCGAAGTCCGGGGTTTCCGCAAAGGGATCTGTGGTCGTCATCACTGGTTGGAATCGCCGGTTTGCAAGTCTGCCAATGTCTTGGTTGCGGAACAGCTGCCAGCCTTGGTGGACCGCACCTGCACCGTAATCCTGCCTGTGTCCGGCCCGCGCACCAGCCACTCGGCAAGCCCGGCAGACTCGCCCCATGGTCGGCGCCAGGGATCGTACGGCATCCTGCGTTCCTCCCTGCCGGCCAGATCCCCGAGCGTGACCACAGACTGGCCCATGAGAAGCTCACAGTCCCGATCCAACTCCAACTCGACCGTGACATCGCCACCCTTGCCCAGGTTGCGGGCCTGATCGGTCAGGTTCGTGGCCAGATAGCCCAGGTTCTCGACCTGCGCCTGCACAATGTGGAGATCCGCCGAAACGGGCCGTGCCTTGAACTCCCGGATGTTCAGCAGGGGTGATGCCAAGGCATGCCGCACAGTGAACAGGGTATTGGGCAGGGCCACCTTGGCAATCAGCGACGGGGGCGGATTCCTATGGATGAAGTAGGGGTCCCAGCCGCCGAGCAACACCGTTCCTAGCTGCGGGTGATCGAACTCGCGCCAGTCCTGATGGGCCCGCGGACTGTGCTCGTCAGCCCATGCCAGAAACCGTATCTGTTCGGCTTCGTTGTGCGGGCGGGTGGAGAAGAACTGTTGCTTGGGGATTCCTGCTTCGGTTTCGACATCCCACACCTCGCTGGCAAACGCCGGAATGCCCATGCGATCGTAGAGCCAGTCGGTGAACATGCCGTGCCGGGGACTTCGCATGTTGGGAGTGAAGTCCTCGTAGGTTGAAATCAGAGGGTATCCGGTAACCTCGGTACCCACGGCACCCAGTTCCCTGTATATGTCGAGGTCGGCAGCAGGGAGTTCCGCATCCCTCCGGAAGCCCGAAGGCCGCAGGATGATGCCGCCGTGGCTGTGGTAGGCCTGGGCTCCCGTGATGTTCGGATGCGACAGCACGAAACGGGCCATGGCCATGGCTTCGGGTTCGTTGAGCGGAAAGTCCCCCGAACCGTACTCCCCGCCCTCCGGTTCCCAGTTCACCGGAAACTGCCGATTCAGGTTGCCGTGCCGCGGGGGCACGATAGGAAGGCCGACCCCGTCCCAGTCCCTCAGCATCCCTTCGGGCAGCATGCGGTAGTACTGGCCGTCGGCTTCCCATGGTTCCCGCAACACCAGCAGGCGCGGTTCCGCGGATGATCGTCGCCATTCGCCCCGCGGGTCGGGAATGGCCATCTGCCGAATTTCGCCATCCCCGTCCAAATCCTCCAGGTGCAGGCCCGTTGGATACTCGTCGGCCGGGTGATAACGGCCGGTACCGACCGTGCGGTACGGAGTCGTCAGGCAGATCTCCGCGCCGTCGGGGTTTACCCGGGGCAACACATAGACGACGCGGGTATCCAGCAAACGAGTTACATCCGGATCCTGCCCGTACTCGCTCAGCAGGAAATCAATGGTGTACAGCGTTACGGAGGAGGTAATCACCTCCTCACCATGGTTGTTGCCGTCGATGTAGAAGCCAGGCTTGGACTCGGGGCTGCCGGTGGCACGGTTGGTCAGGGTGACAGCCCAGATTTCACGTCTACGGAAGCTTTGGCCAACCGACTCAAGCAGAGCCAGCTCCGGACTTGCGGTGACAAGCTCCTTCAGGGCAGCCGTGTATTCGTCGTAGGGCAGGTAGCGATCGTGCGAAAGTTTCATGGGCTAATTGGACTCGTGATTGGACACTTCAGTGCAACCGAACAACCTGCACAACGACACGGGCATCGAATTCTTCAATAGCTCCGTACTTCCGGCAGGACGCAGCAAACGATGTGTATTGGCTGAGAGCGTGTTTGGAAAAGCGGCATGGGGCCGAAAAAGGAGGGTTGGAAGTAGGATGCACAGGTCTCACGCGCGGCCCTACCCCCGCGCCTCCTGCCCTACCCTACATCGCCGCCTCATGGAACGCCAACCCTATGACACCGACCTGTCCGACGCCGAGTGGGAACGGATCCGCCCTTGGCTGCCCGGTCCCCGCCCGCACGGGCGTCCCCTTGAAGTGTCCCGCCGCGAAATTGTGAATGCGATCCTGTATGTACTGCGGAGCGGCTGTGCCTGGCGGTTGCTGCCCCACGACCGGCCCCGCTGGACCCTGGTCTACTGGTACTTCTGGACCTGGCGCCGCCGCGGTCTGTGGGCCCGCGTCAGCACCGCGCTGCGCGGGCAGTTGCGCCAGGCCGAGGGCCGGGCGCCCTCACCCAGCGCGGGCATCATCGACAGCCAGTCCGTGAAGACGACGGAAACCCGGGGGCCGCGGGGGTATGACGCGGCCAAGAAGGTCAAGGGCCGCAAGCGGCACCTGGTCGTGGACACCCTGGGGCTGCCGCTGAAGGTGGTCGTGCATACCGCCGACATCCAGGACCGGGACGGGGCCCGGCAGGTCCTCGACCGCCTGCAGGACGACTGCCCCCGCCTGCGCGTGATCTGGGGGGACAGCGGCTATCAGGGAGCCCGCCTGGAGGCCTGGGTGCAGGCACAGGGAACCTGGCAACTGGACATCGTCCGCCGCGACCCCGCCGCCCAGGGTTTCCAGGTCCTGCCCAAGCGTTGGATCGTGGAGCGCACCTTCGCCTGGCTGGGCCGCCACCGTCGCCTGAGCAAGGACTACGAGGGCCGCCTGGACACCTCCGAAGCCTGGATCCATATCGCCACAGTCCGGCGCATGCTGAAGCAACTCACCGCCACCTGACGGCACTTTCCAAACACGCTCTGAGTCTCGGATTCGTGGGTGGTGGCACACGTTCGGTCCCGATGGGTGTCGGTGGCTTGTCCCACACTCCAACCCTCATTCCGCCAGAGTGACGACCAAATTTCCAAAGCGGTCAATCTCGGCGGAGCCCCGCGGTCCAACCACGGCCGTGGATTCGCGTTCCTCCACGATGGCAGGGCCGCGGACGGTTGAACCCCTGCCAAGCAGGTAGCGGTCGTAAACGGGAGTGTCGACGAAGTCCCCGGCCTCGGTGAAATAGGCGGGACGGCTGCCCTTAAGAGCCTGGTCGGGGCCTGAACCTGCCGCGAATTCGGGCAAGACCACCTGAGGCCTGGGACCGGAGACGTTAAGCCGGCAGGTGGTGATTTCCAAGTCCAGATGAGTGTGGGCATGACCATAAATTTCCTCGTAGCGAGCGAAGAAGTACGGCCGCAAGTCTCCGTCCAGTGACATGTCGGAGGGTCTGGTGCAGGGCAGCGTAACCGAGATCTCGTGTCCCTGGCCCACATGGCGCAAATCGGCTTTGAGTGTGAAGGTCATGTCGTCGTCTTTGATGCCGGCGGACTTCAACACGCGCCTTCCTTCCGCCTCCAATCCGGCATAGATTCCATCCAACTCGATTAGGGACGAGGCATCGAGACGTTCCATGTGGGTGCGCGCGAACTCGAACGCCGGTGGCGCGGTGAGGAAGCCCAGCGCCGACGTGACCCCGGCGGACGCGGGGCAGACAAACCCCTGCATCTTGAGCGCCCGCGCAATTTCATAGGCATGCACCGGGCCGGCGCCCCCAAACGCCATCAGGCGGAGGCTGCGGGGATCGGCGCCCCGTTCCGCGACATGAACCCTGGTGGCCGAAATCATGTTCTCGTTGACGACCCGAAAAATCCCGTGGGCGGTTTCGGTGACGGTCAAACCCATCCGGTCCGCCAGCCCGGCCATTGCCGTTTCAGCCGCAGCCCGATCCAGGATCATGCGCCCGCCAAGGAAGAAACCCGGGTCCAGATAGCCCAGCAGCAGATCGGCATCCGTCACGGTCGGCGCATCCCCGCCCAGGCCGTAGCAGGCAGGGCCCGGATCGGCACCGGCGGAATCGGGGCCCACCTTGAGCAGGCCAAGTTCGTCGACCCGGGCCACGGATCCGCCGCCGGCTCCAATCTCGATAAGTTCGATGGCCGGTACGCGCACCGGAAGACCCGAGCCGCGCTTGAAGCGATGCACGCGCGCAATCTCAAAGTGATCGGACATGGCCGGCTGTCCGTCCTTGATGAGACACATCTTGGCGGTGGTGCCGCCCATATCGAACGAGACCAGATCAGGCAGATCCAGCAGTTCGCCGTAGTACACGGCGGCCAGCGCCCCGGCCGCAGGCCCGGACTCGACCAGCCGGATCGGAAACTTGGCCGCGGTCTCCAGAGTCGACACCCCGCCCGAGGAGAGCATCAGGAACATCTCGCGCTCGAATCCGACCTCCCTAAGCACTTCCCCCAGCTGCCTGAGATAGGTTGCGGCCAACGGCTGCACATATGCGTTGCACACCGTGGTCGACATGCGTTCGTACTCCCTGATTTCCGGAGCCACCTCGTGCGACAGGGACACGCGGAGTTGGGGCAGGCGTTCCGAGAGCCAGACACCTGCCTTCCGTTCGTGCTCCGGGTTGGTGAAGGCATGCAGGAAGCAGACCGCAATCGATTCAATCGAGTCCGTTACCCCGGCGCGCTCCAGTCGCCTGGCGATGTCACCGAGACTGTCGAGGGACAACTCCTCGACCACACCACCGAACGCGTCCATGCGCTCCCTGGCTTCAAACCGCAACGGCCGGGGCACCAGATGCTCAACCTGGGGAGCATGCAGATCGTAGATGTCGTAGCGCATCTCGCGCTGGGTATCCAGCACGTCGCTGAATCCCTGTGTGGCCAGGAGCAGCGTCACTGCGCCCTTGCGCTCGACCAGGCAGTTGGTGATCAGAGTCGTGCCGTGGATGGCGTTCGAAACCTGGGAACCGGAAAACCCGGCTTCAGCCAACAGCTTCCACCAGCCGGCGCGCACGGCGGCTTCCGGGCTGCGCGCCGTGGTGGCCAGCTTGTGGCTGTGAATGCGACCGCTGGCCTCGTCGTAAAGGACAAGGTCCGTAAACGTTCCGCCGATGTCGAAACCAATTCGAAGACCGGCCATTGGGCTTGGATATCCTGATTGTCCAGAGAGTGGGTTGCTGCGCACTTCGCCATGCGAAGGCAAAGGCGTTCGTTGTCAGTCCCGCAGGGTGACTACCAAATTTGCATACCGATCGATTTTGCCAAGGCCACGGGGTCCAATGACGGCCGTGGACTCGCGTTCCTCCACAATCGCCGGTCCCTCAACCGAGGTCCCCCGACCCAGCAAATACCGGTCGTAGACCGGAGTGTCGACATAGGCTCGGGTTTCCGCGAAATACACGGGGCGGCTGCCTTTGAGGGCGGCCGCGGAATCGGAACCCGACTCGGCCTCCGGCAACGCGATATGCGGCTTGGGTCCGGAGGCGTTCAGGCGGCAGGTGGTGATCTCCAGGTCCAGATGAGTGTGGGCGTGGCCGTAAATCTCCGTATACCGGTCGAAGAAATGGGGCCGCAGTTGTTCGTCGAGAGATGTGTCCGCCAGGCAGTCCCATGGCAGGGCCACCACGATCTCGTGGCCCTGCCCCACATGCCGCAGATCGGCCTCCCGCGTGAACACCATGTCCTCTTCCGCGACGCCGGCCTTGCGCAAGACCTGCCTTCCCTCCGCGGCAAGTTCGTCATAGATCCGGTCCAGTTCTGCCAGGCCGGACGGTTCCAGGCGCGCGATGTGGGTCCGGGCAAACTCAAAGGCGGAGGGAGCGGTCAGAAAACCGAGGGCCGAAGTCACACCGGCCGAGGCCGGACAGACAAACCCGCGCATCCTGAGTGCTCGCGCAATTTCATAGGCATGGACCGGACCTGCGCCACCGATGGCCATCAACTTGAGTCGCCTAGGATCCGCCCCGCGCTCGGCCACATGGACACGGGTGGCCGAAATCATGTTTTCGTTTACCACCTGGAAAATGCCGTGGGCCGTGTCCAGGACGGTCAGGTTCATCTCAGCCGCCAAACCGGCAATCGCCCGTTCGGAGGCCGAGCGGTCCAGCATCATGCGGCCGCCCAGAAAAAACTCGGGATTGAGGTAGCCGAGCAGCAAGTCGGCATCCGTGACGGTCGGCTGATCGCCTCCCAGGTCGTAGCACGCAGGTCCGGGATCGGCACCAGCCGAATCCGGACCGACCTTGAGGAGGCCCAGTTCGTCCTTGCGCGCAATCGAGCCGCCGCCGGCGCCGATCTCGATCAGTTCGATCGTGGGAACGCGGACCGGCAGGCCGGAACCCCGCTTGAAACGGTGTACCCGAGCGATCTCGAAATTGTCGGACATGGCCGGCCGGCCGGCCTTGATGAGGCACATCTTGGCCGTGGTGCCCCCCATGTCGA
>JAAXGZ010000001.1 GCA_012271135.1 Caldilineales bacterium | reverse complement strand
TATTTGTCTATCCGAAATGCTTAGTGGACCACGCTCCGGCGGAACCTCTCCCCGCCGGGCCCCCCGCAACAGGAAGCTCCCCGTCAGTCCAACTTCCGTCCAACGGTTCCGCAGGCAGGTGTCGGTAGGTGGAACTCCAGATCGATTTCGTCTCACATCGCTTCCTGGTTTCGGTGAAGGTGTGCCGGGGCATGGCTTGGCGCCGGCGCGGCCGAACCATGCGCTCAATGTCATTCAGTTTCAGGTCAGGCCGAAGTGCCATCAGGATGGCCGATGGAACTGCTGAGATCCAGACTTGCAGCCTGCTGCACACGGTGGGATAACAACGCGAAGACGCGGACACGGTCGTTCGGCTGCCTGCTTGAGAGGGCCTCTCGATGGCACATGCCCAATCGAACTCCTTGCTGCAGAGGCTCCGATGGGTAATCCCAGCACCAAAACCAGCCAAGCCAAACAGTGCCCTTCGGTTCTCCAACACCTTGGACGACAGTCTCGTTTGCGATATAATAGACGCGTTATCTTCGATTAGATCGCAGGAATGCTCGTATTGACAGCAATTGTGACCCCAAGAGGCATCTCGGCAAAGAATCGATATCTCCTTACGTCTCTGATTCGGAGCGTCACGGGACCATTTACTGTCCAAGAAGCTGCAACCACGCTTGCGCTTCCGATCACGCGAACGCAGAGATTCCTCGCCTATCTCGCCGAGCGCGGATGGCTGGTTCGCGTCTGCCGAGGTCTCTATGCACCCGTACCGCTTGATGCCCGCCACCCATCCGGGTGGCGGGAGGACCCATGGGTCATTGCGGCAAAGCTCTTTGGTCCTGACTACTACATCGGAGGATGGACGGCATGCGAGAACTGGAGCCTAACCGAGCAGATCTTCCTGGACACCGTGGTCTTGACTACGCGAAAGACGCGGCGCAAGGAGGTCAGCATCCAGGGGTTTCCGTTCTTCGTCAAACACGTCTCTGAAAGTCGGGTGTTCGGCACCAAACCAGTCTGGCGCGACCGGACCAAGGTGAATGTGTCCGACCCTTCCCGCACACTCGTTGACATCCTCGAGGTCCCGTCCATTGGAGGAGGCTTGCGCCACGTTGTTGACATCATGGATAGGTACTTTAGGGAGGAGTACCGCGATGACGAACTGCTTGTGGCCTACGTCCGACAGGCCGGCAACCGCGTGGTATTCAAGCGTCTGGGTTTCCTGCTGGAGGTTCTGGATGTCCATGCCCCTGATCTCCTCCGGGCATGCGAGGACAGTGTGAGTTCCGGTGTCAGCCGATTGGATCCCGGTCTGCCCAACAGGGGGCCTGTAGCGTGGCGCTGGAATCTGCGGGTGAACAGAACGATCCAACCCGAAGAGGTGTTCAGTTGATCACCAGGACAGAACTCAACGAGAGAATCAGGGAATGGGGTATCCGGGAGGACGTAATCGAGAAGGATTACGTCATTGGGTGGGTGCTCTGGGGGATTGGAGCCGACCCTGAGTTGTCGGCATCGTGGGCCTTCAAGGGCGGGACGTGCCTGAAGAAGTGTTATGTCGAGACCTTTCGCTTCTCGGAAGACCTGGATTTTACTTTGCTGCCAGGGACCAAGTTCAAGACCGGTCAAGTGACCCGTCACTTGAAACGGGCCTTGGTGCGCGTGTATGAGGAGTCCGGAATTTCCTTGCTGGAACGGGAACCTGTAGTACGCATGCGGCCTGATGGCAGGTCTGTGGAGGGCCGCGTCTACTACAGAGGTCCACGGAACGCGCCCAGTTTGGCGAGCATCCGGATTGACCTGACCATAGCGGAGAAGATTGTACGGCCGACGGTCTTGCGCCCGATTGCCCACGCGTACCCGGATGCCTTTCCGCTGTCAGCACACGTTCGATGCTACAGCTTTGAAGAAGTGTTCGCTGAGAAGTTGCGGGCTATGGGAGAGAGAGCTCGTCCGCGAGACCTTTACGACATCATCACTCTTTACAGAAGGCCATTTCTTGGTCCAGATGCAACCCTCGTGCGGACCGTCTTTAGAGAGAAGTGTGAATCCAAAGGTTTGGAGGTCTTCAGTAGCCGATCGATCTTGGCATCTCCGTTCCTGCCCGAGCTAAAGGAAGAATGGGCCAACATGCTGGAGCATCAACTCTCGGTTCTACCCCCGTTCTCGGCATTGTGGGATGAACTGCCTCAGCTTTTGGCGTGGCTTGAGGGACGCGGATCGCGCGAGGAGTTGCCGTCCATCCCGACCATAGACGATATTGACGATGCATGGAGTCCACCTGCTACGTTGTCGTTCTGGGGACTGAGGACGCCTTTGGAGAAGGCGCGCTTTGCCGCTGTCAATCGCCTCTGCGTTGAGGTGGGCTACCAGGACAGGACATTCATGGTTGAGCCCTACAGCCTTCGGAAGACCCGTTCTGACCAACTCATCCTCTACACGGTTGTGTCAATCACCGGTAGCGTCTGTGCCTACCGTGTTGACCAGATAGACAGTCTCAATGTGACAGCAACAGCATTCACTCCCAGGTTTGCCTTGGATGTTTTCGATGCATCGATGGTTACGTTCTCGGTTGCTGGTTGCAGTTAGGGTAGCCAGGACACGCACAACGCCATCTCCGGTCCGGGGCCAAAGTCGATGAGTTGCATCCGATCTTGTCCCGGAGAAGTGTTTTTGGCAGACCCGGTCCCAGTCGCATGGAGTGCAAGTCTCAGGAACCTTGCCGACATCACTTGAATCCATGCTGGCCCATACTCAGACAGTCGCACCCCATCCCGATCCGGTCCAACGCGGTTTACGGATATCTCCGGTTCCTCGAACACCGACGCAGCTTTTGCATCGGCGATGATGGCGGTCACCATGGCTTGCCGATCCGCTTCCGGCACGAGCTTTCGGCCAGTCCCAGCCCGTCCGTAAGCCTTGGCAACCAAGAGCCGTAGTGTCGGAGTATGCGGCATTGCCGCACTCTTGGTCAATGCTGACTGGAAGTGGGCACTGGTCAACACTATCTGTTCAGGCGTGGTGTCTCACCTCTGTCCGGAGCAGGCAAATCAGGTCCGGAGAGGGCTGCCCCTGTTTCCGGGCATCTTGACGACTTGTGCGTGGAGGCATTCCCGCCTGTCCCGAACCTTCGGTTTCCGGGGATGGCAGGCATCCCGCCTATAATCCGTCAGCTTCCCCGATTCCCATCCCTGATATGCATTTTTGGCAACATCTGGCCGCCTCCGCCCGTGAGCGGCGCTCCCTGCTGTGCGTAGGACTTGATCCAGTAGTAGAACGACTGCCGGAAGCGTTCAGCCGACCGGGCCACTCCATCATCGGCAACCTGTTGGCTTGGAACATCCACATCATTGAAGAGACGGCGGAATGGGCGGCGGCCTACAAGCCCAACCTCGGGTTCTATCTGGCCCATGGCATTGATGGGCTGCGACTACTGGAGGACACCCTGGCCCGGATACCGTCGGGCCGACCGGTGATTTTGGACGCAAAGTTCGGCGACATCGGCACCACTTCGGAAGGCTATGCCCAATTCTGTTTCGGAACCTTGGGGGTTAATGCCGTCACGCTCAACCCCTATCTGGGCAGGGACAGCCTGGCCCCGTTCCTGGATTGGCCGGACAAGGGGTGCTTTGTGCTGGCCCACACGTCCAACCCGGATGGACAAGCCTTTCAGGGCCGAAGTCTTGACGGAGAGCCCTTGTTCATCCAGGTTGCACAGACGGCACAGACTTGGGGACCGAACAGCGGTCTCGTTGTGGGTGCGACCGATCCACGGTCCTTGAAGCAGGTGCGCGCAGCAGTACCGGACCGGTGGTTTCTGGCTCCGGGCATCGGCACGCAGGGAGGCGCACTCGAAGCGAGTCTTGAGGCTGGCTGGATTTCCCGCGATGTGCCAGGCGTACTCTTCAATGCCAGCAGCAGTTTGGCACAGGCTCGGGAACCGGCAGAAGTGGCTGGTCGGCTGGTCCGCGCCATGCGAGCGCAGATGGATGCCTTGGCGGCGACGTAGGAAGTGCATCAGGCTCCGCGGACAGACATGCCGGCAAATCGATGGTTGACCTTGAAGTTCCAACCAGCCAATGGTCGGGACCCCGGCCGCAACTGCGCCGACTGGATTGGGAAACCGATCCGTTGGCTCGAGGGCTGTGCCGGATGCTAGCTGAAGGGGCCATAACGGTGCAGGTATCCGGTAGTTCGCTTCGCTCCGAGCCTCTTATGGCAGGGCCAGGCATTCCCAGGGCCAGGCCGTTTGTCAAATGGGCGGGCGGCAAGCGAAGTCTGGCGGCCCTGATCTGGGAGCAGGCACCGACTGACTTTGGCGACTACTATGAGCCGTTCGTCGGTGGTGGTAGCGTGTTTTTCGCGATGCCTGAACGAATCGGCAAGGCATGCCTTTCGGATGTCAACAGGGAGCTGATCACGGCCTACACGGTGATCCGGGACAACGTGGAGAACCTGATTGACGCGTTGCAGAAGCACGCGCGTGACCATCATGCGGATGAGGGCTACTACCTCCGGGTCAGGGCGCAGGAACCCGAAGCTCCGCTCCAGGTGGCTGCGCGGTTCATCTATCTCAACAAAACCTGCTACAACGGCTTGTATCGGGTGAACAGGGCCGGGAAATTCAACGTCCCCAAGGGCAGCTACAAGAACCCTCGGATTTGTGATGCCGAGGGCCTTCGTCAGGCCAGCACGGCGTTGGCCCATGCCGACATTAGTGCCGAAACGTTCGACTCGATTGCGCCGGGGGCCGGAGACTTCGTCTATTGCGATCCCCCGTACGACGGTACGTTCACGAGCTATTTGCCCGGAGGGTTCGGAGACGGGGAACAGGAGTTGCTCCGGGACACTGCGGCCGGTTGGGGACAACGCGGCGTTCATGTCATGATCAGCAACTCGGACACGCCACTGATCAGGGACCTGTAC